>NZ_JBKHDN010000081.1:0-11721 GCF_046541315.1 Halochromatium sp. | reverse complement strand
GCCGGGGTGATCGATCGCCCGCGTTTGCCGAGCACGGCGGCCGGAGGCGCTGGCGTCGATACTGGCGTCGATGCTGGTATTGATACTGGTATTGATTCTGGTATCGATGCTGGCGCTGATCCCGACACTAGCCCGCTGTTCGGGGACGAGACCGCCGAGCTGTGCTGGATGCACCTGTTCGCGCCCGCCTCCTGCGCGTTCGACGCGCCCGGCGGCGGCCCATCCGCCACCGGCGGACTGCGCGCCAGCGATGCGCGGTGTCGCCTCGAGCTGGAACAAGCGGATGCGGCGCGGGCAACGCTGCGGATCGAGGCCGGCGCCGGCCTGACGCTGCATCTGTCGCATGCCGGCCTGCCTGGCGTCGCCTTGCCCAGCGCGTTCGACAGGCTCGACGGCTGGCTCGGGCGCGCGCTCGGCGCGCATTGGCAGGTCCAATGCGCGGCGCCGGTGGCGCGCGCGGACGGCGAGCTGGCGCTTCAGCCCGATCTGCTGGACGGGCTCGCGCAAGCGCCCGGAGGCGAGCATCCATCCTATGCCTCGGCGGCCTTGCGCGCGCGTCTTCGGGCTGGCCCCGTGCGCCTCGCCTGGCGGGGCGCCGATGGCTACGCGGAGCATAGCTTCGGGATTCGGCCGCTGCCCTGGCAGGGCTGGGATTTTCTCTTCGTGCCCAAGGCCGAGACCGGCGAGGCGCTGGTGCTGCAAACCTATCCGGGCAGCCAGGCGCTGCGCTATCTCGAGGTCTGCTGGCGACAGGATGGCGAGCCTCGCCAGCATCGCTTCGGTGCCGAGGCGCTGCGGCTGGAGTGGGTGGAACAGAGCGTCGATCCGGTGCTGGGCGCGCGCCGGCCGCTGCGGCGGCGCATCGAGGCCGAGGCCGACGGGCTGCGGTTGACCCTGGACAGTCGCGTGCTGCACCGCATTGCGCTGCTGCGTCGCAGCCGCCTCGTGGTGCGCCATTTCTTCATCGGCGAGGAGATCGGGGTCGCCGATTGGCGCCTGAGCGATGGCGCGGGTCGGGTGCTCGCCGAGGTGCGCGGACAGCCCTGTGGCGGCGAGTTGGCGCATCGGCGCCTGCGCGTGCCGCGCTGTGCGCGCTGATCGGCCCGGTCAGCGTTCAGCCTGGTCAGCGTCCAACTTGATCGGCGGCTTGCACCTGAGCGCCTGGAGGCCAGACAGATGGATCAGCACCCGCAAGTCATCGTCGTCGGCGCCGGCCCCGCTGGCAGCGCGACCGCCTATCATCTTGCGCGGGCTGGCGTTTCCACGCTGTTGATCGATAAATCGGCGTTTCCGCGCGATAAGGTCTGCGGCGATGGCCTGAGTCCGCGCGCTCAGCAGGCGCTGATCGAATTGGGGCTGTTGGACGCGGTCGCCGCCGAGGCCCATTCGGCGACCCGGATTCGCTTTCGC
Source organism: Halochromatium sp. (assembly GCF_046541315.1). Classification (GTDB taxonomy): domain Bacteria; phylum Pseudomonadota; class Gammaproteobacteria; order Chromatiales; family Chromatiaceae; genus Lamprobacter. The sequence goes on along the minus strand of NZ_JBKHDN010000081.1, from coordinate 10,311 downwards.
GCGCCCGGCGGCGCCGAGGCCGAGACGGCGATCACCGGCGATGGCGCGCTGCCGAACCGCACCCTGGTGTTGCCGCGCCGGCGCTTCGATCATCTGCTGCAACGGCAGGCGCTGGCGGCGGGGGCGCGGTTTTGCGTCGGGCATGTGCGCGCCCTGTGCCCGGGCGGCGGGGTCGAACTCGAGGGCGAGCGGCTGCCGGCGCGGCTCGTGGTCATCGCGACCGGCGCCGCGCTGTCACTGATCAAGCACACGCCGCTGACGCCGCGCGGCCCGGTGCATAGCATCGCCGCGCGCTGCTATCTGCCGGCGATGCCGTCGCCGGGGCCGGATCTGCGCTTTTTCTTCGATCATCTGCCCTTGCCGGGCTATGCTTGGCTGTTCCCGACCGGGCCGAACAGCGCCAACCTCGGCTACTGGTATAGCGGCAGCGGCGGCGTCAACGCGGCCTCGATGCTGTCCCGGCTCTTGCGCGAGCATCCCGCGTTGGCGCGCCTCGGCGCCAACGGCCAGCGGGCGAGCGCCATCGCCGGCTATCCGATCCGCAGCGATTTCCTCAGCGCGCCGACGCGCGCCGCGGGCCTGATCGCGGTGGGCGAGGCGGCCGGCTTGGTCAATCCGTTCACCGGCGAGGGCATCGACTACGCGCTGGAGTCGGCCGCGCTGGCGGCTGCGACGATCGTCGACGCGCTGCGCCAAGCCCCCGCCGAGGGACCGCTGCCAGCCGCCGCGCTCGCCGGCTATTCCCGCGACCTACGAGGGCGTTTTCGGGCGCTCTTCTTGCTCATGCGGCTGGCGCAGCGGTATGCGTTCACGCCCTGGGTGTTCGACCGGCTATTCGGACGCGGCGCCCAGGGCCAGACATTGGTCGATACCCTGATCCAGGTCTGTTTTGGCGCCGCGCCGCCCCAGCGGGTGCTGGCGCCGATCGAATTGATCCGGCTTCTGGGTTCAAGGCCCGGGCCACCCGTCTCGCGAGACGGCTAAGCGGACCCTGGCGATGTCATCAAATCGCAATAAAAAAGTCATACTATGAAAACATTCAGGGCACACAATAGGAGTCTCGACACACCCGCTAATGGAGACGCTCCATGAAGTTATCTGCACTGACCGTCACTGTTCTTGGCACGCTCGCCTTCTCGTCGCAGGCCCTGGCTCGCGATACCATCAACATCGTCGGCTCCTCGACCGTGTTCCCGTTCGCGACCACGGTCGCCGAACGCTTCGGTGAGACCACCGAGTTCAACACCCCGAAGATCGAGTCCACCGGCTCGGGCGGCGGCCTGAAGCTGTTTTGCGCCGGCGTCGGCGTCGATGAGCCCGATATCACCAATGCGTCGCGCCGGATGAAGGTCTCCGAGTTCGAGACCTGCCAAGAGAATGGCGTCGAGGAGATCACCGAGGTCATGATCGGTTACGACGGCATCGCCATCGCCAACTCCAAGGAGGCCGATCAGTTCGAAGTGTCGCTGCGTGATCTGTTCTTGGCGCTGGCCAAGGACGTGCCGGACCCGGATGGCGGCGAGGAGCTGGTCGCGAACCCCTACAAGACCTGGAAGGATGTGAACTCGGATCTGCCCGATGTCGCCATCGAGGTGCTCGGCCCGCCGCCGACCTCTGGCACCCGTGACGCCTTCGCCGAGATCGCGATGGAGGGTGGCTGCAAGACCTTCGACTGGATCGCCGACATCAAGGGCGAGGACAAGTCGAAATACAAGTCGATCTGCCACACCGTTCGCGAGGATGGCGCCTATGTCGAGGCCGGCGAGAACGACAACCTGATCGTGCAGAAGCTCGAAGCGAACGAGGACGCGCTCGGCATCTTCGGCTTCAGCTTCCTGGATCAGAATACCGATAAGCTGCAGGGCAGCATCATCGATGGCGTCAAGCCGACCTTCGACAATATCGCCAGCGGCGACTATCCGGTCTCGCGCTCGCTGCAATTCTATATCAAGAATGCCCATGTCGGCACCATTCCGGGCATCCAGGAGTACGCGAACGAGTTCACCAGCGAGCATGCCTGGGGTCCGGACGGTTACCTGCCGCCTAAGGGCCTGGTTCCGCTGCCCGAGGACATGCGCAAGAAGATTGCCAAGCGAGTCCGCAACCTGGAGCCGATGTCGAGCCCCGAATAAGGTCTAGCTCGTCGAAGCAGGGTGCCGCGTGGTCGCGTCATCCTGGCTGATTGAACGCCGACGGTCCGCAGGGCCGTCGGCGTCTTCCATGATCGCACTCCCGTTTTCGTCGTCCTTCGCAACGCACGCGCGCCGCTATGAACTCCACGCTGTTGTTTTTCATCGTTCTGGCCGCCATGGGGCTGGCCTACTACATCGGACGCCAACGCGCGATCGGCGTCGTCGGCGGCGTCTCTCAGATCAATCGCCTGCACTCGTTGCCGGCCTACTACGGCTACTACGCAGCGCTCTGGGTCGGCCTCCCGGCGCTGTTGCTGCTGCTGCTCTGGGTCGGCCTGCAGGGGCAGATCCTCACCGCGCTGACGCTCGCCGAGCTGCCGCCGGAGGTGACCGCCGATCTCTCCGAGGGGCAGTTGAGCCTGCTCACCAGCGACATCCGCAACCTGGCCAGCGGCAACTCGATGGGGCGTGACCCGAGTCCCGAGGTCGAGGCGGCCGCGGCTCGCTTCCAACAGCTCCAGCAGATTGCCACGCTCAGCCTCTGGGCGCTGACTGGCGCCTTCGTCCTCGCCGGCATGGCTTGGGCCTGGCAGCATACCAAGCCCAGCTTTCGCGCTCGCAATCGGGTCGAATCGATCCTGATGCTGGTGATGATCCTGTGCTCCTTGCTCGCGATCCTGACCACGCTCGGCATCGTGCTGTCGGTGCTGTTCGAGTCGCTCCGCTTCTTCCAGAAGGTGCCCTGGACCGAGTTCCTGTTCGGCACCCGATGGAGTCCGCAGATCGCCTTGCGGGCCGAGCAGGTGGGTGCCTCGGGGGCCTTTGGCGCCATCCCGCTATTCACCGGCACCCTGCTGATCTCGTTCATCGCCATGCTGCTGGCGGTGCCGATCGGGCTGCTCTCGGCGGTCTATCTGGCCGAATACGCGCCGCGCATGATTCGCGCCTGGGCCAAGCCGGTGCTCGAAATCCTGGCCGGCATCCCGACCGTGGTCTATGGCTTCTTCGCCGCGTTGACCGTGGCGCCGTTTTTTCGCGATTTTGGCCAGAGCATTGGGCTGGATATCGCCTCGGAGAGCGCGCTCGCGGCGGGTCTGGTGATGGGCATCATGATCATCCCGTTCGTCTCCTCGCTCTCCGAGGATGTAATCAACGCCGTGCCGCAGTCGCTGCGCGACGGCTCCTACGCGCTCGGCGCGACCCAGTCCGAGACCATCCGCCGGGTGATCTTCCCGGCGGCGCTGCCGGGCATCGTCGGCGGCGTGCTGCTGGCGGTGTCGCGTGCCATCGGCGAGACCATGATCGTGGTGATGGCCGCCGGTCTGGCCGCGAACCTGACCGCGAACCCACTCGAGAGCGTCACCACGGTGACGGTGCAGATCGTCACCCTGCTCACCGGTGACCAGGAGTTCGACAGCGCCAAGACCCTGGCCGCCTTCGCGCTCGGCCTCACGCTCTTCGTCGTGACCCTGATCCTTAACGTCATCGCGCTGCACATCGTGCGCAAGTATCGAGAACAGTATGACTAAGACCACCACCGCCAGCGGCGCGAGCCGCAGTCCGCGCGAGATCGTCGAGGCCAGCCTGAAACGGCGTTATGGCACCGAGCGTCGGTTCCGGCTGCTCGGGGCCAGCGCCGTCGTGCTGGGGCTCAGTTTCGTCGCGATCCTGTTCATCAACATCGTCAGCAATGGCTACAGCGCCTTCTTTCAGAGCTATCTGGAACTGCCCGTGGCGTTCGAGGCCGAAGCCATTGATCCAAACGGCGACTTGCGCGATGGCGAGTTGGACGAGTCCGAGATCGCGAGCCAACTGCGCTCGGTGAATTTCCTCAAGCTCGCCCGCGACGCCTTGCGCGCCGAGTTCCCGGAGGTCACCGGACGCGAGCAACGGCGCAATCTGGATAAGTTGATGAGCCCTGGTGCGCCGCGGCAATTGCGCGAACTCGTGGCGCAAGACCCGACGGTGATCGGCAGCGAGCGCTCGGTGAGTCTGCTCGCCGATGACGATGTCGACGTGTTCATGAAGGGACGTATGACCCCGGTCGTGAGCGCCGATGGCGAGGGGGTCGCCAGGCTCGAGGGCGAGCTTGACGCGATCGGCGAGGAGGTCGTCGTGCGCGTCTCCGACGAGGGGCTTGGGCCGCTGCTCGAGCAGGCCCGTCAGCGGATCAGCGACGCCGCCGACGAGCTTGAGCGCCAGCAAGGGCTGGAGCAAAGCGATCGCGAGCTTCAGGATCAACAGCTCGCACAAACCGATCTGCCGGAAGAGCAAGCGGCCGAAATCGAGCGTGACATCGATCGCAGAGGACGCAAGATCGACCGCCTGGAGAAGCAGATCCAGGACCTGCGCGACGAGGCGGCGAGCGACGATGAACTGATCCTGAGTGCCGAGGCGCCGAGCTTCCTGCTGCGCGTCAACGACGGGCTGATCAAGCTGGTGGCCCTGGAGGCGGACCGCGTGCGCGGCGAGGTGCTGGTGCCGCCGGCCTCAACCGAGCCGGCCGAGCCAGGCACCTGGCAGACGATCGAGCTGACCACCCCGCAAGATGCGCGGCGACTGAGCGATCAGCAGATCGCCTGGATCTTGCATTTGGAGTACGCGGACCTGATCAGCAAACGCTTCAACATGCCGTTCTTCACCGGTGGCACCTCGCGCGAGCCCGAGCTTGCGGGTATCGGTGGCGCGGTGATGGGGTCGTTCTACACCCTGGTGTTGACCTTGCTGTTCTCGTTCCCGATCGCGGTCGGTGCGGCCCTGTATCTGGAGGAATTCGCGCCGAAGAATCGCATCACCGATTTCATCGAGGTCAATATCAACAACCTCGCGGCGGTGCCCTCGATCGTGTTCGGTCTGCTCGGTCTGGCGGTGTTCATCAATTTCTTCGGCGTGCCGCGCTCGACACCGCTGGTGGCGTCGATGGTGCTGACCCTGATGACGCTGCCGACCATCATCATCGCCAGTCGGGCGGCGCTGAAATCGGTGCCGCCGTCGATCCGCGAGGCCGCGCTCGGCGTCGGCGCCTCGCCGCTGCAGACGCGCATGCATCATGTGCTGCCGCTCGCCCTGCCGGGCATGATGACCGGCACCATCATCGGCATGGCCCAGGCGCTTGGCGAGACTGCGCCCTTGCTGATGATCGGCATGATCGCCTTCATCGTCGACATACCGCAGGGCTTCACCGATGCCGCGACGGTGTTGCCGGTGCAGATCTTCCTGTGGGCGGACAGCCCCGAGCGCGCGTTCGTCGAGCGGACCTCGGCGGCGATCATGGTGCTACTGGCCTTCCTGATCCTGATGAACCTGACCGCCGTGCTGCTGCGCCGACGCTTCGAGCGGCGTTGGTAATCATCAGTGCGGGTCTTTGCCCCGTTGCTGTAAAATGCATAAGCAAGGCATGAACGACCCGCATCACGCCACGAATGCCGTCGAGACACCGGCGGCGAGCGTGTCACCCGAGCCATCTTCCGAGCCGTTCCCTATGAATACCACCGCCGAAGCAATCGCCGAGAAACCCGGCCATTTCACCGCCGACAGCCTGTCCCGGGATCAGTCCACCACCACCACTGTCGGCGAGATCAGCTCACCGAATCCTTGCATGGTGTGCCGCGATGTCAACGTCTGGTACGCCGACAATCATGCGATCAAGAACGTCAGTCTGGACATCGGCCGCCACGAGGTCATCGCGATGATCGGCCCGTCGGGCTGCGGTAAATCGACCTTCCTGCGCTGCCTGAATCGGATGAACGACACCATCCCGGTAGCGCGCGTCACGGGCTCGATCAAGCTCGACGGGGAGGAGATCATGGACCGCGGTCTCGATGTGGTGCCGCTGCGGGCGCGCGTCGGCATGGTGTTCCAGAAGCCGAACCCGTTCCCGAAATCGATCTACGAGAACATCGCCTACGGGCCGCGCATCCACGGGCTGACCAACAATCGCGCCGAACTCGACGAGCTGGTCGAGATCAGTCTGCAGCGCGCGGGCCTCTGGAACGAGGTCAAGGACCGGCTCGATGCCGCCGGCACCGGGCTCTCCGGCGGTCAGCAGCAGCGCCTGTGCATTGCGCGGGCGATCTCGGTCTCGCCCGAGGTGATCCTGATGGACGAGCCCGCCTCGGCGCTCGACCCCATTGCCACGGCGGTCATCGAGGAATTGATCGACGAGCTGCGCAAGCAGTACACCATCGCCATCGTCACCCACTCGATGCAGCAAGCGGCGCGTGTCTCCCAGCGCACCGCCTATTTCCATCTCGGCGACCTGGTCGAGGTCGGCACCACCGACGACATCTTCAACCGGCCCCAGCACAAGCTGACCGAGGCCTACATCACCGGGCGTTTCGGCTAAGCTCGGAACGACACGACGGCCCCGGCGCGAGGCCGGGGCTATCCTCAGATTCGGCGAGAACGGATCGGACCGCGCGTCGGCTAGGCGGGGCGCCGACTGCCGAGGCTGTCGATCAGCAGCTCGCGGTTGCGATAGCGCACATCGTCACCGGTGATCACATAGATGACCTGCTCGGCGATATTATTGGCATGGTTGCCGGTTCGCTCGAGCGCGTGGGTAATCGTTAGTAGGCCCGCGAAGTGATCGCCGGCAAGCCCGGCGGCGGGGTCGAGGAGGGCGGCGCGCAACTGTTCGCTGGTGTCATTGAGCCGCGAGTCGGCCCGGAAAACGGCGATCGCCTTGTCGAGATCGGCCTCGACGAGACCGGCGACCGCGCTCTCCAACAGTTCGCAGTCGATCTCCATCAGCCGGTGCATGAGTTCGAGGGCCGGCTCGGGCAGGAGCGGATCGAACCCGGCCTCGAGCAGCTTGAGGGTGTGCCTGGCGATCCGCTTGGCCTTGTCGCCAGCGCGTTCGAGGTCGCCGACGATGCGCGCGGTGGCCAAGATCAGGCGCAGGTCGATCGCCGCTGGCTGGCGCTTGGCGATGACCCGAAAGACCTCTTCATCGGCGGCGAGACTCTGGGCGTCGATCTCCGGGTCGCGGTCGATGACGGCGGCTGCGCTGGCATGACTGCCCTGGGCGAGGGCCTCGACTGCGGTGCGTGTTTGTTGCACCACAGCGGCACTCATCTCGACAACCAGGCCGCGAAGATGGGCTAGATCCAAGTCGTAGGCGCTGACGATGTGTCGGTGGTCGTTAGACGGTTGCATCGATGCTTGCCTCTGGTGTAGGGAAATGCTGAGTGCTCGATTGTCGCACGGAATCCTTTACGAAAAGAACCGCTTGCTCGACGGGGGGTCGTCTCAGGGGATGGCCGTCTCAATCCTGCTCGGCGGGCGCCGATTGCGGGGATTGGTGGTCTTCTCGATCGGGGAGCACCGGCGGCGGGACCGCAGGCTCGATCCGAGACGGGTCCTCATCGAACAACGCCGCCTGATTCAGTGCCGTGAAGGCCCCTTCCAGCGAGGGCTCCATCGCGACCCGATAGCCGACGTTACTGATGAAGCGTACCAGTTGCGGGATGTTCGCGTCGGTCTGTGCCTTCAGGAAGACGCCTTGGAGATAAGTGATGACCCCATCGATCGGAATGACGATCAGCCGCCCCCGCTCCGCTTGCGCGCCACGCCGGTTCCAGAGCGCGAATTCCTGGGTGACGATCGGGTCCTGCTTCATGAAGCCATCCGCCTGCGCGGGACCATAGACGAGGGAACCGCGCGGGAAGGTGTAGGCGACGATGCGGCCATAGTTGTCGCCGTCGTTTCCGGCCACCACCAGGGCCCGCATGTTGTTCTTGCCCTTGGGATTCATCGGGGCGAGCAGGCTGAACTCGAAGCGGTCCGGATCGAGAAGATTGATCGTCACATAGTAGGGCGTCATGACACGCAGTTCGTCCTCCCACTGCACCTCGGCAAACTCCCACAGATCCTCCTGCTTGAAGAAGGTGCCGGGTTTCTTCTGGTGATAACGGCTGTAGACCTCGAGCTGGGTTTTGAACAGGCGTTTCGGATAGCGCACATGCTGCCTCAGCTCTCGGGGCATCTCGTCGAACGACTTGAGCAGGCCGGGATAGGCGCGGGCGTAGGCGCGAATGATCGGATCGTCGGGCTCGGTGATGTAGTAGTCGACGCTACCGTCATAGGCATCGACCACGACCTTGGCCGCATTGCGGATGTAATTGAACTCGCGTCTCTTGCCATCGATGTCGGCCGTCGTCGAGTATGCAGAGGGGAACCAGGAAGAGAGGGTGTAGGTATCCTGAATCCAGTAGACCCGCTCGGAGGTGACGACCGGATAGGGATGGGGATCGAGGTGCAGAAAGGGCGTCAAGTGCGCGATCCGCTCGGCGATATTGCGCCGGAACAGGATGCGGCTGTCCTGGTTGATCTGGTTGGTGAGGATCAGGTTCACCTCGCCGAAATAGAGCGCGAAGATGGCGCGTCGGAACAGGCCCGAGAAACGCACGCCGCCCTTGCCCGCGTAGTCCGACAGGACCAGATCGTCATCGCTGGCGTAATCGATCTCGCCGCTCTCGTTCGGCGCGATCACTGGCGAAGAGGGTCCGGTGCCGTAATAGATGCCCGGCTGCTCGATGTCGAGATCGACGTTCGAGCGTGGCGGGATGCCGTGCATCAGCCAGTCGATGTCGCCAGCCTGGGTTTGCGCGGTCGGCGCCATCACAGCGCCGTAACCATGGGTGTATTTCATCCATTCGTTGACCCAGTTACGAGATTCGTCCGGGAGCTTGTCGAGATCGATCTCGCGGGCGGCGACCGCTACCTGCTGGTAGTGGTCGTTGACCGTATAGCGATCCACGTCGAGGGTGTTGAAGATGTAGTAAGCGCGAATCTCCTGTAGCTCCTGGAACACCTGGCCGAGCTGGACCTCATCCCAGATGGGAATATTGACCAGGGTTTCCTTGAATTCGGTGGCACTGGTATTCCAGGGGATGTCCTGCACCGGATAACGCCGGGTTTCGACATCTTGCAGATTGTAGGCCGCGAGCGTCGCTTGGATATTCTGGCGGATGTAGGGCCCCTGCAGATCGAGTTCGTTGGGGTTGACGACATATTTCTGGAGGAGCTCGGGGGTGATCGACGAATACCGGAACGCCAGGGTGCCGACGAACATGATCGCGACCGCGACCAGCCAGATCAGGCCCTTGCGCGTTTCGACATAGAGGATGGCTAAAGCGCCCAGAATCAAGAGCAGGATCAAACAGGCCCAGATCAGCGCCAGCGTGAAGTTCATCTCCACATAGCCAGGGCCGGTAAAGATCGGCACATGCGCGTCGCTGTAGAGCAGCATCTGGCGATCCATCACGAAATACCAGGCGCCGATCAGGACCACGAAGCCCATGGCGAGCCCGATGTGGATCTTCGCGCCCCGGCGCATCGGTTGATCGTATCCCGCCACCATCTGCTGTTCGAGCCAATAGAGCGAGACCAGGCCGACGAGCAGGATCAGCGAGGCGGTGAGCAGTTCATGCCAGATCAATGAAAAGAACGGCAGCGAAAACAGATAGTAGCTGATGTCCTTGCCAAAGGCGGGGTCGGTCAAGCCGCTGTTGGGCGCGAAGAAGAACAGCAGCGCTTGCTCCCATTGCGCGAACACCGGCAGCGCGACCAGGAGGGCGAGGCCAAGACAGAGGGGGAGGTAGAACCACAGCGAACCGCGCTGGAACTGATCATACAGCCGTTGGTACTTGGACCTCGGCCTCGTCACGCTCGCCGCCGGCGCGGGCGGCGTCTGCCCCTGCTCAAGGTCGTGATGGGCCGGGGTTTCCGCGCCCAGGTAGCGCGACCCGATCCAGAAATTGAGGAAGAACAGCAGGAAGAAGAAGAGGGTGACGACCAGGAAGATGATCGATTGATAGAGCATCCGTGCCCAGAAGTAGAGGCCATAGTCGAGCGCGCTGAACCACCAGAGGTCGACCAGGAAGGCATTGAAATAGAAGGCGGCGAAGAGGCTACCAGCAGCGGCCAGAACGACGCCCAAGACAATCAGTAGAGGTTTCCAAGACATCGACGGTTGGTCTCCGTGTGCTTGTGGCCCCGTGAGGTGACCGATGCCAGCCCGCCTATGCTGCCTGCCGTTGGGGCTCGATTCAGTGGGCTCCCGATCAAGTATGATACACGCCGCGATTCCGGTCTGTCAGGAAGGATCCCCTGTCGGGCCCTATCCGTCACTCCCGCCGACGCCGAACGCCAGCAGCGCGTCCGCGAATCCACGCCG
>NZ_JBKHDN010000080.1:0-11753 GCF_046541315.1 Halochromatium sp. | reverse complement strand
CGCTGGTGCTCAGGAACCGCTTGGGCGAGTTGCGCGAATAGGGCTTGGAACTCTTCAGCGGGCAATTGCTCAAGTTGCTCGAATTGCCCGACTTGCTCGCTGAGCTGGGCGAGCAGGGCATCCCTGTCTTCAGCCGAGAGCGATTTGGTCAATTCAGCGACCAACCTCTGATAATCGCTGTTCGAAAGATCCCTGGTCATCTCCGCAAACGGTACTGCAGATCCGTCGGCCGAGAGTGACTCTATCTGGCGAGCCAGCGAACTCTGGCCAGTCGATGAGGACAAGCCGGCAAACGAGGTCTGGTCAGCAAGCAGGGCGATCCACGCGTTGGTGGAAAGCGGCTGGCTCAAGTCGCTTGGCCGGGAACGGCCACCCGGCTGGGAACTGATCTCGCCATGAAGCCGATTCCGACTCGAGTCAGCGAACAAGGAGGCACGCTCATTCGCCATGCCCCACAGCTCATTCGCCATGCCCCGCAGGTTGGCCCCAGCTTCGAGAGGCGGATGCAGAGTCCGGTCGCCTCCAGCCTCGAGCACCTGATGCAGGTTGCCGGCATCAGCCAGGGTCGACTCACCGCGCAACGGCGCGGTCATCTCGGGCCTTTGCCCTGCCTGTGCCAGATACTGGGCGAAGGTGCTGGCCTGGGGCGACGATTGCGGCTGGTGGAACTGCGGCTGCGATTGGAGCTGGAACTGGGACTGCGCCCTCGCCTCAGCAGGCCTGCCGGCCGAGGCCTGGTCCCTGATCGAGGACAGTAGAAGCTGGATATCCATCAGAGATCTTCCTCATGCGAGATGCGCGATTTAGGCATCCTGATGTTGCAGCCGACGCCGAACTTCCCGATTGGTGACAAACTCATCGGTGAGACGCTGTTCCTGGCGGGCCGCCGCGAGTTGCTCCTGTAAGACCCGGCGAGCAGTCAGCGTCTCGTAGGAGGATAGCTTACACTGCTTGTTCTGCCATTGCTTGCGCGTCTTCGTGACCCGCTGTTGCTGGTCGATGAGCGCCTGGTGGGCACGCGCTAGGGCGTCGTCCAACGCGCTCATGAACTGCTGATAGTTGCGCATGGTAGCAGGATCGATGCCCTGACACATGGCCTGCTGCAGCCGTTGCGCGTACTCCTGGCGATAATTGCCCAGGGATTCGAGCTGCTGCGCCACCAGGCGCTCATTGTTGCGCTCGTTGGCAAGAATCTGTCCCGCCTGGTCGCGCGCTTCGCGGGCGAGTTCGGTGAGCGTATCCAGTGGTGTCGATGCCATCTATAGATCTCCTCCGCTACTGTCCGATGACAGCCGCTAGCGCTTTCCGTGCGTCGGCGACGCTGGCTGATTGTTCGATTCCCTGTTGTAAAAAGCTTTCGAGCTGCGGATAGCGCTGGACCGCCTCGTCGAGACCCGCGTCATGCCCTGGACTATACGCGCCAACGCTGATGAGGTCGCGATTGCGTTGATAGCGCGAGAACAGTTGCTTGAAACGCTGCGCCTGACGCTGTTGACGCTCATCGACGATCGCCGTCATCGCGCGGCTGATCGAGCCTTCGATATCGATGGCCGGATAATGCCCGGCGTCGGCGAGCTCGCGCGAGAGCGCGATGTGGCCGTCGAGGATGGCGCGCGCGGCATCGGCGATCGGGTCCTGCTGATCGTCGCCCTCGGTGAGGACCGTGTAGAAGGCGGTGATCGAGCCGCCACCGCGGGCGGCGTTGCCGGCACGCTCGACCAGATTCGGCATCTTGGCAAAGACCGAGGGCGGATAACCCTTGGTGGCGGGCGGTTCGCCCACCGCCAGCGCGATCTCGCGCTGGGCCATGGCAAAGCGGGTCAGCGAGTCCATGATCAGCAGCACTGCGCGGCCCTGATCGCGGAACCACTCGGCGAGCCGCGTGGCGTAGGAGGCGCCTTGCAACCGCTGCAACGGCGAGGTATCGGCCGGAGCCGCGACCACGACCGCGCGCCGCAACCCTTCCTTGCCCAGGATGTTGTCGATGAAGTCCTGCACCTCGCGGCCGCGCTCGCCGATCAGCGCCACCACGATGACATCCGCGCGGGTATAGCGCGCCATCATGCCGAGCAGGACCGATTTGCCCACGCCCGAGCCGGCAAACAGCCCCATGCGCTGGCCGACGCCGACGCTGAGCAGGGCATTGATGGCGCGGATGCCGACATCGATCTGCTGTTCGATGGGCGCGCGGGCGAGCGGGTTCAGCGGCGCCGCCACGAGATGCCCATAAGGCGCGTCGTCGAGTGCGCCGAGCCCGTCGAGCGGCTCGCCGTTGCCATCCACCACCCGTCCTAGCAGCGTCTCGCCGAGCGGAAACCGGCGCGCGCTGCCGCGCGTGCCTTCGCCGAGCGCGAAGACGCGCGCGCCTGGTTGCAGACCGGCGATCCCGGCCAGGGGCATGAGGAAGAGCTTTTCGTCCGAGAAGCCCACCACCTCGGCCTCGGCGAAGCGCGGTTCCTCGTCGCCCGCAGGCGCGGGCAGTTCGATCAGGCAGCCGCCACCGAGCGGGACCCGTAGCCCAACGGTTTCGATGATGAGCCCGGTGGCGCGCATCACCCGCCCGCTGGCGCGCCAGGGCTGGGCGACCTCGATGCGCGCACGCACCCGGGTCAGCGATTCTCCCCAGCGCTTGGTATGCGGAGTGAGGTTGGCTTGGCGGTTGCTAGCGAGGGCGCTCATGGACGAGGGCGCTCATGGGTTGGAGGCCGCATCCGCGGCGGCCATCAGCTCGCCGGCCGCCGCCGCGATCTCGCTCGTGGATGAACGCCCGCGCACTTGCTGGCGCACCGACTCCCAGCGCGACTCCCAGGTCGCATCCAGCTCGCCGTTGGCGCTGGTGACGCGGCAGCCGCCGCGGCTGACCTGATCGTCGGGCTGGAGCGCCCAGCCAGCAGCCTCCAGCTCTTGGCCGAGGGCCTGGCTGACCAGTGCATGATCCTTGGGATGGAGCCACAGCCGAGGACGCCCAAACATGGCCGGCTCGCTGTGCAGCAGCTGGCGCACCAGTTCCACCACTTGCGCCGGATGCGCCTCCAACGCGGCACCGGCTAGATGACGTCCGGTCGCCAGCGCCAACTCGACGAGTTCGCTCGCGATGTCATCGTCGAGTTGGGCGAGCGCCTGGCTAAAGTGGGTGGCGAGATTGCGCACCGGATCGAGCGTCTCTTGCAGCCGTTGCTGGAGTTCTTGTCGCGCCTCCTCCCGGCCTTGCGCCAACCCTTGGGCGTGACCTTCGGCATGACCTTGAGTATGGCCTTCGCTTTGCCCGGCTTGCAGACCCTCGCGATAGCCCTCCTGATAACCGGCTTCGCGCGCTTTCTTGCGCTCGGCCTCGAGCGCCGCCTTGCGTTGCGCCGCCGCGCGGCGTTGCTTGGCCTGATCGAGTTTGGCCTGAGCGGTTGTTTGCGGCGGTTTGGCGGGTGATGTCCGGGCAGGCCCGTCAGCCGCCTTGCGCTCGGCCTCTTGCTTGCTTGGCGTTGCCGGCGACCGAGCCGTTGCCTGACCGGCATTCCTGTCGCTCGCATTGCGCCGCGATGGGACCAATTCGTCCATCTGCCAGCGCCGCCAAGGCACCTCGCCTTCCTGCCCGAGCTTGGCGTCGGCCTCAGACATAGGTGTCGTCGCCGCCGCCGATGATGATCTCGCCGCTCTCCGCGAGGCGCCGCGCCACTTGCAGGATGGCCTTCTGCTCGGCCTCGACCTGCGAGACGCGCATCGGTCCGCGCGCCTCCATGTCCTCGCGCACCATATCCGCCGCGCGCGTGGACATGTTGCGCAGGAAGGTCTCGACCAGATCCTCGGGCGCGCCCTTCAGCGCCACCACCAGGCTGTCGGTGTCGATCTCCTTGAGCAGGAGCTGGATGCTGCGGTCGTCGAGTTCGATGAGGTTCTCGAACAGGAACATCTCGTCGATGATCTTCTGCGCCAGCTCCTCGTTGTGCGCGCGTACCGCCTCGATCGCCGCCTCTTCCTGCGTGGTGTTCATGATATTGAGGATCTCGGCTGCCGTGCGGATACCGCCCATCTTGCTGCGTTTCAGGGTCTGGCCGTCGAGCATGCCCGTCAGCACCTCGGTGAGTTCCTGCAGGGCGGCGGGCTGTACGCCGCTGAAGGTGGCGATACGCAGGACCACGTCATTGCGCAGCTTGTCGTCGAACTGCTCCAACACCGCCGATGCTTGTTTCCGCTCCAAATGGACCAGCACGGTGGCGATGATCTGCGGATGTTCGTCGCGGATCATCTCCGCGACCATCGACGCCTCCATCAAATTCAGGGTGTCGATGCCCGAGCCCCTCTTGTGCTCGAAGATGTCCTCGAGCAGGCTCGCCGCGCGCTCCTCGCCGAGCGCCTTGCTCAGTACCGAGCGGATGTATTCGTTGGAGTTCTTCAGCGCGATGTATTCGTCCTGCTCATTGATAAAGGCCTCCAACACCGCGTTCATCTGCGCGTGGGAGATCTGGCTGAGCTGGGTCATCGCGGTGCTGACGTCCTGCACCTCCTGTTGCGACAGGTGCTTGAAGACCTCGGCAGCATCGTCGTCATGCAACGCGAGCATCAGGATCGCGCTGCGCTGCGCGCCGCTCAAGCCTTCGAGGGGATCGGCCTGTTGGGGTTGGGTCTGGGTCTCGGCGGGACTCATGTCTTCAACCAGTTGCGCACGATCATGGCGATGATCTGCGGATCGCGTTGTGCCATTTCACGCAATTCGGCGAGCTTTTGTTGATAGCCCAAGGCCTTATTGCGACGCGGCTTCTCGTAGATCTCGGCGTCTTCCGCGTCTTGATCCTCGTCCTCGTCTTCATCGCCAACCGTGGTGTCCACCTCGGGCTCGCTGGCTTCCGGCGGCTGCGGCGGGCGCGTGTAGTGCCTGATGAAGGGACGCAGCAGGAGCAGATAGACCAGCAGGAACCCGAGGAGCCACAGCAGCGGTTCGCTCAGCATGACCGCGAGGCGGATCGTCTCGGGGTCTTGCCACCACTCAGGCGCAGGACCGCGATCCTGGCGGCTGAAGGGGCGGCTGACGACCGCGATACTATCGCCGCGTTCGGCCGAGAATCCCATTGCCTCGCGGGCTAGGCGTTCCACCTGTGCAAGCTCCTCCTCGCTCGGCGCCACAGTCTGCCACTCGCCGTCGGCGTCCAGTTCGTTGCGGTGATCGACCACCACCGCGGCCGAGATGCGCCGCAGCTGTCCGCGCTGTTGGCGGACATGGGCGACGTTGCGGTCGACCTCGTAGTTGACCACGTCATCGCGCTGCAAGCTGTTGGTGCCGGCGAAGGGCGCCGCCGCGCCATTCTCCTCTTCGTCATCCTCTGCGTCATCCTCTGCGGCCGCATCTTGCGCCTCGTCGTCTGGTTCCTCCGGTTCCGGCAGGTCGATCGGCGAGGGGGCAACGCCCGGCGGGGTATTGCTGAGCGCGCCCGGAATGCCACCGACCAGATCGTCATCGCCAGTATAGCTGACGTTGGATTGGCGACTGCGGACCGATGCCTCGTTTGGAGGTTGATTCGGCGCATAGCGCTCGGAAGTCTCCTCGCGGTGTGAGAAATCGATCTGCGCCGAGACCCGCGCGCGCACCCGGTCGCGGCCGAAGAGGGGCTCCAGGATCTCTTCGATGCGGCGCTGGTAGCCCTGCTCGACCTCGTTGCGGTACTCCAGCTGGGTGACGTCCATCTTGTCCGGATCGTGGGTCCGCGAGAGCATGCGCCCGCGCTGATCGACGATGGTCACCTCCTCGGTGGCGAGTTCCGGCACGCTGCTGGCGACGAAATGCCGGATGGCGTCGACCTGGCCTTCGCTCAGGCTGCGCCCGCCGAACAGGGTGAGCACCACCGAGGCCTTGGCCGGCTCGCGCTCGCGCACGAATACCGAGGACCGCGCCATGGCGATATGCACGCGGGCCTCCTCCACCGGGGCGAGCGACTCGATCGAGCGCGAAAGTTCCCCTTCTAGCCCGCGTTGGAAGTTGACCTGTTCGGCAAACTGGCTGATGCCGAAGGGTTGATCCTCCATCAGCTCGAAGCCGACATTGCCGCCGCGCGGCAGCCCCTGCTCAGCGAGCTGCATGCGCAGGCTATGCACCTGATCGCCCGGAACCAGGAGCGCCTGGCCGCCTTGGCTGAATCGATACGGCACGCCGCGGGCATCGAGTTCGCTGATGATGCGACCGCCGTCGGCTTCGTTGATATTGCTGAACAGCACCCGATAATCGGGCGCACGCGCCCATAGCAGCACCGCTGTGAGCAGCGCCACCAGGGCGGCACCGCCGATGAGCAGGACGACAGGCAGGTTGCCACGCACGAATGCCTGCAGCCGTTGCAGCGGACCTTGTTCGCTTGGGCGCGGACTTTGATCGTTTGGGCTCGCGTCGTCCCCGTTACTCATGTGCGCCTCCGGCGGAGAGTGTTACATGCTATCCGGCGCATCATGGGTTGGGGGCATACGATCTCATGAGGGAAGGTTGGCATCGGTCCGTCCGGGTTGGGCGTCCGTTGTGCCGCAAGTATAAGGCGATACACTATCGGACTGAAGCGGTTTCGCCAAAGGTGGGAATAAGGGTATTTTATCCATGCAATTAGAGCGATCCCAGGACGGTCGAGGCTGCTAGGGTCGCCTGATCGGGCAACAACAGGCAACGAGCAGGAGAAACCAGATGAGCAGTCCACCCAGCCTGGAGCCGGCCCTTGCCGCGATGCGCCAGCTGGCCACTCAGGCCGGCGGCGGCTCATCGAATCCGGCGGGTCCGGTCGCCGCCGGCGGCTTTGCCGGCGAGCTGCGCGCGTCGATTATGCGCATCAACGCCTTGCAGATGAATGCGACGGAAAAAGGCAAGGCGTTTCAGGCCGGTGACCCGGAGATAACGCTGAACGATCTGATGATCGACAAGCAAAAGGCCAGCGTGGCCTTCCAGTTTGGCCTCCAAGTCCGTAATCGGCTGATCACCGCCTACCGGGATGTGATGAACATGCAGGTGTGAGCGCTGCGTCCTGGGCCTTGCGCTGGCCAGACCCGGACGCACGTACTGGCTCAGACTCAGGCCTCGAGGCTGAGCAAGCCGCCCGATGCCGATTGCATTTCCTCGATGCGCTGCGCGATGCGCAGGATCTCCTCCGGGGGCACCTGGCGGATCAGCTCGCCGGATTCTCGATCGACGACGCGAATGATCAGGCGCTCGCCTGGATCGCTGAGTTCGAACTGAACGCCATATTCGTTCATGACCTCGTTCACGCGCTGCACCGCCTCCTCGAGGTCGCTGCGGCCAGGGGCCTGGTTACTCTCGGCCTGGGCGAGGGCACCACCGGCGGTGGGCAACTCCTCAAGCAAGTCCTCCAGGCGCTCGCGCGGGTTGAACTGATTGACAGGGGCGGATTTCGGGGCGGTTTGGCTGATGTCGGCGATTGAGGACGACATGATGGTCTGGCTCCATGATCAAGAGAGGTTATGGGGGCTCGGCTCGATGGTTCTGGGGAAGGGAGACGGCCTGGAGGCGATGCGGCCGACCTCTGGAGATTTTATCGGCCAACCGTAACCAAACTTTAGCAGCTCGCACCGGCTGCTTGGCCGATGCGGTCGCGGTGGGCCGTCGCAGTCAAAGGTGGTATTGGCGATGCAGCCGAAAGATTCGACGAATCATCAGGGATTCAAGGGGTTTACGAACGACCATTGTCCGTTCCTGCCTTGTCATCCCGGTGTCAAGCGAGAATTCAACTGCCTTTTTTGTTATTGTCCCCTCATCGCGTACGAATGTCCGGGCCCTTATGAGGTCTTCACGGATGCCAACGGCGTCACCCGCAAGGACTGCTCGGCTTGTACGCTTCCTCACGATGGTTATCAGGCCTCGTGGGCCTTCATCCAGAAGTGGCTGGCGCAGCCGGTGGTCTGGAATGGCCATCCTCAGCATGCGCGTTACCTGCGCAAGGCGCACCGCAAGCCCGGACCCAGCAAATTATTATGAGTGATCGAACCAGCCTCCTGAAGCAACGCCTCGACCAGACCATCCTCATCCTCGACGGTGCCATGGGCACCATGATCCAGCGCCGCAAGCTGGAGGAGGCCGACTATCGCGGCAAGCGCTTCCAGGACTGGCCGAGCGACCTCAAGGGCAACAACGACCTGCTGGTGCTGACCCGGCCCGATCTGATCGCCGACATCCACGGCGAGTACCTGGCCGCCGGCGCCGACATCATCGAGGCCAACACCTTCAACGCCACCCGCATCGCGATGGCCGATTACGGCATGGAGGAGCTGGCCTACGAGATCAACGTCGAGGCGGCCAGGCTGGCGCGCAAGATCGCCGACGGCTACTCAACGCCAGACAAGCCGCGCTTCGTCGCCGGGATTCTCGGCCCGACCAACCGCACCGCGTCGATCTCGCCGGACGTGAACGATCCGGGCTTTCGCAACATCGATTTCGACACCCTGGTCGCGGCCTACGCCGAGTCCACCCGCGGGCTGATCGAGGGCGGCGCCGACATCCTGCTGGTCGAGACCGTGTTCGATACCCTCAACGCCAAGGCGGCGCTGTTCGCGGTCTGGAAGGTGTTCGACGAGGACGGCGTCGAATTGCCGATCATGATCTCCGGCACCATCACCGACCAATCCGGCCGCACCCTCACCGGCCAGACCACCGAGGCCTTCTACAACTCGCTGCGCCACGCCCAGCCGCTCAGCATCGGCCTCAACTGCGCGCTCGGTCCAAAGGAGCTGCGACCCTACGTCGAAGAGCTCGCGCGCATCGCCGAGTGCCGGGTCTCGGCGCATCCCAACGCCGGCCTGCCGAACGAGCTCGGCGGCTACGATCTGGGGCCCGAGGAGATGGCCGAGCAGGTCTCGGAGTGGGCGGCGAGCGGCTTCCTGAACATCGTCGGCGGCTGCTGCGGCACCGGTCCCGAGCACATCGAGGCGATCGCCAAGGCCGTCGCTGGGATGACCCCGCGCGCGGCCAAGGTGCTGGAACCGGCCTGCCGCCTCTCCGGCCTCGAGCCGATGAACATCACCGCCGAGAGCTTCTTCGTCAACGTCGGCGAGCGCACCAACGTCACCGGCTCGGCGCGCTTCAAGCGCCTGATCAAGGAGGAGGACTACGACACCGCGCTGAGTGTGGCGCTGGAGCAGGTCGAGGGTGGCGCCCAGATCATCGACGTCAACATGGACGAGGGCCTGCTGGAGTCGGCCGAGGCGATGCATCGGTTCCTGAACTTGACCGCCGCCGAGCCCGACATCGCGCGGGTGCCGGTGATGATCGACTCCTCGAAGTGGAACGTCATCGAGACCGGGCTGAAATGCGTGCAGGGCAAGGCCATCGTCAACTCGATCTCGCTCAAGGAGGGCGAGGAGAGGTTCATCGCGCAGGCGCGCCTGTGCCGGCGCTACGGCGCGGCGGTGATCGTGATGGCCTTCGACGAGGTCGGCCAGGCCGATACGAAAGAACGCAAGGTCGAGATCTGCACCCGCGCCTACAGGATCCTGACCGAGCAGGTCGGCTATCCGGCCGAGGACATCATCTTCGACCCGAACATCTTCGCGGTCGCCACCGGCATCGAGGAGCACAACAACTACGCGGTCGATTTCATCGAGGCCACCCGCGAGATCAAGCGCACGCTGCCGCACGCCAAGGTCTCCGGCGGCGTCTCCAATGTCTCGTTCTCGTTTCGCGGCAACAACCCGGTGCGCGAGGCGATCCACGCCGTGTTCCTCTATCACGCCATCAAGGCCGGCATGGACATGGGGATCGTCAACGCCGGGCAGCTGGCGATCTACGACGATCTGCCCGAGGAGCTGCGCGAGGCGGTCGAGGACGTGATCCTGAATCGGCGCGACGATGCCACCGAGCGACTGCTGGATCTGGCGCCCAAGTACAAGGGCGACGGCTCCAGCGCCGAGAAGGTCGAGGACCTCGAGTGGCGCAGCTGGCCGGTCAACAAGCGCCTCGAACACTCGCTGGTCAAGGGCATCACCGAATATATCGAAGAGGATACCGAGGCCGCGCGTCAGGCCGCCGAGAAACCGCTGCACGTGATCGAAGGACCGCTGATGGACGGCATGAACGTGGTCGGCGATCTGTTCGGCGAGGGCAAGATGTTCCTGCCGCAGGTGGTCAAGTCGGCGCGCGTGATGAAGAAGGCGGTGGCCTATCTGTTCCCGTACCTGGAGGCCGAGAAGGAGGCCTCTGGCACCCAGCACGAGAGCAACGGCAAGTTCCTGATCGCGACCGTCAAGGGCGACGTGCACGACATCGGCAAGAACATCGTCGGCGTGGTCTTGCAATGCAACAGCTACGAGGTAATCGATCTCGGCGTCATGGTGCCGACCGAGACCATCCTGCAGCGGGCGCGCGAGGAGCAGGCCGACATCATCGGACTCTCCGGCCTGATCACGCCGTCATTGGATGAGATGGTCCATGTCGCCAAGGAGATGCAGCGCCAGGGCATGACCCAGCCGCTGCTGATCGGCGGCGCGACGACCTCGAAGGTGCACACCGCGGTGAAGATCGCGCCGCAGCGCGAGGAGCCGGTGATCTATGTGCCCGATGCCTCGCGCGCGGTCGGCGTGGTCTCGAACCTGCTGAGCAAGACCCAGCGCGACGGCTATGTCGCCGGCATCGTCGAGGAGTACGCCGAGGTCCGCGCCAAACGCGAGGCCAAGGGCAAGACCAGCAAGCTGATGGGCCTCGCCGAGGCGCGTGCGAACAAGACCGAGATCGACTGGGCCAGCTATGAGCCGCCGAGGCCGGCGATTTTGGCCGCTGGCGCCGAGGCCGGGCAGGGTGGCGATGCGGTCGCAGCGGCGCCTGACGTCGACCATGCAACGGCGACGGGGGCAGACGGTGACGCAGCGGCAGCAGCGCGGTCAAAGGTCGACATGGCGACGGGTCCGAGCGGCGACATGGCGGCGATACTCGCGGCCGCGCTACCAGGGCTCGATGCCAAGGACATCCAGCTCGAGCGCAGCGGTGATGGCCTGATCCTGACCGTCGACGACTTTCCGCTCGACGATCTGGTCCACTACATCGACTGGACGCCCTTCTTCAAGGCCTGGGAGCTGGCCGGCAAGTATCCGGCCATCCTCACCGACGAGATCGTCGGCAAGGAGGCGCAGCAATTGTTCGACGACGCGCTGCCGTTCCTCGAGCGCGTGGTCGGGGAACGCTGGCTCACTGCACGCTGCGTCTGTGGCTTCTTCCCGGCCAACCGGGTCGGCGACGACGACATCGCCATCTACTCCGACGAGACCCGCAGCGAGATCACCGCGACCCTGCACATGCTGCGCCAGCAGATGCAACGCACCGCCGGCAAGGGTCAGCCCAACGTCAGCCTCGCCGACTATGTGGCGCCGGCGGATTCGCACAAGCGCGATTGGGTCGGGGCCTTCGCGGTCACCGCTGGTGTCGGCATCGACGAGCATCTGGAGCGCTTCGAGGCCGATCACGACGACTACAGCGCGATCATGCTCAAGGCGCTCGCCGACCGGCTCGCCGAGGCCTTCGCCGAGCGCCTGCATCAACTGGTGCGCACCCAACTCTGGGGCTACAAGCCGGGCGAGCAGCTCGACAACGACGCGCTGATCGCCGAGAAGTACGAGGGCATCCGCCCGGCACCCGGCTATGCCGCCTGCCCCGATCACACCGAGAAGGGGACGCTTTGGGAGTTGCTCAAGCCCGACGAGCGCATCGGCCTGACCATCACCGAGAGCTTCGCGATGCTGCCCACCGCAGCCGTCTCCGGCTGGTACTTCGCGCATCCGCAGTCGCGCTA
>NZ_JBKHDN010000079.1:0-11832 GCF_046541315.1 Halochromatium sp. | reverse complement strand
CTCAGCGTTCTGCCCCGAGCGATTGGCGCAGTTGTCGAATGGCCTCGGTCTGGGTCGGCGCACCCATGCAGGCCTTGATCAAGGCTGGATCGAGCTGTGGCAGTAGGCGGCTGCGCTCGCGGTGTTGGTACTGATCGCCTTCGAGGCCGTAGAACTGGAGCCGCCCGTGCTGCCAAAACCAGACCTCCGGCACCTCGAGCGCGCGATAGACCTCGAGCTTGTTCAACCCGCCGCTGGTGCGCACGACCTCGATGGCAATGTCCGGTCGGCTGGGCTCTTTCGCGATGGGTTCGAGCAGATAGCACTCGTCGGGCTCGGCGCCGCGTTTGGCGAGCTTCGACTTGATGGTCCAGGAGCCCGCGCCATCCATCGCGACCCCGACTTCAATGGCCCAGGTTTCGAGCAGTCGGGCGAGGGTTGTCTTGTCCCAATCGTGATTCCATGAGGGCGTCATCAGCTCCAGCACGCCGTCGATGAAGGTCAGCCGCGGGCTCGCGGATTCACCGCGGATCTCGAGCAGACGCTCGTAATCGCTCCAGTCGGCCTGCGCGAGCTGG
The DNA here is from genome assembly GCF_046541315.1 of Halochromatium sp. Taxonomy (GTDB): domain Bacteria; phylum Pseudomonadota; class Gammaproteobacteria; order Chromatiales; family Chromatiaceae; genus Lamprobacter. The sequence goes on along the minus strand of NZ_JBKHDN010000079.1, from coordinate 11,275 downwards.
ACGATTTGGTCGTCGGGTTGCGTGGCTCGATCTGCGGTGGCGGGTGCTGATCCGGCAGCAGGGGTATCGGCAATGCGCTCAGCAATCGCGGCCATGACGAACCTCGGTGGAGAGGAAAAACGGACGGATGCGCCTTGGCTTAACAGGCGTCGCAAAGCTCGATCTCGGCACTGATCGGGAGGTTGTCGTCGCGCGCCCATTCCATCATCGAGCCGTCGTAGAGCAAGGCCTCCTCGTTGCCGAGCACCGCGTAGGCGGCGAACCAGGTCAGGGCGGCACGGTTGCCGCTGTGACAGAAATGGATCTGCTCGCCGTCGGTGACGATGCCGCGGGCCTCGAACAGCGCCTTGAGTGCGCCTGGGCTGCGCAGCTTGGCTGAGCCGCCGTCGCTGACCCAGTCGTGCGGCAGGTGGCGCGCGCCGGGGATGGTGCCCGGCCGCTCGGCGGCGTCGCCGGTGTAGATGCCGACGAACTCGCCCTCGCTGCGCGCATCGACGAGCGGGGTCTGCGCGGCGAGCGCGGCGCGCACGGCTTGGGCATCGGGCGCCAGCTCGGGCTGGAGGTCGGCCCGATAGGCGGTCGCAGGGCGGGTCTCGCGACCCCGCGCGAGCGGAGCGCCGCTGTCGGCATAGCCGACCAGGCCGCCATCGAGCACGCTCGCTTGCTCATGCCCGAGCACCTTCAGGGTCCAGAAGACACGGGCGGCAGCGGCCAGATCGCTGGCCCCGCGCCCCGTCGCGACGATGACCAGAGCGTCGTCGTTGCTCACGCCAAGCTCGCTGAGCATGGCCTCGAGCCGCTCGACCGGCGGCAACATCGATGTCAGCCCACTCGCGTTGGCGCGCGCCGCCTTGCTGCCTGGTTTGGGCGGCTGGGTGCGCCAACGCTCATAGGGAGCGTTCACCGCGCCTGGGATGTGGAAACGCTGGTAGTCGTTCGGTGACTGGATATCCAGCACGACCAGTTCGGATTGGCCCTGGTTGCTCTTGAGCCATTGGGCGTCGACCACGGGCGGAACGCTGGCGGATGCCGGGGCGCTCAGCAAGGCCAGCCAGGCGAGGAGCGGATAGAGGAGGGGTCGGCTCATCATGCGCTTCACTCCCCAGCCCCCGTGCCGCCGACGGTCAGCGCATCGACGCGCAGCGTCGGCTGACCGACCCCCACCGGCACGCTCTGCCCATCCTTGCCGCAGGTGCCGACACCCTCGTCGAGCTTGAGGTCGTTGCCGACCATGCTGACGCGGGTGAGCACATCGGGGCCGTTGCCGATCAGGGTCGCGCCCTTGACCGGGCGGCCGATCTGGCCGTTCTCGATCAGATAGGCCTCGCTGGCCGAGAAGGTGAACTTGCCGGAGGTGATGTCGACCTGGCCGCCGCCGAAGTTGACCGCGTACAGGCCCTTCTCGACCGAGGCGATGATCTCGCCCGGATCATGGTTGCCGGCGAGCATGTAGGTGTTGGTCATGCGCGGCATCGGCAGATGCGCATAGGACTCGCGCCGGCCGTTGCCGGTCGGCGCCATGCCCATCAAGCGGGCGTTGAGCCGATCCTGCATGTAGCCGACCAGCACGCCGTCCTCGATCAGCGTGGTGCAGTGGGTCGGCGTGCCCTCGTCGTCGATGTTGAGCGAGCCGCGGCGGCCGGGCAGGGTGCCGTCGTCGACCACGGTGACGCCCTTGGCGGCGACGCGCTGGTTGAGCCGGCCGCTGAAGGCCGAGGTGCCCTTGCGGTTGAAGTCGCCCTCGAGTCCGTGCCCGACCGCCTCGTGCAGGAGCACGCCGGGCCAGCCGGCGCCGAGCACCACCGGCATGGTGCCGGCCGGGGCGGGGCCGGCTTCCAGGTTGACCAGGGCCTGGCGCACCGCCTCGCGGGCGAAGCCGAGCGCGCGGTCCTCGGCCAGCATCCAACCCAGATCCAGGCGCGCGCCGCCGCCGCTGTGGGCCTGCTCGCGGCGACCGTTCTCCTCGACCACCGCGACCACGCTGAGGCGGATCAGCGGGCGCACGTCGGCGCTCAGGCGACCGTCGTCGGCGACCACGAGGACGGTGTCCTGCACCGCGACCAGGCTGATCATCACCTCCTTGACCCGCGCGTCCATGCCGCGTGCCTCGGCATCGACCCGATGCAACAGATCGATCTTGGCCGCGTCGTCCAGACTCGTGATCGGATTCATCGGTTCGTAGAGCCGCTGGCGCGCTGGCAGGCCGGCGCCGATGCTGATCGGTGCCGCGCCGCCGCCACGGGCGATGGCGCGGGCGGCATCGGCGGCCTTGGTCAGGGCCGCGAGTTCGAGTTCGTCGGAGTAGGCGAAGCCGGTCTTCTCGCCGCTGATCGCGCGCAGACCGGCGCCCTGTTCGATGTTGAAGCTACCGTCCTTGATGATGCCGTCCTCGAGCATCCAGGATTGCAGCCGGCTGCTCTGGAAATAGATGTCGGCGGCGTCGATGGCGGGGCTGCGCAGCGCGCCGATCAGGCGATCGAGGTCGTTGTCGCCGAGGCCGAAGGGCGCGAGGATGCTCTGGCGCGCGATGTCGATGGAGTCGGTCATAGGGTCTTTGGGCTCGCGTTCTTGGGCGTCTAGCCGTTGCGGATCATGCGGGTGATGCGGATGACATGGTAGGCAGCGCGCGCTTTTTCCAGCCGCCGCGCATGCAGGCAGGTCCACTGCCCGCCAGTGGAGAGGTCAGGAAACGGCCTCCCGATGGTTGCCGGACACTGGCATTCAGGTCGGGAAGGCGTTCGGGCCGGGGGGCAACAGTCGATGGACGGAGTCTCAACGACACTTGAGGCGACGATGCTCGAGCACTGGGAAGGTGCGGCGAATCGAGGCCTGTCGGTCGCGATCGAGCGTGCAGCAGATCTGACCGACGCCACGCGCGATCTGCGCCAGCACGTTGCCCCAGGGATCGACGATCATGCTGTGGCCATAGGTCTCGCGGCCACTGAGATGGTAGCCGCCCTGGGCGGCGGCGATCACATAGGTCAGGTTCTCGATGGCGCGGGCGCGTACCAGGATCTCCCAATGCGCCTTGCCGGTCAGTGCGGTGAAGGCGGCCGGCACGGCGAGCAGCTCGAGGCCGCTGTCGAGCATGCGCCGCGCCGTCTCCGGGAAGCGCAGTTCGTAGCAGATCACCACCCCGAGGCGGCCAAAAGGGGTATCGATCACCGCGCTCTGGTCACCGGGCTCGATGGTCGCCGATTCCTGGTAGCGCTCGTTGACGTCGGGCAGCACCACATCGAACAGATGGGTCTTGTCGATGCGCGCGACCCGATCCCCCTGATCGTTATGGATCAGCGCGACCGAGCGCACCCGGCTCGGGTCATTGCTGCGCAGCGGGATGGTGCCGCCGACGAGCCAGACCCCATAACGGCTGGCGGTCTTGGCCAGGAAGTCCTGCAACTGACCCTTGCCGTCGGGCTCGGCGAGATGGAGCAAATCCCGGTCCCGCTTGCCCATGAAGGCGAAGTTCTCGGGCAGCACCACCAGGCCGGCGCCGGCCTCGGCGGCAAGGTGGATCAGGCGCTCGGTCTCGAGCAGATTCGCGGTTGTATTGGGGCCTGAGGCCATCTGCACGGCCGCGACCTTGGAAGTCTCGCTCATGGGCGTTCGGTATGGTCAATTTTCTGTAACCATAGCACCACCGGACAGGCTCTGTTTGGGCATGCCCGTCAAAATAGCCGGGCTTTCTGATCAGAAACCTTCCAGGAAGGGGTTGCTCGGCTGCACGCGTTGCGGCGGTGCCTGGTTCGGCGGGTCCGCTGTCGGCGTGCGCTCGGCCTCCTCTTCCGCGTCATCCGCGTCATCCGTGTCGTCCTCGTCGACGAAGAGGTTACCGACCGAGGGCGAGCCGCCGGTGTCCACGCGACGGATCAGCGGATCGCGCCAGGGCCCGGTGACCCGGTAGGCATAACGCCCGAGGCGCTCGACCGCGCCGTCGGTGACCTTGTCGGTCAAAAACACGGCGGCGCCAACCACCGGGCCGCCGGCAAGCGTGCTGGCGAGGGCGAGCCCGATGCCGATCTCGGGGGTCACCACGACGGTCTGATCGAGTACGCCCGCGACCAGATCGGTGCGCCCGGTGATCTCGATGTCGGCGGGCGGCGCGAGAATATCGAGCGCGCGGATGCGGGCCTCGCCGCTGCCGATGGCGATCTCGCCATGGATGCGATCGAAGGCGAAGCCATCGGCGAACAGGTCGCTGAAGTCGAGGCTCAGCCTGCGGCTGAGGGCGGCCGTATTGAGGATGCCCAGCATGCGCCCCACGCCGGGCTCCATGTCGAGCATGCGCCCGCTCCCGACCTCGAGCGCGAGCGTGCCGCGGGCGCGCGCGAGCGACAGGTCGCCTGGGCCGCCGGGCCAGCGCAGATCGAGCTGCAATTCACCGGCGGCGCCGCTCAAGGCGCTGTAGAAACCGCTCTCGCGCAGCAATTCGCCGATCGCGGTGCTGTTGGCATCGAGCTCGAACGTGGTTTCCACATAATCGGTGGCATCGATGTGCCACTGCGCCCGGGCGCTGGCATCGACATGCGGTCCATGCAATGACAGCGTCTCGAAGTCGACCCCGTTCGGCTGGGGCACGCTCATGAGCCGCAGCCGACCGAGCCGATCCTCGCCATAGTGAAGCCGTTCGATCTCCAGGTCGAGGCGGCCGAATGCGCGCGGGTCTGCCGGCGTTGTGGCCGCGGCCTCTTCCTCGCGCGCCTCCACGAGCGGCGCCAGATCCAGCCGCTCTATCCGGATATGCACTGGGTTTTGGCTTGCGCTGGCCGGTAGCCGGATCGCGCCGTGACCACTTTGCTCGGCATTGAACTGGATATCCCAGCCACCCGCTTCGCGGGGTTCCAGCACGGCCTCGAGGTCGTTCAACCGCAGCTGTTGGAAGCGGAGATCCTCGACCTCGAGGCGCAGCGGGAGCAGCTGGAGCCGCTCCTCGGCATTGTCGCCCTGGAGCGAGGCGAGATCGCTGCGCGCGATCCAATCCAGCCAAGGTTCGAGATCCAGGGTCGCGAGCGCGCCGCCGATCTCGATCGAACCCGCGGGCGGCAACGCCTCCGGTTGGCCGTTCAGGTCGATCGCGAGTCGCCGCGGCGCGATCCTCCCGTCGGCGGCGCGATCTATCTCCAGCAAGGCGCCGAGTTCGCCAGAGTCGATGCGCAGCGGCAGCGGCCATTGGTCTTGATAGCGGCCGCTGAGTCGAAACGCGCGCGGCTCGCCCGCCGACTTGCCGAGCGGTGCCGGCAGTGACAGCGCGAGGCCCTGGAGTTCGGAGCTGAGCCTGAGGTCGATCGGCGGGGTCTGGTGCGCGGCGTCGCGGTTACGCAGGCCGAGTCCCAGGCGCCAATCGAGCTTGCCGCTGGCGAATCGCCAGAGTGGGCTGGGCAGGGCCTTGGCCAGTCTGGAGACCGGCGTTTGCCCCTCTAGCCCGATCTCGGTGCGTGCCGCGTCGCTGCCGCCGTCCAGGGTCTCGATGTCGATCGCGAGCGCTTGGGGGCCGAGATTGGCGCGGATGTCGTCGGCATCGATGCCCTGCTCATCGAAGCGCAGGCGGCCCTCGATGCCGCTGAACGTCAGGTCGGTGCCTCTGATCCTGAGTTCGCGCGCGTTAATCGTTTCGTCAGGGCTCGGAGGTGTTGGCTCGGCGTCGCTCCCGGCGTTGGTTTCGGTGCTGGACTCGGCGATTGGCTCCCAGCGCAGTTCGCCACGGTAGCGAAAGGGACGTTCCTTGCTCAGCGGTACCCCCAGCCGCAGCGCGATGCCGCCCTCGCCACTGACCTCGATGGCGTTCGCCAGACCGCCGAGCCGCTTCGCGAGCGGGCTCGTTGCCAGCACATGCCGGCCATCGGCGAGCGGGCCGTTGCCGCGCGCCTCGATCTCGAGAGTGGTCGGATTCCAGAGATCCGGCAAGCGCAGATGCCCAGCGTCCACCTGGCTGTTGAGGATCTCGGCGCTCGGGATCTCGACCTCGAGGCGACGGTTCTCGAAGCGCAGGGTGGCGGCGATCTCGCGTAGCGGTGGCCAGCGTAGCGGCTCGCTGTCCTCGGCGTCGCGCAGCCCTGGGGGTTGGGGGGAAGCAACTTGGGCAAGGGTGGACTGGACGGTTTGGGCAGGCGCGGGCGGCGCCGTGCCGCCGTAGTCGAGCACGCCGTCGACCAGGCGCAGCGTCAACAGGAAACGGCCCGCGTGATCATCGAAGGGGAAGCGCTCGAGTGGACCGCGCAGCGCGAGATCGCCGGACTCCAGCCGCGCATCGACGATGGCCTTCAGCAGCCAGTCCTGGAGACGTTCGTCCATGATGCCGACCGGCAGCCACTGCGCGAGCGCTTCGATGTCGCCGTCATGCAGATGCGTGTGCAGGTCGATGAAGGGATTGGCGCCGGATGGATGCACGCAGAGGCGCAGCCGGGTCAGGGTCGCGAGGTGCGCGGTCTCGGCGCTCAAGGCCTGCGTCCAGAGATGGATCGAGCCGGCCGGCATCAGGCGCCAGGCGAAGTCGCCGTGCAGCGCGGTGAACCGATGGGGTTGGGCGAACAACGGGCGCAAGTCGAGTCGGGCATCGCGTCCGTCGAGGCGCGCCCGTCCACCGGTTGGTCCCAGATCGAAGTCGAGATCGATCCCGGAGAAGGGCGGGATCTTGGCGTTGGTGCTGGCGCTGGCATTGGTGCTGGCGCTGGCATTGGTGCTGGCGTTGGCATTGGTGCTGGCGTTGGCGTTGGCGTTGGCGTTGGCGTTGGCGTTGGCGTTGGCATTGGCATTGGTGCTGGCGTTGGCGCTGGCACCGATGGTCAGACCTTCGAGCGCGCCCTTGAGGCGCCAGTCGGCCAGGGCGGGGAACCCCGCGTCAGCCGGGTCGGAGCGCAGCTCCAGATGCACGGCCAGGTTGCGGGCCAGTCCACGCGGGCGACCCTGGGTGATCGCGATGACCGGTTCCGCGAGGGTTACTGGAAGGTTTTCAGGGAAGTCTGTAGCAAGCCGTGCGCCGATCTCGGCGAGCGGTCCGAGCGGGAGCGCGCCAATCGCGGCGAACAAGCGAGCCGCTGGGGCCGGCGTTGCAGCATTGTCGGCAGTATCAGCGGGGGCGGTAGCAGGCGTGACAGGGCGGGCGAGCTCGGCATCATTGCGCGCGGGCGCGCGGCGATAGCGCAACGTTGCTGAGGTCGGCGCCGAGTCGGCGCTGCCGGGCAGCCTGAGTTCCTGGATGTCCAGCCGCCAGCCTTGCGCCTGGCGTTGCCAGCGAGCGCGCCCGGACAGCGCGCCGAGTTCAAGCGCCGCGCGGGCCTCGTCGCCCTCCAGCCTGAGCCCCTCGATCCCGATCGTTGTCCAGGATTCGTTCAAGCGCCCCCGCGCGAGCCGATTCCAGCTCTCAAGCCGCAAGGCGCTGCTGTGCAGCTCCAGGCTGGGCCAGCGCTCGCCGATGAGCGACGCCAGATCCTCGCCCTTGGTCTTGAGATAGAGACGACCGGACCAGCGCTCGGGATGCGCCGCCGGCCCTTCGAGCTTGGCGAGAATCCGCAGCTCGCCGAAGCGCGCCTGGTTGGCGGTCTCATCGGCCGGGCCGCCGCTGTCGGCCGTGCGGCTGCTGTTGGCGCGATCGTCGGCCGTGCGGGCCGCGACTCGCAGGTCGTGACGCCGCCCCTGATTGACGAACTCGGCGACCTCGACGAACAGGGTTTGCGCGGGCGCTGCGGTTCCCGCGTCGTGCCAGCTGAGCCGGCTGTCGAGCAACCGAAAGCGCCCTTCGTTCAAGAAGAACGCGAGCGCCTGCGCATCATCGCCTTGCAGCGCGTCGAGTCCGCGGATGCGAAGACGGCCATCGGCGTCGCGGCGCGCGTGGATGTCGGCGCCAACCAGGCCGACTGCAGCGATCCGTGGCCGTCGCGCCGCGAGCGAGGCCAGCGGATCCAGCTCGATGCGCAGCGCGTGCGCGGCGAGCAGCGGTTCCTTCGGCGCCTCGCTCGACGCGGGCGACGCGAGCAGTCGCGCCTCGGTGAAGCGAAGTTCGGGCGAGAGCCCGCGCAAATGGATCGACAGGGCGCCGACCTCGACCGGCGCGCCTAGGGTCTCGCCGAGGCGTGCGACGAGATCCTCGCGCAGCGCGTCGGCGTGCGGAAGCAGCAGCCGCGCGGCGATCGAGAGGACCGCCAGCGCGACGATCGCCGTGGCGAAGAGCGCGACAGTGCCGTTGAAGAGCCAATACAGGGTCCGCGTCATCTTGCCGTGACCGAAGGGGTGCAAAAGGGTCCGACGGTCCATGATCTCGCGGCGCACCGCGTCCGGCCCGGTCTGGGGCGCATGCCGAGGCCCGTGGCGGTTCGGATGCGCGTCGGCAGGGACCTGCCGGCCCCAGCAGTGGCCGGCATCCGGCATCCGGGATCAGATCAGGACCACGTCGTACTGTTCTTGAGTATAGAGCGACTCGGCCTGGAGCTTGATCGGCTTGCCGATGAACTCCTCGAGTTCGGCCAGATGAGCGGATTCCTCGTCCAGCAGCCGGTCGATGACCTCCTGCGAGGCCAGCACCAGCAGTTGCTCGACCTCGAACTGGCGCGCTTCGCGCAGGATCTCGCGGAAGATCTCGTAGCACGTGGTTTCGGCGGTCTTCAGCGAGCCGCGCCCGCCGCAGCAGGGACAGGGCTCGCAGAGGATGTGCTCGAGCGATTCATGGGTGCGCTTGCGCGTCATCTCGACCAGGCCGAGCGCCGAGACCTCGGTGATATGGGTCTTGGCGTGATCGCGCGCGAGGCATTTCTCGAGCGCCCGCAGGACCTGGCGCTTGTGCTCCTCGTCGGTCATATCGATGAAGTCGATGATGATGATGCCGCCGAGGTTGCGCAGCCGCAACTGGCGGCAGATCGCCTGCGCCGCCTCCAGGTTGGTCTTGAAGATGGTCTCCTCGAGGTTGCGATGGCCGACGAAGGCGCCGGTGTTGACATCGATCGTCGTCATCGCCTCGGTCTGGTCGATCACCAGATGGCCGCCGGACTTCAGCTGCACCTTGCGTTGCAGCGCCTTGAGGATCTCGTCTTCGACGCCGTACAGATCGAACAGCGGCCGCTCGCCGCTGTAGTACTCGATGCGGTCGACGATCTCGGGGATGTACTTGACCGCGAACGGCCGGGCCTTGTCGACGGTGGCGCGCGAGTCGATGCGCACCCGCTCGACCTCGGGCGTGACCAGGTCGCGCAGCGCGCGCAGGGCCAGGGGCAGATCATCGTGGATCAGGCCGATCTCGCTCGCGCTCGCGGCGCGCTCGCGGATGCCGTTCCAGAGCTTGGCGAGGAAGGCCATGTCGCGGCAGAGGTCGTCGTCGCTGACGGTCTCGGCGGCGGTGCGGGCGATGTAGCCGCCGATGCCCTCGTGCTCGTCGACATAGGTCTGCAGGACCTCGCGCAGGCGCTTGCGTTCGTCATCGTCCTCGATCTTCTGCGACACGCCGGTGTTGCCGAGCCGGGGCATGAAGACCAGATAGCGCGAGGCGATCGAGATGTTGGTGGTCAGGCGCGCGCCCTTGCTGCCGAGCGGGTCCTTGACCACCTGCACCAGGATCGGGTCGCCCTCCTTGACCAGGCTGGTGATGTGTTCGCTGCGGGCCTCGCCGTCGACGGTCATGATGTCGGAGGCATGCAGGAACGCGGCCCGATCCAGGCCGATCTCGACGAAGGCGGCCTGCATGCCGGGCAGCACGCGGCAGATGCGCCCCCGATAGATGCTGCCGACCAGGCCGCAGCGCTGGGCGCGTTCGATGATGATCTCCTGCACCACGCCGTTCTCGACCACCGCGACGCGGGTCTCCGGCGGGGTGACATTGATCAGAATCTCTTCGCTCATCGTGATCCTTTGGCCGCGCGCTGGGCGATCGAGTGGCTCGGTGGCATGGAATTCGGTCTCATGGGGTCGGCGCCGGTTCGCCGGCGAGCGGGTCGATGCCGTGTTCGCGCAACAGCCCGGCCGTCTCGAACAGCGGCAGTCCGACCACGTTGCTATAGCTGCCGCGCAGCGACTCGACGAAGATCGCGCCCCGGCCCTGCACCGCGTAGGCGCCAGCCTTGTCGCGCGGCTCGCCGCTGGCCCAGTAGGCCAAGGCCTCGTGACGCCCGATGGGGCGCATGCGGACTTCGGTGCGCACCAGGACCCGATGTTCCCGGGGCGGTTGGCCGCCTGGCGTCCCGTCGTCTGACCCGCGCGGTCGCTCCGGGTCGGTGGCCGCGCTCAGCAGGCTGATCGCGGTGAGGACCGAATGCCAGCGGCCCGAGAGCAAGGCGAGCATGCGCAGCGCGTGCTCGGCATCCACCGGCTTGCCCAGGATTCGGTCATCGACGACGACGGCGGTGTCGGCGGCGAGCAAGGGCCGCTGCGCTGGCGCGCTCAAGGTGGTCCAGCCCGCGCGCGCCTTGGCGCGGGCGATGCGGGTGACATAGGCCTCGGCGGACTCGTTCGGCGCCGGCGTCTCGTCGATCTCGGCGGCGACCAGCCTTGGCCGCAGGCCCAGTTGCGCGAGCAGTTCGCGCCGCCGTGGCGAGCTTGAGGCCAGATACAGATCGATCGACAGTGCCGCCATTGGCTGCGTCCTCGGGGCAGGGGTCATTCCGCTCCACGGTGGTAAGGGTGGCCCTGGATCAGAGTCCAGGCGCGGTAGAGTTGTTCGGCGAGGATGACACGCACCAGCGGATGCGGAAAGGTCAGCGGCGAGAGCGACCAGTGCCGCTCGGCGCGCGCCAGGCAGGCATCCGCGAGCCCGTCCGGTCCCCCGACCAGCAGCGCCAGGTCGCGTCCGCTCGCCAGCCAGCCCTCGAGTTCGGCGGCGAGCGCCTCGGTGCTCCAGGCGCGACCGCGCACATCCAGCGCGATCGCCAGCGCATTGCTCGGGACCGCTTTCAGGAGCCGCTCGCCTTCGTCGGCGAGCAGTCGGGCGCGCGCCGCCGGCGATAGCTGCGCGCGTTGTCCGGCTTTGGCGCGGCTGCGGTCCAGGCCCTTGCCGCGCGCGGCGGGCTCGACCTCGATCAGCGAGAGCGCGCAGCTCGATGGCAGGCGTTTGGCGTACTCGTCGAAGCCCGCCTCGACCCAGGCCGGCATGCGCCGTCCGACGCTTAACAGGTGGATGCGCATGTTGCCCTCGTCAGCGCTTGCGAAATGGCTTCAGGTCAGCGAGGATTCCCTCTGTTTTCGCTCAGAATACCCGAAGAGGCCATGGTCGCGTCATGAGCAAGCCGGCAAGCAACCAGATTCCCGCGCAGAGAGGTCTTCTCGATCGGTCCACGCCGGCGCCGTTGCCCGGCCA
>NZ_JBKHDN010000078.1:0-11862 GCF_046541315.1 Halochromatium sp. | reverse complement strand
ACAAGGAGCACGAGGGCAAGGAGCTGTCGCAGGATGCCGTGCTCTGGATCAACGCCAGCGCCCTGGACGACGACCGCAGCGCGGCAACGAGCGCAGCAGCAACCTCAGCGCCGCAAGCGTTGACAGCGACGCCGCAAACCGTCAAGGCGCTGCAAACCGCCCTGCGCGCGCAGGGATTCGATCCCGGTCCAATAGACGGGTTGCTCGGCCCGCGCACGACAGCGGCAATCAAGGACTTTCAGCGTGATCGCGGCCTGCCTGTCACCGGAAGCCTGAATGCCGAGCTGGCGCAGCAGCTCGACATCCGGTGAGATAGATTCAAGAACGATTTGCGTTTGCGTTACGATCCCGCTATCCTACTCCTCGAGGATGGCGCACACAGCAACCTCGAACCTCGGTGGAGATCACGGGCGGATGTGTCGTGCTTGGACGGCCTTGCACGATCTTCCTGTCGCGACAGCCGTTCGCTCGATATCTCTGTGTTGGGACGGCCATCCGCACGGATGGCCGCTCCTTTTTTGTTGCTTCCTAGGGGCAACCCGCTCCTGGAAACCGCCAACCCAAACCGTTGCAAACGACTTGGTCATAGCAAGAGGCGACACTTCATGTTCATTGCGATGAACCGATTTCGCATCAACCACGGCTTCGAAGAGGCCTTCGAGGCGATGTGGCGCGCGCGCGAATCCCAGCTCGACAGCATGCCCGGCTTCCGTGGCTTTCGCCTGCTCAAGGGCGCGGATGACGGCGAGACTCGCCTCTACGCCTCCTACACCCAGTGGGCCTCGCGCGCCGATTTCGATGCCTGGCGCGAGTCCGAGGCCTTTCGCCAAGCGCATACCCAGGCCAAGGCACCGCAAGGCACCTATGCCGGGCATCCGGTGTTCGAGGGCTTCGAGGTGGTGCTCGAGGAGGCCCTGTCATGAGCCTGGAAGCGAGCACGGCTGCGAGCACGACCAAGTCGCAACCCATACCGGGGGTGGCGGCGGACCCCTCGATCTCGTCACCAACACACACGACGCCAGACCCCGAGGCGCTCTGGCACCGCTGGCAGGCCCTGAAGCCAACGCAGCCGGGACTGCGCGCGCGCGAGGCCGCCGAGCAGCTCGGCGTCAGCGAGGCCGAGCTATTGGCCTGCCATCCACAGAGCCGGCGCCTGAGCGAGGACTGGGGCGCGCTCATCGCCGATCTGCGCGCGGTTGGCCCGGTGATGGCGCTGACCCGCAATCATGCGGTGGTGATCGAGAAGACCGGCCCGGTCGAGGAGGTCTCGATCTATCCCGAGCATGGCATGGGCCAGGTGGTCGGCGAGGCGATCGATCTGCGCCTGTTCCTGCGTCACTGGCAGAGCGGATTCGCCCTGCGCGAGCCGACGGACTCGGGGACGCGCGAGAGTCTGCAATTCTTCGATGGCCGCGGCACCGCGGTGCATAAGATCTATCGGGTCAAGGCGACCGACGCCAGCGCCTGGGAGGCACTGATCGCGCGTCACTGCTGGCCACAGGCACCGGCATTGCAGGTCGCACCAGCGCCGCCACCAACGCCGCAGAGGCCCGACCACGAGATCGACATCGAGGCCCTGCGAACCGCCTGGGAGGCGATGCGCAACACCCACGACTTCTTTGGGCTGCTACGGCGCTTCCAGGTCGAACGTCGCCAGGCCTTGCGCCTGGTCGGCAGCGATCTCGCGCGCCGGGTCGCGCCGACTTGCTATCGAACCTTATTCGAGCGCGTGCGCGAGCACGCCATGCCGGTGATGCTGTTCGTCGGCAGCCCAGGCTGCATCCAGATCCATACCGGCCCGATCCAGCGGCTGAAAACCGTCGGCCCCTGGTACAACATCCTCGACCCGGATTTCAATCTGCATCTTTGGATGGACGGCGTCGCCGAGAGCTGGCTGGTGCGCAAACCGACCGATCAGGGCGTGGTCACCAGCCTCGAGTGCTATGACGACGCCGGCGAGCTGCTGTTGCAGTGCTTCGGCAAGCGCAAGGGCGCGGAATCCGAGTCGCCGCAGTGGCGCGCGCTGCTCGACGAGATCACCGCTCCGGGGTGGTTGCGATGAAACCGCAGGGTCCGCGTTCACGAATGTCTTTGCTGCTCAAACGCGCGTGCATCGGACTGCTGTTGTGCGCTTGCCCGCTGCTGGCCGACACCGGCGATCCGACCGACCGACCCGCGCGGCTGATCTCGGTCGACGGCGCCGTCACCGAGATCGTCTACGCGCTCGGTGGCGAGGCGCAGCTGGTCGGCGTCGACACCACCAGCCTCTATCCAGCCGCCACCGAGGACGTCGCCAAGGTCGGCTACAAGCGCGCCCTGTCGGCGGAAGGTATCCTCAGCCTGCAACCGGATCGGCTGCTGATGACCGATGACGCCGGCCCGCCGGAGGTGCTGGAGCAGATCGCGCGCGCCGGGGTCAGCACCCACCGCATCCCCAAGACGCCGAGCGTCGCCGGACTGCACGAGACGATCGCCGCGGTCGCCGAGGTGCTCGATCGCCGCGCGGCAGGGGCCGCGCTCAGCGCCCAGCTCGACGACGAACTCGTCCAATTGGAGGCCGCCACCGAGCACAGCGGCCAGCGGCCGCGGGTGCTCTTCCTGCTGCACATCGGCTCCGGCAACGACATGGCCGCCGGCCGCGACACGGCCGCCGATGCCGTCATCCGCCTCGCCGGCGGCGAGAACGTGCTGCATGACGCCTTCTCCGGCTACAAGCCGCTCAGCGCCGAGGCCGCGCTCGCCGCCGCGCCGGAGGCGATCCTGGTCACCCAGCGCAATCTGGAGCAGCTCGGCGGTCGCGAGGCGGTGCTGAAGCGCAGCGCGCTCCAGGCCACCCCCGCCGGCCAGGCCGAGCGCGTGCTGGCGATGGACGGTCCGCTGCTGCTCGCCTTTGGTCCGCGCTTGGCGGTGGCCGCCGCGCAGCTCGCCTGCGAACTCGGCATCATCGACGAAGAGACCTACGAGCGCTCCGGTCTCACCGCCGGCGAGCCCTGAGCAACGGTCGCGCGATGAACGTCCGCGTGCTCAGCCTGCCCGCCAGTCATCCCTTGCTGCAGCGCCAGCAGCTCGAGCGCCTGACGCTTGCGGGGCTGCTGGCCTTGCTGCTGTCGGTGGCCCTGCTCTCGATCGCCATCGGGCCGGTCGCGATCCCGATCGCCGATGTGCTGCGCACGCTCGGCGCACGGGCCGGTCTGCCGGTCGCCGAGGTCGCGCCTCAACACGAGACGGTGATCCTGTCGATTCGGCTACCGCGCACCCTGCTCGGCCTGCTGGTCGGTGCCGGCCTCGCGGTCGCGGGCGCCGCCATGCAGGGGCTGTTCCGCAACCCCTTGGCCGATCCGAGCCTGATCGGCGTCTCCGCCGGCGCCGCCCTGGCGGCGGTCTCGGTGATCGTGCTCGGCGGGCAGGGGCTGGCCTTCCTGACCCAGGCGCTCGGCCCCTTCAGTGTGCCCATCGCCGCCTTCATCGGGGGCCTGGTGACCACCTTGCTGGTGTATCGGCTGGCCAGTCGGGATGGCCGCACCTCGGTGACCACCCTGCTGCTCGCAGGCATCGCCATCAATGCCCTCGCCGGCGCCGGCACCGGGCTGTTGACCTATCTGGCCGATGACCAACAGCTGCGTACCCTGACCTTCTGGAGCATGGGCAGTCTCGGCGGCGCGACCTGGCCTGCGGTCGGCAGCGCCGCGCTGCTGATCGCGGTGCCGCTGTTGGCGCTGCCGCTGCTCGCGCGCACGCTGAACGCGCTGCTATTGGGCGAGGCCGAGGCCGGGCACCTGGGGATCGCGGTGGCGCGCATGCAGCCGCTGATCGTCGCCTTGGCGGCGCTCGCGGTCGGCGCGGCGGTTGCGGTGAGCGGCATCATCGGCTTCGTCGGACTGGTGGTGCCGCATCTGCTGCGCCTGGCGCTGGGGCCGGATCATCGCCTGCTGCTGCCAGGCGCCGCGCTGCTCGGCGGCAGCCTGTTGCTGCTCGCCGATCTCTTGGCGCGCACCCTGGTGACCCCGGCCGAGCTGCCGATCGGCATCCTCACCGCGTTGCTCGGCGGGCCCTTCTTTCTGGCCCTGCTGCTGCGCTGGCAGCGGAGAACGACATGAAGATGGGTGTGCGACCGTCCCTTGATCCTGGCTCCCATCAAACCCTGGAGGCCGTGGGACTTTGCATCCGCCGCGATGGCCGTGCCCTGCTCGACGACCTGAGCCTGCGCTTGGCCCCCGGCGAGGTGCTCGCGGTGCTCGGCGCCAACGGCGCCGGCAAGTCGACCCTGCTGCGCACGCTGAGCGCAGAGCTGAGGCCGGAGCGCGGCCAGGTGCAGCTCAACGGCCAGCCCCTGAGCGCCTGGCCGGCGCGCGAGCTGGCCAAGCGTCGCGCCGTGCTGCCGCAGCACAGCCCGCTCGACTTTCCGTTCACCGCCTTGGAGGTGGTGCTGATGGGGCGCATCCCGTTCGGCGGCGCGAGCAGCGAGGATGTCCATCGCGCCGCGCGCGCCCTGGGCGAGGTCGAGATCGCGCACCTCGCCGAGCGCCGCTACACGACGCTGTCCGGTGGCGAGCGTCAGCGCGTCCACCTGGCGCGCGTGCTGGTGCAGATCTGGGATCCGCTTCCCGAGCGCGAGCCGCGCTTCCTGCTGCTGGACGAGCCGACCGCCAGCCTGGATATCGCCCATCAGCACGCGACCCTCGCCCTGGCGCGACGCTGGGCCCGGCAGGATCTCGGGGTGCTGGTGGTCCTGCACGATCTGAACCTCGCCGCCCAGTACGCCGACCGCGTCGCGATCCTCAAGGCCGGCCGGCTGCTTGCGGTCGGCGCCCCGGAAGCCGTGCTCGAGCCGGACCTCATCGACGAGGCGTTCGGGCTGCCGGTGCAGATCCTGGCGCATCCAGCGCTCGGCTGCCCGCTGATCGTGCCGCGTGTCGAGCGGTCATCGGCGCCGCGCCGCCCAGCGCCGGCGGCGCAATCCGCCTGTCCCGCGTAGGCGTTCTTCTGATGGCATGACTTGCGATCGCAGTGTTCTCCCATGACCCCGAATCGACCCGTCGCCACCCGGCGCCCGCTTGAGGCCTTCTTCGCGCAAGAATCCAGCGCTCCGCTCGCGCACGCCTTCAGCGGGCAACGACCAGTGCATCCCTTCGTCGGCCTGACCCCGGTCGCCGCGAGCGAGGTCCCAGCGCGCTGGCGGCAGCTCGCCGAGACCCCGCTCGGTCATCCCGCAGTGGCCTATGTGCATGTGCCCTACTGCGCCAATCATTGCCTGTTCTGCGGTTTCTACCAGCATGCCTGGCGCGAGGAAGCCGGCAGCGCCTATGTCGATGCGCTGATCACCCAGTTGCAGCGTGAGCGCGATCGCCCCGACCTGTCCGCGGCCGCCATCCGCGCGGTCTACTTCGGCGGTGGCACGCCGACCCTGCTCTCCGCCGCCGACCTGGCACGGGCGATCGCGGCGGTGCGCGAACAGCTCCCGCTCGCCGCCGATTGCGAGATCACCATCGAGGGTCGCGTGCACGGCTTCGGCCTCGACAAGGCCCGCGCGGCCTTCGCCGCCGGCGCCAATCGTCTCTCGCTCGGCGTGCAGACCTTCGACGAGCGGCTCCGCCAGCGCCTTGGCCGCAAGGCGAGCCGCGCCGAGCTGCTGAGCGCCTTGGAGGCGCTGATGGAGCTTGATCAGGGCGCCATCGTCATCGACCTGATCTTCGGTCTGCCGGGGCAAGACGCGGCGATCTGGGCCGATGATCTCCATACGCTGATCGGGCTCGGGCTCGATGGGGCCGATCTCTATGCGCTGAAACAGATGCGCGATACCCCGCTTGCCAGCGCCATCGCCAACGGCACGCTCACGCCGGCCGCGCCCGAGCAGCTCGGCGCGTTCTATCAACAGGGTGCCGAGCTGCTGGACGCGGCGCGTTGGGAGCCGCTCTCCAGCAGCCATTGGCGTCAAGGCACCCGCGAGCGCAACCTCTACAACCTGCTGGTCAAGGCCGGTGCCGATTGCCTAGGCATCGGTGCCGGCGCTGGCGGCTCGCTGCAGGTCGGCGGCCAGGCCTACGCGTTTCGCAACACCGCGGATATCGAGGACTACCAGCGCCGGCTCGCCGAGGGCGAGCCGGTGGTCGCGGGGCTGATGCGGCATTCGCCGCATGCGCGGCTGTTCAATCGGATCAAGGGCGAGCTTGAGCGCGGACATCTGGATCTAGTCGGTCTGGCGGCGGATCTGCAAGCGCACGCGAATCGCGAGCTAGCGCCCCTGACCGACCCGTTGTTCACCCAGTGGCAGCACGCCGGCTTGGTGATGCGCGATGGCCGCTGGCTGGAGCTGACCCTCGCCGGTCGCTTCTGGCAGGTGCCGCTGACGCAGAACCTGCTCGAATGGCTCGATCAATGCCTGATGGAGACCTCAAGCGATGCCTGAGCCGCATCTGTTCGGCGTTGATGAACGCCTTCCTACACTGTAAATGCACCGCAAGCCATCCGCCGCCCTCAGCGACGCTGGGAGCGCCTCTGGGAGCGCCTCCGGGAGAGACCCTGGGAGCGCCCCCGGGAGCGACCCCGGAACATCGGCGACAGCAAGCCGTGTGGACTCAATCCATTGCGGAGAAATGTCACATGTCTTGCTCAAGCCTGCCTCATTTTGCCACCGCGCCGGTTGCGCAATCGCTCGCCAAGGCGGGGCCGCGATCACGCTGGGGTCAGGTTTCCCCGCTGGCTCTGGCGCTCACCCTCTGCGGCCTGCCGCTGACGCTCGTCGCCGCGCCCGCCCTCGCCAACCCCGACGAGGTGCGGCTCAGTCCAGTGATCATCACGGCGACCAAGACCAGCCAGCCACTCGACCAGGTGCCGGAGTCGGTCAGCATCATCGACCGGGACCAGATCGAGGCCCGGCAGCCACAAACCCTCGGCCGGCTGCTCGAGGATGTTCCCAATGTCTCTGTTGGCGGTGGTCCGCGTGGCATCGGTCAACGCGTGACCATCCGTGGGGTGTCGGACAGCCGCATCCTGTTCCTGCTCGATGGCGCGCGACAGAACTTCAGCGCCGGCCACAGCGCACGGTTCTTCGTCGAGCCTGATCTGTTACGCCAAGTCGAGGTCATTCGCGGGCCGGCCTCGGCGCTGTGGGGCAGCGGCGCCATCGGCGGTGTCATCGCCCTGGAGACAGTCGATGCCTCCGATCTCCTCGCGCCGGGGCAGACGCTCGGCGGGCGCGTGCGCACCGGCTATCAAGACGCGAACGACCAATGGATGGGCGGGCTCTCGGCCTATGGGCGCGTCAACGACCAGCTCGAGCTGCTGGTCGATCTGAACCGTCGCGAGGCCAGCGACACCCGTCTTGGCGATGGCGAGGATCTGCGACACTCCGGCTTCGAGCGGACCTCCGGGCTGGCCAAGGGCACCTGGAGTGGCGACGACATCAATTGGTTCAGCGCCAGTTATCTGGGGTTTGACGAGGAGGGCGAGGTGCCGTCCAACGCCCAGATCGAGGCCACGCCGGAGACGCTGGTCGATCGCACCACGCGCCAGGACACCCTCAACTTCCGCTACTGGCGCGATGATCCGGACACGCCCTCCTTCAACCCAGCGCTGCGCTTGTATCGCACCCAGACGCGGATCGACGAGGCGCGCAAACAGGACGCTCGCCACGATGACACCGAACTGACGACGATCGGGCTGGATCTGCGCAATACCATGCGTCTTGGCGGCGGCGCATTCGATCAGCTCATCAGCTATGGGCTCGAGTACTACAAGGACACCGCCACCGCCGAGCGCAATGGCATCCCTCGCCCGAGCGCCCCGGACGGCAGCCAGCAGATCATCAGCGCGTACCTGCAAAACGAGATCCTGATCGGCGAGCGTCTCACGCTGATCCCCGGCATCCGCTTCGATCAATACACCGCCAAGTTGGACCAGGCAAGCAACGAGACCAATGAGGACAGCGCCTGGTCGGCGAAGATCGGCGCCCATCTGCGGGTCACCGATTGGCTGTCGTTCCAGGCCAGCTACAACGAAGCCTTCCGCGCGCCGAGTCTCTCCGAGCTGTTCGTCTCCGGGGTGCATTTCAGCTGCGGGCCGGGCTGTCAGAATCGATTCGTCCCCAACCCGGACCTGAAGCCCGAGAAGGCACGCAATCAGGAGATCGGCCTGCGCTTGAGTCAGCGGGATCTGCTCACGGACGGTGACCGCGCCGGCTTGCGGGCGGCGTTGTTCCGCAACGACGTCGAGGACTTCATCGATCGTGCGGTCATCTTCACACCGCGGCCGATGCCCGGCAACCCCGGCCCTGGGGGTGTCACGACGCAGGAGAACGTCACCGATGCCCGCCTTGAGGGGGTCGAGATCGAGGCGATTTACGACGCGCCTCGTTGGTTCGCGGGACTCGCCTACGCGCAAACGCGGGGTGACAACGACACCACCGGCGACCCTCTAGCGAGCGTGCAGCCGGATGAATGGATTGCCCGCCTTGGCTTGCGCTTCCCGGCTCAGAGCCTGGAGACCGGCGCTCAAGGCCGTTTCATTGCCGCCCAGAACCGCGTGCCGGAGGGGGTCGAGCCGGCGTCGAGCCATCAACTCTACGATCTCTGGCTCACCTGGCGGCCCGATCGACCACTGGCCGGTCTGAGCCTCGATGTCGGTATCGATAACCTCCTCGATGAGGACTACACCCCCTATGGCTCGGTGCTGCAGGGACCTGGACGCAATCTCAAGGCGACGCTGAGCTATCGCTTCTAAATCGACAGCGCGCCCACTGACAGCCGGCAAGCAGGCGTAAGGTCGCTCATCGCTCCACCTCGGCGGCTGTCAGGCCCCCGCCGTGCAGCCACTCCAGCGGCTCGGGAACAGGCTCTCAAGCGCGCCAGAGCGATGCAGCACCGCGACCCCGAGCGTGCAGCCACGATGGCGCACCAGGATCTGACCAGGGCGACAGTCGGCGATCTGCTCGGGGTCCGGGCGCATCGGCTCGCGGCGGAGATAGCGATCCCGCTGCTCGCCGCTCAGCTCGAGGATCTGACGGGTCGCGGCCGCGCCCAGCAACAATGCCGCGCCGGTGGTGAGCTTGGGCGGGCGGATGTTGGTGCGATAGGCGAACAGACCGCTGCCCTGCGGCGATGGCGACGCGGGCGGGCAATGATCCGCGGCCACCAGGTGCAGGCCCCGGCGGGTCTGGCGATGGAAGCGGCGGTTGGACCAGGCTGAAGCCGGCAGTCCGTAATGGTCGCATAGCTGGCGCAGCCAGCCGTCATCGTCGGCCTCGAGTTGGAACCCGTGCCGATGACGAGGTTGGACGGGCGCGCGATCATCCACGCCTGAGGCCTGAGTCGACTTTTCCAGCACGGCGATGAAAAAACCGCCGGTATCGTTCGCCTGGGGCCAGAGGCGCAGGCAGCGCGCGAGACTCGGGTCGAGCTGGCGCCCTTGCCAGCGCGTCACGCCAGCGCCCGTGACCAGGCCCGGCACCTCGCATGGCAACAACTCCAGATGGCCGTTGTGTTCATCGAGGATGTCGGCGACGATCAGTTCGTTCTCTTCCGGCGCGAAGGTGCAGGTCGAATAGACGATGCGCCCCCCGGGCCGGCACAGCTGCACCGCCTTGCGCAGCAGCGCGCGTTGGCGCCCGGCCATGCGCCGCGAGCGTTCGGGGCCAATCCCAGCGTATGCGCGCGCGCGATCGACCCGCCTGCGATCAATGCTTCCAGCGCGGATACCAACGCACTCGCCAGCCCCCTCGCCAGCGCCCGTCTCCCCGCGACCACCAGGCTGCACCAGGCTCGGATTGCGCCGCAGCGTGCCCTCGCTGGAACAGGGAGCGTCGACCAAAATGCGGTCGAAGGCACCGGCCGCGGCCGGATAATTGCCGCCATCGCAGCGCGTGGTACTGCAATTCAGCACCCCGAGTCGATCCAGGTTGCCCTGCAGCGCGGCGATGCGCTCGACGGCAAAGTCGTTCGCGAGCAAGGTGCCGCGATTGCCGAGCGCCAACGCCAGCTGCGCGGTCTTGCCGCCGGGCGCCGCGCAGAGGTCGAGCACGCGTTGACCCGGTGCCACGTCCAACAGCATTACCGGCAGTTGCGAGACCGCCTCCTGCGCATGCGCCAGGCCCGCGCAGTACCACCAGCGCTGGCCGGCCTTGAAGCCCGCCGGCAGTCGCAGCGCGATCGGACTTGCCGCAGCCGGTTCGGGCGCCGCCTCGAAGCCGATCCCAGCAAGGCGCCGCGCCACCGACGACCACCAGGGCTGTAGCCAAGGCACCGGCTCGGCGCCGATGCCTTCCGCCGCGATCAGCGCGCGCAGCCGCGAACCGTCGATCCGTAGCGGGTTGGCCCAGATCCACGTCGGCGGCGGCCGCAGCAGGGTCTCGATGAACCCATCCCAATCATCGACCTGCTGATCGAACAGGCAGCGATAGCGGCCGAGCGCGGCCTCGAGATCGGTTCTCGCGGTCGACGGAGGATTCATCCTGATCGACGTCTCCATAGCATGGTTCGAACCTAGCAGCTGATGACTCAAGCGCGCCCATGGACCAGGGCTGGCTTTCAGGGACTGGCGTTACCGAAGACCGGCTGGCCGTGCGTGGAGCGGGGTGACGACAGGGACGGGCAGGCTTGCAGTGACGGGGCGATGCGCCCCATCTTACCGGTATCGGGATGGATCGACCATCCAGTCGCTCAGGAGCCATTGGCAACCCGCATGTCGCAACGCTCAGCCTCCACCGCCCCACCGCTTCGGCAAATGCTCGAGGCGCTGATCGCGGCGCCCTCGGTCAGCAGCGTCGATCCCGCCCTCGACCAAAGCAACCGGCCCGTGCTCGATCTGCTGGCCGGCTGGCTCGAGGACGCGGGCTTTCGCGTCGAGATCCTGCCGCTTCCCGGCCAGCCCGAGAAGGCGAATCTGGTCGCCACGCTCGGTGGCCAAGCGCAGCCTGGCATGGATCAGGTGCCGCTCAGCGGATTGGTGCTCTCGGGCCACGCCGATACGGTCCCCTTCGACGCGCACCTGTGGCACTCCGATCCGCTGCGCCTGACCGAAGCCGAGGGCCGCCTGTACGGCATCGGCACTGCGGACATGAAATCCTTCCTAGGGTTGGCCATCGAGGCCGCCCGTGGTTTCAAGCCGGCCGATCTGCAACGACCGCTGATCCTGCTCGCGACCGCCGATGAGGAATCGGCCATGCACGGCGCGCGGGCCTTGGTCGAGTCCGGCCGCGCGCTCGGTCGTCATGCGGTCATCGGCGAGCCGACCAGCCTGCGCCCGGTGCGCGCGCACAAGGGCGTGATGGCCGAGGCGATCCGGCTCACCGGCCGCAGTGGCCACGCCAGCGACCCGAATCTGGGCAACAACGCCCTGGAAGGCATGCACGAGGTGCTGACCGCGCTGCTCGCCTGGCGGGACGCGCTCAAGGCCACGCATCGCGACCCGGCCTTTGCGATCGACTATCCGACCATGAACCTCGGTCACATCCACGGCGGCGACAACTTCAACCGTATCTGCGGTCATTGCGAGCTGCACATCGACATCCGCCCGCTCCCGCAGCAGCAGCCCGAGCAATTGCGCGCCGAACTGCGCGAGCGGGTGGCGCCGATCGCCGAGCGGCGCGGGCTCGAACTCGAACTCGCGCCGCTGTTCCCGAGCATCCCGCCGGCCGAGACGGCGGCTGGGGCCGCCATCGTCCAGGCCGCCGAGGCGCTGACCGGCCAGCGCGCCGAGAGCGTCAGTTTCGGCACCGAGGCGCCGTTCCTGAACGCCCTCGGCATGGAGACCATCGTCTTCGGCCCCGGCGCTATCGAGCAGGCCCATCAGCCGAATGAATACCTGGCGTTAGACCGTATCCCGCCGATGCTCGGCTATCTGCGCCAGCTCATTCAGCGCTTTTGCGTC
>NZ_JBKHDN010000077.1:0-11994 GCF_046541315.1 Halochromatium sp. | reverse complement strand
GTCGATCCCGACATAGCCAAACTGGCGGTAGTAGGGCTGCAAGCGGCCGTTCCAGTCGGTTTTGTGCGAATGGTTGAACGCGCTACCCAGCCCGTTACAGCGTCGACCGATCTATTACGATCGGTGGTTGGCAAATCCAGTCGCATCGCATCGGGCCCAAAAATGAGCACCCAGGCGAGATGGACAAACCAGGACTTGCCCGATCAGGCCGCGGACATTCGCGAGCGACATCCGGCAGCGGGCGTCCGTCAGGTCTGCTGGTGGCAGGTCTGCTGGTGACAAGCTTGGCGCGCCAGCCAAGCGTTTTAGCCCCGCTCGCCACCGCCCTCTTCATCAGGCTCATCGGCGCCACCATCGCCGCTGGCATAGCTTGTCTCGACCTGAGGACGCTTTGTATCGCTGCCGCCGATCAGCGTCGCTAACTTGGGCTCCGTGGGCTTGTCCTGATCGACCAGATGCAGGTGCATATCCGTCTGCGGGAACGGGATCGAGATGCCGTTAGCGTCGAACGCCTCCTTCACCGCGCGGTGAAGATCCCAGTAGACCGTCCAGTAATCCGCGGTCTTCACCCAGGGTCGGACGATGAAGTTGACCGAGCTGTCCCCCAGCTCGCTGACCCGGATGTTCGGCGCCGGGTCCTCAAGCACCAGTGGATAGCTGGCGATCACCTGCTCGAGCACCGCCTGCGCCTTCTCGATCGAGTCGCCATAGCTGATGCCGAAGACGAGATCGACGCGGCGCGTGTCCGAAGCGGTGACATTGGTGATGATGTCGCCCCAGACCTTGGAGTTCGGGATCACGATCACCTGGTTGTCCGGCGTGGTCACGGTCGTGGAGACCACCGAAACGTGCTTGATCGTGCCGCCGAGACCGGCGACCTGCACATAGTCGCCTTCATCGAAGGGGCGATTGAACATGATCATCAGTCCCGCAGCGAGGTTGCCCAGCGTCTCCTGCAGCGCGAAGGCGATGATGAAAGAGGCGCCGCCTACCAGAGCGAACAGCGGTGTGATGTTCACACCGACCGCGGCAAGCACGATCATCAGGCCGAAGGCGATGGTGAGCCAGTACACCACGATGACAAGGAAGCCGCTCAGCATGTTGTTGAGCGACGGCGTCCGGTCGACGGCGCGCCGCACCCAGGCGCGCACGGTCCGGGCGACGATGAGCAGGCCGAACCAGGCGGCGATGATCACGGTGGCCTGGATGGCAAGCTTCACCCCGCCGTCGGGCGAGATCAGCCAGTCGAGAAAGCTGTCGGCAAACTCCTGCAGCGTCAGCTGCGAGCGCGCCGCACGGGTCACCGCCGAGACGTAGCCGCGCATGGCCTCGACATCGGCGGGATCACCGCCCTTGGCTTCGAGGCTGGAGATCACCGCCGAGAAGTTGTCGAAGATGCGCTCGCGCTCCTCGACAAGCTCGAGCCGCTCCTGGCGCAGCGCCTCCGTCTCGGGCTCGTCGGCGGCGCGGATCTCGAGGCTCTTGTCGACCACCGCCTGCGTCGCCGTGCGCGCCTGGTCCTGCCAAGCGGCGGCCAGTGGGGCGATCTGCTCGGCGGTCAGCGGAACGAGCCGCAACTGCAGCTCGTCGAGCGCGATGGACGGAGCCTCAAGGCCTGCGGGATAGGCCAGCGACCTATCCCGCGCGTCGGTACCGACTGCTGGTTCCTCAGCCATCGCGTCCTGCGCCCAGCCGACGCCCGTTGCCAGCGCGCACAGGAGCACAGCGATGGCGCGGCCGATGCCCGCGCCGGCGCCGGCGACCAGCGCAACAGCGCCGTCGAGCTGGAAAGCGCGTGGATCGTACATGGTGTTATCCGGTGGATTGGCCTGGGACAACCCCATTGCAACGGATGCACGGACCCGCGGCAAGCGCTGCTGCGCCCAAAGTGGGCGGCGAACAGCAAGCCGCAAAACGGATACTCAGTCGGACATGGCCTCGGTGCAGGCGCCGACGACGGCAGCCAGGTAGCCCAGGGTTGCCTCGGTGGCGGGCGCCAAATCCTGCGCGGCCTTGCTGGAGGCAACCAGAAAACCGTTGTTGCGACGAATGATCCAACCCAGTTCCTGAAGGTCGCGGAGCTTGCGGCGAACGGTCTCCCGCGGGATGCCGCTATAGTCCGCGATGGACTGAAGATTGATCGGCGCAGGCTCCTCGTCAGGTCCGTCGCGGGCCATGAAGTCGTCGTAGGACACGCCGTCGATGCGCCCGCGGGCCAGTGTGCGCGAGCCGACGATGGCGAGCACCAGCATGCGGTCCAGATCGCCGCCGAATTGTCGCCGAAGCCGAACCAACAGCTCGCAGAAGGCATCGTTGTGCACCGACCAGATGCGACCGAAGTGTGCGGTTATTGTCTGTTCGTCGAAGGTCATGGCGGCCTCGGCTGGAACGATCGCGCAAGGTCGGAGGCGCTGACGGACGAGCGCTAACTGCGCTCGCTATCGGTCATGTCGATCTTAAAGGCAGTGGCTGTATGTTAGCCCAGTTTGGGTGGCCTGAGATGGCAGACGCCGGTCTGGCGCTATCGCCGCGGGCTCGGTGATGATCGAGCCAAGCAATGGCCCCACCGTCAACACCGTCATCCAAAAGGCCGCCAGGGTGCCGCCGAGCAGGCCGGCGATGCGCGTCATGACCTGCTCGCCCAGCCGCAGGATGGGCCGGGTGGCGGCCAGCACCATCATGACGCCCACAAAGGCCGCCTCGGTCAGATCCACGCCATCGAGATACTGGGCCACCGTCACCCAGTTCTAGAACAGTAAGATGGCCAGCATCAGCGGCACGACCCAGAGCCCGAAAACGACCTCCACTTCGCCCAGAAAGTGGTAGACAATGGCCAAGACCGGGTTCGGCACCGAGTGCGCCATGATGACCCCGGAGATCTCCATGGGGCTGAAGCACGACCGCAAAAGCGGTTGCAGCCTGTTCGAGGGTCAGTGGCGCATCTCCGGGGCAACCCGTTACATGTTCGGGTCGATGTCGCCGTTCACCGCGATCTTCATCGAGTTCGTCATGCTCTGGGTCGCGATCATGATCGGCTGGCAACTCTTCGGCCGGGATCTGCCCTTTCAGAACACCGCCACCTGGGTCATGGTCTTGGGTGCCCTGATGCAGGGGTTTGGCTCGGTCGCGATGATCGGCTGCGAGATTCGCACCTACATGCGGCTCGGGCTCGGGTACGCGACCGCGGTTGCGGCATTCCCGGGCTTCCTATTGGGTTATCTCCCCTACACCCTCTTTGCAGAATGGTGGGAGAACCTGTCTGAGGCTACGGTGATCACCCATGTCACCTCCGTGCCTGAGCTCTTCAGCCAAGATCCGGCGACGCAATTTTTGGTTGCCATGGCCTATGGTGCCGTGCTCGTCTTGCTCATCATCTGGAGCGTCAGAAGAGGGATGCGCCTGACTGGGACGACATTCAAAGCGCTCGCCACGACTCCGAACGACGAACTCTCGATCGAGTTTTTCAAGCGGAATTTTCCAGAGGATCAGGGCAGCTACTCAGAGGAACTGGTGATGGCCTCCACAGCGATGCCGCCCGATTCGCCCAATCTGGGCACTGCCCGCATGCAGCCGACGGACTGCATGCTGGATACTTTACGGATTTGGCCAAGCCGCTTCCGTATGCATCAGCACGTCATCATCCCCCCGACCATAGCGGATCAGGCCCGAGGCCGCTGTACCGCTCACCGGTGCAAGCCGTCCGTCGCGCCAGACACAGCCAGCGCGCAACCGGCCGACCCAGGCCGGCCTCGGATTACCCCCGTCTGGCTCGCGCTGCTCGTGCTTGTGCTAATCACCGGCTGCGCAGCGGCGCCGGAGCGCCTGGAGCCGCTGCCGGCCGCCCTGGTCGCCAACGCGCGCCTGCCCGGCATCGCCGGCGGCCGCTACTGGGGCGACGAGCGTCCGGCGGAGCTGGAAGCCTGGCTCGCCCTGCCCGAGGCGGCCTTGCGCGAGCGCTATGGCGGCATCATGGGCCGTCGCCACAACTACCTGGTGATCTCCGGTGGTGGTGGCGACGGTGCTTTCGGTGCGGGCCTGCTGACGGGCTGGACCGAAACGGGCACCCGGCCTGAGTTCCAGATCGTCACCGGCATCAGCACCGGCGCGCTGATCGCGCCCTTCGCCTTCCTCGGCTCCGACTACGATCCGGTGCTGCGGGAGGTCTACACCGAGTTCTCCACCGAGGACCTCACCGAGCCGCGCGGTCCGCTTGAGATCATCCGCGGCGATTCCGTCACCAGCACCCGCCCGCTGCGCCGCAAGATCGCCGCCTATCTCAACGAGGAGGTGCTGGCGAAGATCGCCGCCGAAGGCCGCAAAGGGCGCAGCCTACTCGTTGGCACCACTCACCTCGATGCCGGGCGGCCGGTGGTTTGGGATATCACGCGCTTGGCGGCGAGCAAGGCCCCGAACGCGCCAGCACTGATCCACGATGTGATCTTGGCCTCAGCCTCCATCCCCGGAGTATTCCCGCCGGTCCTGCTCGAGGTCGAGGCCAATGGGCGACGCTATGACGAGCTGCACGTCGATGGCGGCGTGACCGCGCAGCTGTTCTTCTCACCGGCGGGCGCGGACTGGCGGCGCATTGCCGAACGACTCGACGCCCAGGGCGCGCCGCGGCTGTATGTGATTCGCAACGCCAAGCTTCGACCCCATTGGCAGACCGTCAAGCCGAAACTCCTGCCGATCATGAGCCGCAGCATCGATACCCTGATCGGTAGCCAAAGCATCGGCAACCTCGCCGAGCTCTATATCGTCGCCCGCGAGCAGGGCCTCGATTACCGGCTCGCCTATATCCCCCAGAGCTTCTACGCCGTTTCCAAGGAGCCCTTCGACAAGGCATACATGAACCGGCTTTTCCAACTCGGCCGCCAGCGAGCGCTGGCCGGAGATCCCTGGCTCGTGCCGGGAGACCTCGACTGAGGCGACGGTTTTGCGCTAGGCCACTGCTCGATCGAATCGATCGCGACATTTAAGTCGCCGGCTATCGGACCGGAGGATCGAGCACATCAGGGCGCAGAGCCATTCAAGCGATCCGAGCCCAGAGGATACCTGGGCAGTGTGCCTTGGATTTGGTCAGGGTACCCGCACCCCGAATGGGCGCTTGCCCATTCTGGGCACTGCCGATGGGCAGCCGACCGATGGCATGTTGCATACTGATCTCGCGACCGTGCAATAAGCGTCTTCAGGTCCCACCCGCCTCATCGCCCGGGAATGGCGATGCGCAATGCACGTTCTAGCGAACCCCCCAGCCGATTCAGGATGCGCGAGCAAGCATGACCACCGACGATCACTGGCCAGCTCGGAAGCCACTGCACGGCCCCGGCCGGCGTCTTCTGACGACCGCCGCCCTCACACTGCTCATCGCCCTTGCCGGATGCGAGCAGCCTGCGCCGCCCCCGAGCGCACCCGCTGATGTCTCGCGCCCGGCCGAGATCCTTGAGGTCAGCGCGGCCCGGCTGAGCCCAGGCATGCGCTTCCCCGGTCGCGTACGCGCCATGCAGCGTGTCGAGCTGGCCTTTAATGTGCCGGGGCAGATCGTCGAGCTGCCGGTCACTGAAGGTGATGCGGTGCCGGTTGGCGCCCTGTTGGCGCGGTTAGACCCGGCCTCCTATCAGACCGCGTTAGACCTGGCCCAGGCCGAGCTGGACGCCGCCACGGCTGAATTTGAGCGCGTGCGCCAGCTCTGGGAGAAGCGCCAGGCCGTCGCGCGGGCCGAGGTTGATCGCAAGCGCACCGCGATGGAGGTCGCGCGCTCGCGCTTCGCCGCCGCGCAGAAGGATCTGGCCGACACCCGTCTGACCGCGCCCTTCGCTGGCGTCGTCGCCCGTCGTCTGGTGGAGACCTTCCAGAATGTACAAGCCAAGGAGCCGGTGCTGAGCCTGCAAAACCCGGATGCACTGGAGATCGTCATCCATGTGCCGGAGCGGGTGGTGCGTGGCGAGCCACGGCGCGCCGCCGGCTTCGCGGTCTTCGACGACCTGCCGGAGCGGTGCCTGCCGCTGACCCTGAAGTCCTTTGCCACCGAGGCCGACCCGCAGACCCAGACCTACGAAGTGGTGCTGAGCCTGACGCCGCCGCCTGACCTGCGGGTGCTGCCGGGCATGGGCGTTGAGGTGCTGCCGGAGAGCACCACCGCCGAGGGCAACGCCGCGGCCGATGGCACGGCCCCGGTGCTGATCCCCATCAGCGCCGTGGTCGCCGCTGCCGACGGCACACCGACGGTCTGGGTGGTGGACCCGGAGACCGGCCACGTCAGTCGCCGCACCATCGAGACCGGCGCCCTCCAGGACGCTGAGGTGACCGTGCTGAGCGGACTCACACCCGGCGAGCGGATCGTGACCGCCGGCGTGCACAGCTTGCGCGACGGCATGCGCGTGCACCCGCTCGCGTCGGGTCTCTGAGGCGCCCGCCATGAACCTGGCCGCCGCAACGCTTGACAAGCGCACCATCGCCTGGCTCGGCTGCCTGCTGCTGTTGATCGGCGGCTGGATCAGCTACCAGCAGCTCGGCCGCTTCGAGGACCCGGAGTTCGTCATCCGCGAGGCGGTGATCTCCACGCCCTACCCCGGCGCGCTTCCGGCCCAGGTGGCCGAGGAGGTCACGGATGTCATCGAAGGCGCCGTGCAGCAGCTCCAGGAGGTCAAGGAGATCACCTCCGTCTCCAGCATGGGCCTGTCGCGGGTGCAGGTGGAGATCGACCTGCCCTTCGCGCGCGACCGCGACCAGTTGGAGCAGGTCTGGGACAAGCTCCGGCGCAAGGTCGCGGATGCCCAGCGCGAGCTTCCACCGGGCGCTGGGCCGCCGCTGGTCAACGACGACTTCGGCGATGTCTACGCGCTCTTCTTCGCCGTCACCGGCGAGGGCTATTCGCTGGAGCAGGTGCGCGACTACGTCGAGGTGCTGGAGCGCGAGCTGGTGCTGGTGCCAGGCGTGGCGCGGGTCGCGACCCTGGGCGCGCCGCAGGATGCGATCTATGTTGAGATCACCGCCGCCAAGGCCGCGCAGCTCGGCATCAGCCGCGAGCAGATCGACGAGGCCCTACGCCGGCAGAATCTCATCTCGGCGGCCGGTGATCTGCGGGTCGGCCCGCAGCGGCTGCGCATCGTCCCGCGCGGCCAGGTCGATTCGGTGGCCGCGATCGGCAACATCGCGCTCGGCGCTGGCGGCGGCGAGCAGGTGATCTTCCTCAAGGACGTGGCACAGATCAGCCGCGGCGGCGTCGAGCCGCCGCGGGTGCTGGTGGGCTATGACGGGCAGCCGGCCATTGGCCTCGGTGTCTCCAATGTCGCTGGCGGCAATGTGGTCGCGATGGGCGACGCGGTGCGCGCGCGGCTCGCCGAGCTGGAATCCCAGCGGCCGGTGGGCATGGAGCTGAACGTCGTCTCCTACCAGTCCGACTCGGTGCGGGCGGCGGTCGATGGCTTCGTCTGGAACCTGGTCGCCGCGGTGGTCATCGTCGTCGGTGTGCTGGTGCTCTTCATGGGGCTGCGCAGTGCGCTGGTGGTCGGCATCGTGCTGGTGCTGACGGTGGCCGGGACGCTGATCGCGATGCAGCTGGACGGCATCGCCATGCAGCGCATCTCGCTGGGCGCGCTGATTATCGCGCTCGGCATGCTGGTCGACAATGCCATCGTCGTCACCGACGGCATCCTGGTGCGGCTGCAACGGGGCGAGGATCCCCGCCAAGCGGCCATCGATGTGGTCCAGGCGACGCAGTGGCCGCTGCTCGGCGGCACCGCCGTCGGTATCCTGGCCTTCAGCGCCATCGGACTCTCGCCGACGGACATGGGTGAGTACGCCGGCTCGCTGTTCTGGGTGATCCTCTACTCGATGCTGCTGAGCTGGGTGCTGGCGGTGACCATCACACCACTGCTCTGCGTGGTCTTTCTCAAGGTCAAGCCGGGGGCGGACGCGAACGGCGCCCGGCAGCCGGTGCTCGACGGCTACCGGGCCCTGCTGCGCAGGTTGCTTCGGCATCGGCTCGGCACCGGGCTTGCGTTGCTGGCGCTGCTGGTGGCGGGCGTCCTGGGCTTCGGCTTTGTGACGCCCGGCTTCATGCCCGAATCGGCGCGGCCGCAGTTCGTGGTGGACATCTACCTGCCGCAGGGTACGGACATCGCCGTCACGGCCGCGGAGCTTGGCGCGATCGAGGAGACCGTCCGCGCCCAGCCCGGCGTCACCCATGCGACCAGCTTCGTCGGTCAAGGCGGGCTGCGCTTCATGCTCACCTACTCGCCGGAGGAGCCGAACAGTGCCTATGGCCAGTTGCTGGTGGACGTCGAGGACTTCCGCCGCATCGATCCGCTGGTGGCCGAGCTGCAAGCGGAGCTGACCGCCGCGCATCCGGACGCCGCTATCAAGGTCTGGAAGTTCATGCTCGGGCGCGGCGGCGGCAAGAAGATCGAGGCCGCCTTCCGCGGTCCCGATCCGGCGGTGCTGCGTCGGCTCGCCGACGAGGCCAAGGCCATCATGGCCGCCGAGCCCGGCGCGGTCGCGGTCCAGGATGACTGGCGCGAGAAGGTGCCGGTACTACGTCCGCAGGTGGATGCGGTCGCGGCCCAGCGCGCCGGCGTCGATGTCACCCAGATCAGCGCCGCGTTGAACCGCGCCTTCAGTGGTGAGCGCGTCGGCGCCTACCGCGAGGGCGATACCCTGGTGCCCATCATTGCGCGGGCGCCGCTCGCCGAGCGCGACCGCGTCGCCGCGCTGGACAATGTCCAGGTCGACAGCCCCACCGCCGGGCGCTACCTGCCGGTGGGTCAGCTGGTGAGCGGGTCTCAGCTGGACTGGGTGGACGCGATCATTCGCCGCATCGACCGCTTCCCGACCCTCAAGGCGCAGGCGGACCCGCAGCCGGGCGCATTGTCCGGCCCGGTGCTGGAGCGGCTTAAGCCGCAGATCGAGGCGATCGCGCTACCGCCGGGCTATGCGCTGGAATGGCACGGCGAGGACAAGGCCTCACGCGAGGCCAACGCTGGCCTGGCGATGTCCGCGCCTTATGGCTTCGCGGCCATGGTGCTCGCAGTGGTGGTGATGTTCAACGCGCTGCGGCAGCCGCTGGTGATCTGGCTCACAGTGCCGCTGGCCATCGTGGG
The DNA here is from genome assembly GCF_046541315.1 of Halochromatium sp. Lineage (GTDB taxonomy): Bacteria > Pseudomonadota > Gammaproteobacteria > Chromatiales > Chromatiaceae > Lamprobacter. The sequence goes on along the minus strand of NZ_JBKHDN010000077.1, from coordinate 2,896 downwards.
CGTCACCATCGGGCTGCTCCTGTTCCAGGTGCCGTTCGAGTTCATGGCGATCCTCGGCTTCCTGAGCCTGATCGGCATGCTGGTGAAGAACGCCATCGTGCTGGTCGACCAGGCCGATGCCGAGCGCAAGGCCGGCAAGCCCGGTCTATCGCCGGTGCTGGATGCCGCCGCCAGTCGCGCCCGGCCGGTAGTGCTCGGGGCCTTGACCACCATCCTTGGCGTCGCCCCGCTCTTGCTCGACCCCTTCTTCAAGAGCATGGCGGTGACCATCATGTTCGGCCTTGCCTTCGCCACCCTGCTGACGCTGATCGTGGTGCCGCTGCTGTATGCGGTGCTGTTCAGGATCAACGATCCTGCCACTGCCAACGATCATGCGCCTGTCTGAATCCCACTCCGACGCGATGACGATCGCTGAGCCGGTCGCTGGACATCGGCGACTGGACCAGGGCGGCAGGTTCGCCAGGCTAGCCGGAGCGGCTCGTGCCCCTGCCGGCGGCACTGGCTGAGGAGGCGCGCATACCCGACCCCTGGCCGCTCGATCAGCTCGACTGATGCTGCCGCCTGAGGCCGCGGAGCCTCGCGCAGGACACTTCAGCCGATCGCAGCCACATTGAGAGCGCCGCGGTCCAGGTCTGCGGCTGCACCGCGCGCCTGTTGGCGTTGACGCTCGCGGACTTGCACGTTAGGAGGCGATTTTAATGTCCCGGGATCCACCGATTGTTGCCGATCCGTCCTCATCACCCCCACCGTCCGAGGCGATACCGGCCGGACTGTATCTGTTGCAGGTGGATGCGCAAGGTCGCCCGGCCTTTCGCTTCGTTACCGAGCGACTGCTCATCATGCTCGACCTGCCCCGGGAGCAGTTCCTGACCAACCCGGGGACCCTGTTGCAACGGGTGCACCCGGACGACTATCCGGCGTTTCTGGAACTGAATCGGCAGGTGTTTGTCGCGCCGCAGTCCTTTCTGTGGGAGGGCCGGGTACTGATCCGGGGCGTTACCCGCTGGTGGCGCCTGGAGTCGTCGCCGCGCGCGCTGCCGGAGGGCGGCACACTCTGGGAAGGGGCCGCCATCGATATCACCGACGCCAAGATGGCCGAAGCCGCAGGGCGGACCGGAGAGGCGCGGTTTCAGCACCTGCTGCACTTTGCGCCAGTGCCCCTGGGCCATCTCGATCGGGCACACCGGACGCGCTTCTACAACGTCGAGTTCACCAGGACCTATGGCTACAGCGAGTCGGATCTACCTGATGAACAACGCTGGTGGGAGCTGGCCTATCCGGACCCGGCAGATCGCCGGCAGATTCGCCAACGCTGGGATGCCGCCCTCGCCGCGCTGGCCGCAGGGGATCGCAGCCAGATGCCCTTCCAAGCCGGGGTCAGGTGCAAAAACAGCACGCAACGGGCAGTCGAGATCCATTACGCCGTGCTGGACGACGGCTATCTCGGGGCCTTCGTCGATGTCACCGAACGGCGGCAGGCGCAGCAGCACGAACGCGAGGTGCAGACGATCCTGCGCGCCATCCTGAACGACCAACCCTTAGCGGTCATTGCCGAGCGCATCGTCCGCGCCATCGAGGCGGCGGCGCCGGAAGCCCTCTGTTCGCTGCTTCTGGTCGACGAGGACAGCCAGCAGTTGCGTCTGCTCGCCGCGCCCAGCCTCCCGGCCTTCTACAACACAGCGATTGATGGCCTCGCCATCGGCGACGGACAGGGCGCCTGCGGCACCGCTGCTGCGCTTGGCGAACGCGTATTCACCGAGGACATCCAGGTCGATCCGGCCTGGACGCCCTATCGGGAGCTTGCCGCCCAAGCCGGCTTGCGAGCCTGCTGGTCGGAGCCGGTGGTGGCCAAAGACGGTGAGGTGCTCGCCGCCTTTGCAGTCTATGCACGGGAGGCCCGGACTCCATCCGCGTGGGAGATCGAACGGATCGAGGGTGCCGCGAGCCTGGCCGGGCTCGCGATCGAGCGCGCCCGGGCGCGCGAGGACCTGGCCTGGCGCACCGCCTGCCGGGATGCGGTGCACGAAATCTTCCGGATGTTCCTAACCATGAACGAGTCTGACCTCGATGCGGCGATCAATGTGGCACTGGCCCGTATCGGCACCTGCGTGTGCGCGCATCGCTGCTATCTGTTCCAGATGAACGAAGATGGCGCTGCCATGACCTGCACCCACGAATGGTGCGCGCCCGGAATACGGCCGCAGATCGATGAACTGCGCGACCTCGATGTGGATCGATACCCCTGGTTGCCAGAGATTGCCAACAGCCGGCAGCCTGCCTGGGTCACGCAGGACAACATTGCACAGCTCTCGCCTGATGAGCAGAAAATGATGCGCGACGGCGAGATCCAGTCCATGCTGGCAATCCCGATGTTTAGGACCGGGCAGATGTGCAGCATCCTGGGTCTCGACAACATTCAGGTGCGCAAGCGCTGGAGCGGCTTCGAGCAAGGTGTGATGCGGATGGTCGCCGACATCATCAGTGCCGCGCTGGTCCGCAATCAGCTCCTGCGGGCGCTGCGCACCCAAGCCTACCAGGACGAGCTGACCGGGCTGCCGAACCGGCGCGCCTTCGACGAAGGGTTGCGCGACGAAATCCGGCGCGCGCGTCGCTACCACCAAGTCTTTTCGTTGCTGCTGCTCGATATCGACCGGTTCAAGGCGATCAACGACGCCCAGTGCCATGACGTCGGCGATCAGACGTTGCGGATGCTTGGCGCGATCCTTAGCCAACGGATGCGCGAAACCGATCGACTGGCACGCTGGGGTGGCGAGGAATTCGCACTGTTGCTCCCGAACACCGGGGCCGAGGACGCCCGGCTGTTCGCCGAGCAACTGCGGGTCGAGGAGTGTCGCCGTGCTCGCGATACATTTTGGGACTCCAAGTCCCCAAAATG
>NZ_JBKHDN010000076.1:0-12168 GCF_046541315.1 Halochromatium sp. | reverse complement strand
CCATAGCCGTAACCACGCCCACGGCCATAGCCGCGACCGCCGCCGCTCATGCTCATGTTGAAATCGCCGTAGCCATCGCCGAACATGTCATTGAACATGTCGCCCATGCCGTCGCCCCAACCATTGCCATAGCCCGGGCCGCCATAACCAGGACCGCCCCACCAGGCGCTGGCGGAAGCGGACACACCAAGAAGAGCGGCAACGGCGGCAGCAGTGGCTAGTTTTTTCATCTATCTTCTCCGAATTCGATTTTGTCTGGGTTGCAAGCGTCGCCACGTCGAGCGCGACAACGGAGATCATTATATTAGCATTTTCTTAAATTTGTAGTTGCTAATCCCGATCTATCGCCCGACAGCGATAGGTATGACAAATCGCAATGCAGGCCCTGGAGGCTCGGTTGTCTCGATCCCGGCAGCCCTCTCGGCTCAAGGCGTCGGCGTCACCAGGCGCATCGAGAGGTCGACGGCCTCGACATGCTTGGTCAGGCCGCCGACCGAGATCGCGTCGACCCCGGTCTCGGCAATCTCCCGCAACCGATCCTGGGCGATACCGCCGGAGGCCTCGAGCCGCGCGCGTCCAGCGGTCAATTCCACCGCGCGTCTCAGCGCTGGCGGATCGAAGTTATCCAGCAACACCTGCTCGACGCCAGCCTCCAGCGCCTCGCGCAGTCCCGCCAAGGACTCGACCTCGATCTCAACCGGAACCTCCTCGGTCAGGCGACGGGCCGCCGCGATCGCGGCGCTGATCGAGCCGGCCGCGCTGATATGGTTCTCCTTGATCAGGATCGCATCGAACAGGCCCATGCGATGGTTGTGGCAACCACCGCAAACAACGGCATACTTCTGCGGTCGCCGCAGCCCCGGAAGCGTCTTGCGCGTATCCAGGAGACGCACCGGCAGCCCCGCCACCGCATCGGCGGCGCGCCGCGCGCGGGTCGCGGTGCCCGAGAGCAGCTGCAGATAATTGAGCGCGGTCCGTTCACCGGTGAGGAGGGGGCGCAAGCGACCGGCGAGCGTGCAGAGCCGTTGCCCCGGCCGCACCGACTCGCCATCGCGCGCCTGCCAATCGATACTGACCTCGGGATCGAGCTGACGGAAGACCTGATCGAACCAAGCGCTGCCGCAGAGCACCGCGTCTTCACGGGTGATGACCTCGGCGCGCGCGGTCGCATTCGCCGGCAGCAAGCCGGCGGTCAGATCGCCCGCGCCGACATCCTCCGCCAGCGCCTCGCGCACCTGCGCCTCGATCAGCGCCAGTGGCGGCAGTGCGCGAGCCAGCGTCTCTGCGCTCGGGGCGGAGGTCGGAACAGCGGTGGGCATCGGCTCGTATCCTCAAGGGGCAGTTCAGAGCGATGAGGATAATAGAAAACCGATGACCGATCCTAGCGCCTCCGCCATCGACAGCAGCGGCCGTCTGAGCATCGCCCGTTGGCTCCCCTCGCCCAATGCCGACCAGCGCCCGCCCGGCATCGCGCCGGATCTGCTGGTGATCCACAACATCAGCCTGCCGCCCGGGCGCTTCGGCGGTCCCTGGATCGAACAGCTGTTCCAGAACCGACTCGATCCCTCGGCGCATCCCTTCTTCGCCCGTCTCGCCGGGCTGCACGTCTCCGCGCATCTCCTGATCCGCCGCGACGGCGAACTGCTGCAGTTCGTCGAACTCGAGCGGCGCGCCTGGCATGCCGGGCGCTCAGCGTTCGAGGGCCGGCGCGAGTGCAATGACTACAGCATTGGCATCGAACTCGAGGGCAGCGATGAGATCCCGTTTCAGCCCGTCCAGTACAGCAGGCTCGCCGAGGTCACCGCGCTGATTCAGGCGCGCTATCCGGCGATCACGCCGGCGCGCATCACCGGACACCAGGATATCGCCCCCGGGCGCAAGACCGATCCCGGGCCGGCCTTCGACTGGGATCGGTACCGGGCCCTGTTGTCCGGCGAGCCGCCGGCACGACCATGAAACCCCAGGCGAGCTGCCGGCTCAGCCGAGCCGAGCGGCCACCGCAGCGGCGGCGGCGGCCGGACGCGGTGCCGGCATCGGCTGCGCCGGCTCGCAGCCCAGCACCTGCCGCGCCTCGGTCCAGCGCAGCAGCTCGATGGTGCCATCGTGATGCTCGACCAGCGCCGTGCAGCTCTCGACCCAGTCGCCGCAGTTGCAGTAGGTCACGCCATCGATGTCGCGGATCTCGGCGTGGTGGATGTGACCGCAGATCATGCCGTCGACATCGCGCCGGCGTGCCTCGTCGGCCACGGCCTGCTCGTAGTTGCCGATATAATTGACGGCATTCTTGACCCGATGCTTCAGATAGGCGGCCAGCGACCAATAACCGAACCCAAGGCGGCGCCGGAAGGCATTGAGCCGATGATTGGCCGCGAGCAAGAGGTCATAGAGGCGCGAGCCAAGCACCGCCAGCCAGCGCCCGTTCTGCACCACCTGATCGAACTTGTCGCCGTGCATGATCAAGAACTGGCGGCCGTCGGCGGTGGTATGGATCACCTCGTCGCAAAGCCGCACGTTGCCATACTCGGAGCCGAGATGGTCGCGCAGGATCTCGTCATGGTTACCCGGCACATAGACCACCTCGGTGCCGCCACGGGCCTTGTCCAGCACCGCGCGCACCACATTGTTGTGCGCTTGCGGCCAGAACAGGCCGCCCTTCATCGCCCAGACATCGATGATGTCGCCGACCAGATAGAGCTTTTTGCACTCGGTCGACTGGAGAAAATTCAGAAGAAAATCGGCTTGACAACCGCGAAATCCGAGATGCACATCCGAGATCCAGATGCTGCGGTATTTCAACGGCCGGAGATGTTTTACCTGACTCATGTCACCCAGATCCCAATCAATGCGTGTGGGCGACATGGTCGCGCGGCTTTGTTGCGAGAGGATGGCCGGACGATGAAGATCTCGTGAAACGCAATCCGCTGAACAACGGCGCGCACCGCGTATACTCATGCCCATTCGTTGTAGAGAGGAGTTTTTTCGATGGCACGCGATTCCGTGAACAAGGTCGTCCTCGCCTATTCTGGCGGGCTCGACACCTCCGTGATCCTGACCTGGCTGCGCGATGAATACGCCTGCGAGGTGGTCACCTTCACCGCCGACATCGGCCAGGGCGAGGAGGTCGAGCCGGCCCGCGCCAAGGCCGAGGCGGCCGGGATCAAGGAGATCTATATCGAGGATCTGCGCGAGGAGTTCGTGCGCGACTTCGTCTATCCGATGTTCCGCGCCAACGCCATCTACGAGGGCGAATACCTGCTCGGCACCTCGATCGCGCGGCCGCTGATCGCCAAGCGCTTAGTCGAGATCGCCGCCGAGACCGGCGCCGACGCCATCAGCCATGGCGCCACCGGCAAGGGCAACGATCAGGTCCGCTTCGAGATCAATGCGCTGGCCCTCGATCCAGACCTCAAGATCATCGCGCCCTGGCGCGAGTGGGATCTGCTCTCGCGCGAGAAGCTGATGGCCTATGCCGCCAAGCACGGCGTCCCGGTCGAGATGAAGCGCGACGGGACCAAGTCGCCCTACTCGATGGACGCCAACCTGCTGCACATCTCCTACGAGGGCTATGATCTCGAAGACCCCTGGGTCGAGCCGGGCGCGGCGATGTGGCGCTGGACCCGCGACCCCGTCGATGCACCCGATACAGCGCAGGAGATCGAGCTGACCTATCGGGCCGGCGACATCACCGCGATCGACGGCAAGGCGATGACCCCGGCCGAGGTCCTCGCCGAGTTGAACCGCATCGGCGGCGAGCACGGCATCGGTCGCGCCGACATCGTCGAGAATCGCTATGTCGGCATGAAGTCGCGCGGCTGCTACGAGACCCCCGGCGGCACCATCATGCTCAAGGCCCACCGCGCGATGGAATCCCTCACCCTCGACCGCGAGGCCGCGCACCTGAAAGACGAACTGATGCCACGCTATGCCACGCTGATCTACAACGGCTACTGGTTCAGCCCGGAGCGGATGATGCTGCAGGCCGCGATCGACGAGAGCCAGCGCGTGGTCAATGGCCGGGTGCGACTCAAGCTCTACAAGGGCAACGTGCTGGTGGTTGGCCGCCAATCGGAGACCGATAGCCTGTTCGATGAGGCGATCGCCACCTTCGAGGACGACGCCGGCGCCTATGATCAGGGCGATGCCACTGGCTTCATCAAGCTCAACGCGCTGCGGCTGCGGGTCGCCGCCCGGCGCAAGCGCTGAGTCGATGGCGAGCCGCCTGGCGTATGCACTGAATCGATCGCGAGCGGTGGCGCAGCCTCAGTCGGCGGCGGCGGTCTCCGCCGCTTGCGCGGGCAGCTCGGCCGGCCGCTCGCCGCGCTCGCGCAATAGCTCGAACGGATCGGGGGCGGAGCGCGAGCGGCCGGCGTCTTTGAGCCGGCTCAGATAATCCAGCCACAGCGGCTGCCAGCCGCGACCGAGCTTGTACAGATACTGCCAGTCGTAGAGGCCGGAGCGGTGTCCATCGTCGAAGACGATCTTCACCGCATAGCTGCCGATCTGCTCCAGATCGCGGATGTTCACCCGCTCCTTGCCGATCTGCAGCTTGGCCTGATCCGGCGTGTGGCCGCGCACCTCGGCCGAGGGCGAGTAGACGCGCAGATACTCGCAGGGCAGACGGAAGCGCGCGCCGTCATCGTAGGCGATCTCGAGCACGCGGGATTTCTGATGGAGGTTGATCTCGGTCGGAAGCGGGTTTTTTACCATCGGTCGACAGCCCGTGCAGATGTCTCAAGTCTGCGACCTCAGGTGCGGACGCCAACCGGGTTTGCAATGCCAGGACAGCGCGAGGCTGGAAACCAAGACGATGGCTGTCGAGGCTGATGCCGCCTAAGCGCGGAAACCTGCGCTGCCGCCATGAACACGACGGGAGGACGGCGCCGAGGGAGCGCCGCGAGCGCGGAAATCAGGCCGCCGATGCCAGCCGCTCAACCTCGGGCCAACCGCCACAATGGCGCTCGACCAGCCGGGCGAGCATCTCGAGATGGGCCACATCATCGTTCAGGCAGGGGATATAGTGATACTCCTTGCCACCGGCATCGATGAAGTAGCTGCGGTTCTCGACATTGATCTCCTCGAGCGTCTCCAGACAGTCGGCGGAAAAGCCGGGAGCGATCACATGCACGCTCTCGACGCCGTCGCCCCCCCACAGCTTCAAGGTCTCGTCGGTATAGGGTTGCAGCCACTCGTCGCGTCCCACCCGCGATTGAAAGGACACCATCCAGCGGTCGTCATCGAGCCCCAGACGCTCGGCGACCAGGCGCGCGGTCTTGTGACAATGGCAATGGTAGGGATCGCCGGCCATGAAATAGCGTTTCGGGATGCCGTGAAACGAGAACAGCAGCCGCTCCGGCTCGCCCTTCTCGGCGGCGGCCGCGCGAATGCTCGCGCAGAGGGCGTCGATGTAGCCCGGCTCGTCGTGATAATGATTGATGAAGCGCAACTCCGGCAGCCAGCGCCAAGTGGTCAGCTCGTTGGTGACCGCGTCGAAGGTCGAGGCCGTGGTCGTCCCCGAATACTGCGGGTAGAGCGGCAGCACCAGCAATCGGCGCACATTCGAACGCTTGAGCCGACCGAGGGCCTCGGCCACCGACGGCTTGCCGTAACGCATGCCCAGCTCGACATGGACATTGTCGCCCAGCCGTTCGCCGAGGATCGCCTGCAGCCCGGCCGCCTGCCGCCGAGCCACATCGAGCAGCGGCGAGCCCTTGTCGGTCCAGACCGCCTGATAGGCCTTGGCCGAGCGGCTCGGGCGCACCCGCAGAATGACGCCATGCAAGATCAGCCACCAGATCGGCCGCGGAATCTCGACCACGCGCGGATCTTGCAGGAATTCCGACAGATAACGGCGCACGGCCGTGGGCGTGGGCGCCTCCGGCGTACCCAGGTTCAACATCAACACGCCGAGATGTTCCGACATGTCGTGCTCGAAGCCGACGACGCTCTTGTATTTCATCGAATGCCCACGGGTTGACGCGTTTTCCCTGATGCCTATGACCAACTCCACAGATTGGCGCGCGCCAGGCTCGGTTTCAACCGGATTGCGCAATGACGCAGCAGTTTCCACCTCGGCCCGAGCGCCAGCCAAGCGCCGGCTCAGCCTCCCCGCCCAAGCTTCAGCTGCTTGTAGATCATGCGAAAGCGCTCGGGGTCTTGCTGGCCGAAGAGGGGGTCCTCGACATTCGGCGCGGCCGCCAGCAGCTCCGACCAGGCCGCCTCCGAGAGCGAAGCCAGCGCGAGCGGAAACGCCCGTTCCTCCTCCAGCCGCATGTGCTCGCGCAACTGCGCGATCAGCGCGCGCCCCTGGCGCTCGACCTCGTCGCGCCGCAGGACCTCCTCGTGCACGATGCCCTCAAGCGACTCCTTGAAGCGGCGGTTGAGCTGCATCAGGCTCTGATGCTGCTGCATGAGCTGGGTCAGTAGCGCGTGGCCGGGGCCGACCTCCGCCAGGACCCGCTCGAAGATCAGATCCTCGCTCGGATGGTGGACCCGATCCTCGTAATCGATCAGGTATTCCATCAACTCGCACATCAGCTCGTAATCGGGCTCGAGGCCATCGCGAAATTCATCGAGCAGTCCCTCGAGCAGGCGCATGAGTTGCGCAAGGCGTCGGTGATCCTGACCGAGACGCTCTAATAAATCGTTCATGCTGGCCACCTCGTTGGGCAGATCTCGGATGCCAGGGCCGACCCCGGTTCGGCTGTCGCCCCAGCGTCTGGGCGCTCCGGGCATGATAGCGCCCGCGCCGCTTGGGACGCAGCCACGCGGCAGCCTTCGCCCATCAATGAGAAGGACATCGCAGCAAGGGCCATCGGCGTGACCGCGCTGAGAGACCCATCGCTAGCGCTCGCCCTCCACGCCCCCCCAGAGCGACGGCCAACGCTGGCGCAACCAGCGCCACACCAGCCCGCGCGGGAGCTTGACGCCGGTGACCACATAGGTCAGCACGTCCGGGTTATTGAGCGTCCAGTGCATCCAATCGCGCGCCCCGGGGTGTCCGCATAACAGCAGCCGATCGCCCGCGCGCAGCGGCCGTTCAAGGCTCGGCAGCAGCCGATGCTCGCCCGCGACTTGCTGGACGAGGATGATCGCTGGCAGCGCCTGCGCACGGTCGCGCGGATCGCGCAGCAGATCCGCCAGGGTCGGCTCCCGGCCTTGTCCGGCCAAGGTCCGCGCGCCCGGGGCAAAGCGCGCGCCGACCCTGAACTCCCAGAGGATCGGCGGCTTCGTCTCCACCAAGGCGATGATCCGGCTGATCAGCTCGCAGGACCAACGGTCGGGTTCCCGCCCCGCCCCGCTGACGAATTCATTCAACAACGGCGCGCTGAGCAAGGTGCGAATCCGCTGCGCCACGATCAAGCTCGGATGCATCAGGATATCGGCGGCGATCGCCTTGAACAGTTCCTCGTTGATCAACTGGTTCTCGCGCACCACGGTGAAGAGGTTCGGATTGAGTTCCTTCGCCGTCATGATGATCGAGAGATTGTTGGCGTCGTTATCGGTCCCGGCGACAAGCCCCACGGCGCGGTGGATATCGGCCTGCTCCAAGGTCACCGCCTCGGTCCCGCGGCCCTTGATCAGCGGTCCCGGCGGGAGCCCGGTGCGTTCGGGCTGCATCTCCACCACCATGAGTTCGACCCCCTCCTGCTCGGCCAGGCGCGCATGCAGCGCCTTGCCAAAGCGCCCGTAGCCGCAAATGATCCAGAGCCCGTCCGCCGGCGGATAGATCGGCTCGGGCAGCATGGTGCCGCGCAGCTGACCGAACCAGTCCTGCAAGGCGGTCAGACAGGGCGAGTCGATCGCGGTGCTGAGATAACGCGCGAAGATGTCGAAGGGATCATAGATGTGATCGGTGCCGAACGAGGCCATGTTGGCTTCGATATCGTGCGAGTCCGCCCGGCAGATGACCTTGGCATCCGGGTGCATCAGCTTCGCCGCCAGCGCCACCTTCAGATTGACCTCGTTGGAGGAGGTCAGGGCCAGAACCCCGGCGCAAAAGGGGCTGCGCAGCCCGGCCAGCAGCAGGCTGTCGGGGCGGCGCACATCGGCGCGCAGCGCGGGCACGAACTCCCGCAATGATTCGAGCTTGAGCAGATCGATGCGCTCCGGGTTGTTGTCGAGCACGACGGCGCGCTGGCCGCGCTCGGTCAGCGCCCGCACCAGCCCGCTGCCGGTCTGGCCGTAACCGCACACCAGATAGAACGCCTCGTTGATGGCGCGCACATGGGCGCCGAAGCGGTGCTCCTCAATGGCGCGCCGCAGCGCCTTGTCCTGTAGCAACGCGATGATCGCGCCAACCGAATAGAGCCAGCCGCTGACGGTGGCATAGATACAGAGCGTCACCCAGATGCGCTGGGCATCGCTGAAGCCTTGCGGCAGCTCGCCGAAGCCGATGGTCGTCGACATATAGCTGACGAAGTAGAAGGCGTGGAAGAAGCTCGGAGACCAGGGATTGCCATCGGCATCGCGACCCGGAATCAACATCAAACCGATGATCGCGATCGAGTACAGGACGATCAGCGTCAGCAATGGCGCGCGCATGCGCCGCAGGATGAGGAAGATGATGCTGTCCACCAAGGGTTCTCCGCTCGACTCGCCGGCGCGCGCGGAGGATTGGTCAGCGCCGCAGCATCGTCGTCTCGATGATCAGCAGGATCACCGAGACCACATTGGCCACCATGGCGCCGGCGGCGAGCGAGACGACACTGGACAGCGCGCTGGTGGTAAAACCCTCCGCCGTTGCATGCACGGCAATGGTCCAGATCAACGCGCCGGCGACCAACTGCAAGATCGCCACCAGGCTCGTCGCCAACAGCACCGCGCCCATCTGCGAGCGGTCACCGAGCTTGAGCACCGTCGCGATGAGATTGACCACCAGCACCACCGCGAATTCCCAGGCATGGTGATGCGTGTGATCATTGATGTCGCCATAGACAAAGCCGAAGTTCAGGGTCAGGGCAAGCAGGATGAAGAATCCAAAGACGACCTTCTCGGGATTCATGACGGGCCTCCTCGGTGGACGCGGACAGTCGCGATGATCGCGCGTATCCTATCGGGTTTTCTGGTCGACGTTGCGGCTCTCGCCAACAACGCCGACGCCTAGCCGCCCGCAAACAGGCCTCACCTTGCCATGAGTCAAACATCCGCGCCTCTCCCCTTGCCCGACGCCGTCGCCGCGCCGCGCGCTCAGATCCGCACCGAGCAGGCGGGGCGCATCGCCTACTACCACGACACGCGCGGCCAAGGCCGGCCGCTGGTCCTGGTGCACAGCATCAACGCCGCGCCGAGCACCTTCGAGGTCAAGCCGCTGTTCGAGCATTACGCCGGCCGCCGGCCGGTCTACAGCATCGACCTGCCCGGCTTCGGCCATTCCGAGCGCAGTGAACGTGCCTATTCCGCTGAACTCTATGCCAATGCGATCCGGGCGCTACTCGAACAAGTGGTGCAGGCGCCGGCGGATGTCCTCGCGCTCTCGTTGAGCGCCGAATTCGCCGCACGCGCGGCGCTCGGCTCGCCGGCGAGCGTCGCCTCGCTGGTGCTGATCTCGCCGACCGGTTTCTCCGAGCGCGGGTTGCCGCCGCAGCTCGTCGGTCGCGCCGTGCATGGACTGATCGGGGCGCGACTCTGGAGCCAGGGGCTCTACGACCTGGTGGCCTCGCGCCGCAGCATTCGCCACTATCTCGGCAAATCCTTCCACGGCCAGCCGCCGCAGGCACTCTTGGACTATGCCTATGCCACCTCGCACCAACCGGGCGCGCGCCACGCCCCGCTGATCTTCCTCTCGACGCTGCTCTTCACGCGCGAGGCCGTCGCCAACCTCTATGCCCGCCTGAAGACACTGCCGGTGCTCGCGATCGCCGACCGCGATCCCTATGTGACCTTCGAGCGCCTGCCCGACCTCGTCGCGCGCCAGTCGAACTGGCAGCAGCAAAGGCTCGCGCCGCATCGCGGGCTGCCGCAGTGGGAACGGCCCGAGGCCCTGTTCGCGGCGCTGGATGACTTTTGGGCGGGGGTTTGAGTCCGCCCTTTTGAGTCCGGTCTGAGCGGGCCTAGCGTTTCACGCTGTCCAGCCGGCGCCGGCGCGTTCAGCGCTTGTCCCGGCCACGCCAGCGCAGACTACCGACATAGAACAGCGCAGCGATCAGCATCACGATCATCGAGAAGCCGAACCAGCCGAGGAACAGGAAGGCGACCCGCGACCAGACCACGCCGCCACCCTCGCTGGGATCGACAAGCCCCTGGTGCAGGAAGCCGAGCAGGGTCATGGCAAGCGCCAGCACCAGCGACCAGAACGCCGCGAACAGGACGAGATTGAGCTTTTTCTTCATCGGGCAACCGGGTCATCAAGGCAGGTGAACGGATCGAGGATCGAGAAACGGATCAAGGAGTGGCGCGGAGGGGACAGCTTAAGGCCGCCTCAGGCCGCCGATTCGGCGGCGGCCTTGGCATCGGCGAGATCGCGCTGGCGTTTCAATGACCAGTGGATCACCAGATTCAGCATCCGCATGGTCGCGCCAATCGCGGCGAAGACCTGGTTCGCATGCACGCCCCGGGTCTTGAAGATGCCCCGGTCATCGGCCCAGCTGATGGTGCATTCGGTGAGCGCATCGGTGCGCCCGCCCTTGGGAATGCGCACCTCGTAATCGACCAGCGCCGGCAGGCTCAGGCCCTGGGTCTTGACCACCCGTGCCAAGGCCTTGTTGAAGGCATCGAAACCGCCATTGCCGCTGCCGGTAGCGGTCAGATGCTCGCCGCGCAAACAGATCTTGATGCTGGCGGTGGACTCCAACCCGTAGCTCGAGGAGACATTGCAGGCGATCAGCTCGGCGTGGCTGTAGTCCTTGCTCTCGAGGACCTCGGCGATGATGAACGGCAGATCCTCGGCGGTGATGGTCTTCTTGGAGTCGCCGAGTTCGACGATGCGCTTCAACACCTTGCGCTGATTCTCTTCCGAGAGCGTGATGCCGATGCGCTCCAGATTCTTCGCCAGCGACGCCTTGCCGGCGAGCTTGCCGAGGGCGTAGACGCGCCGGCGCCCGAAGCGCTCCGGCGAGAGCTTGGTGTGATAGAGGCTGCCCTTGTTGTCGCCATCGGCGTGGATGCCGGCGGTCTGGGTGAAGACGTCGTCGCCGACGATGGGCGCGTTATCGCCGATGCGCTTCCCGGAAAAATACTGCACCAGTTCGCTGACGCGGCCGAGATGGCTCTCGTCGATGCCGATCGCCAGGCCGAGCTGATCGCGCAGATTCACCACCACCTCGGCCAGCGACGCATTGCCGGCGCGCTCGCCGAGACAGTTGACCGTGCAATGCACCGCCGCAGCACCGGCCTGGGCGGCGGCGAAGACATTGGCGGTGGCCAGGCCGTAATCGTTGTGCGGATGGAAATCGAAGCGGGCCTCGGGAAAACGCCGGATCATGTCCGCAATCGCCGCGAACACCCGCTCGGGCGTCATCACGCCCAGGGTATCCGGCAGCATGAAATGCCCGATCCCGCTCCCGGCGAGCGCTTCGATCAGCGCATAGACATAGGCCGGGTTGTCGGCATAGCCGTTCGACCAGTCCTCGAGATAGAGATTGACCGCCAGGCCGCGCTCGCGCGCGAGGGCGATGTTGGCGCGCACATCCTCGGCATGTTGCTCGGGGGTCTTGCCAAGCTGGGTACGGCAATGCTTCTCGCTGCCCTTGGCGAGCAGGTTGATGACCTGGCCGCCGGCGCGCCGAATCCAATCGACACTGCGCCCGCCATCGACGAAGCCGAGCACCTCGATGCGGCCATCGAGTCCTTTCGGGCGCGCCCAGTCGATGATCCGTGCCACCGCCGCCAGCTCGCCCTCCGAGACCCGCGCCGAGGCGACCTCGATGCGATCGACCCGCAGCAACTCCAGCAGCGCCTTGGCGATATTCACCTTCTCGTCGGGCGAGAAGGAGACGCCCTGGGTCTGCTCGCCATCGCGCAGCGTGGTATCGAGGATCAGGATACGTTGGTCGTCTGGGGTCACAGGATCTCGGAGCTGATGGCTCGGGTCGTCAAACGAGTGTTGGATTGGCTAACAGAAGCGATCAAGTCGGGAAGCCGCTCATGGACGCCATCTGAAATGGACACTTTCCGCGCAGGAATCAGGCTTGGCATGGCGCGCCTCAGGCTGACTGATCAAGCCTCGGCAGC
>NZ_JBKHDN010000075.1:0-12285 GCF_046541315.1 Halochromatium sp. | reverse complement strand
TCAACAGCGCCCTGGTGCAGATGGTCATGGCCGCGCGTGTCGCCTATGGGATGGCCGCGCGTGGAGTCGCGCCGGCGTGGCTGACGCTGGTCATGCGCGCACGCAGACGCCCGTGCGTGCCACCGCGCTCGCGACGCTGTTGGTCCTGGGGCTCGCGCTGTCGTTCGAACTCGAGGCCCTGGCCGAGGCGACCAGCGCGATCATCCTGGTCGTCTTTACCCTGGTGAACCTGGGTCTGCTGCGCATCAAGCGGCGCCAGCCGGAGACGCCGGCCGCGGTCCTGAGGCTACCGATCTGGGTGCCGGGCGCCGGCGCGCTGGTCTCGGCGGGCCTGCTGCTGTTTCAGATCGGCCGCTGGTGGATGGCGGCCTGAATCCGTGTGACCTGACCGAACAGCCGTGTGCCGCCAGAGGCCGCCGCCAGAGGCCACCGTCAGAGGCCGCCGCCGGCAACAACAGCACGATGTCGTCAGTCCAGGGCTTGTCTGGCATAATCGCCGTCGATGAACGCGCATCCGCTGCCGCATGGCGCTCCCCATCCGGTGTCCGAGGAGGTCGACGAGCCTCACAGTTGCCGCCCGCGCGCGGCAGGCTTGGCTAGGCTTGTCTGCCCAGTATTCGCCCATCCCGGCGCTCGCGGATGGGAACCTGGGCGGAGGGCGAAGCGATGAGCCTCTCGACGCTGTTAATCGTCTTCCTGCTCATCCTCATCAATGCGCTCTATGTCGCGGCCGAATTCGCCGCGATCAGCGTGCGCATCACGCGCGTCGAGCAGTTGGCCGCGCAAGGTCGGCGCCTGGCCGCCGGGTTGCTGCCGATCCTGCGCGATGCAGGGCAACTGGATCGTTACATCGCTGGCTGCCAAATCGGCATCACCCTCTCCAGTCTGGTGCTGGGCGCCTTCGGGCAGGCGACGATCGGCCTCGCCCTGGGCAGGATGTTGGCCGAGCTTGGGATACTGGAACCCGTCAGCGCCCATGCCCTGTCGGCGACGGTGATTTTGGTCCTGCTCACCTCGATCCAGGTCATCTTCGGCGAGCTCATTCCCAAGAGCCTGGCACTGCAGTATCCCGTAGGTAGCGCGCTGCTGACCTATCCGCCGATGCGCTGGTCGCAGCTGCTGTTCGACCCCTTTATTCGGTTGCTCAACGGCAGCGGTACGCTGATTCTGCACCGGCTCGGTGTCCCCGCCGAGTCGAGCCACCGACATGTGCATGCGCCCGAGGAGATCGAATTCCTGATCCGCGAGAGTCGTCAAGGCGGCTTGCTGCAGGACAAAGAGAGCGAACGTTTGCGCGAGGCGATTCAGCTCGCCCAGCATCGGGTGCGCCAAATCATGGTGCCACGTGGTCAGATCGCCAAACTCGATCTCGACGCGCCGCTGCCGGAACTGCTGGCGGTCATCGACGCCTCTCCCTATACCCGACTGGTCGTCCACCGGGGTGGCTTGGATGAGGTGCTGGGCTATCTGCATGTGAAGGATCTGGTGGTCGCGATTGCAAGCGGAGACACGCTCGACAGCCTCCATGCATTGGTCCGTCCGTTGCTGTTCCTGCCGAGCAGCCAGAGCATCGATCGCGCGTTGAGCCAACTGCGCGACGGGCATGCGCGCATCGCCCTGGTGGTCGATGAGTATGGCGATGTCGAGGGGCTGATCAGTTTGGAGGACATCATCCGCGAGCTGCTCGGAGAGCTCTCCGACGAATTCAAGTCCTTGACCGGGCAGGTACCAACGCCCCTTGCGGACGGGCGCTGGCGGTTGCCGGGCCGGCTCACGCTCGAAGCGGCGAGCGAATGGGCCCACTCCCTGGGTGCCGCGCGCTTCCAATCGACCCATGCCGAGACGCTGGCCGGCTGGATTCTCGAGCACCTGGAGACCGTCCCAGCGGGCCCGCTCTGTCTGCACACCGACGAGATGGCCCTGGAGATCGAGCGGATGACCGGCGCCGCCATCGAATCCGTGATCGTCTGGATACCCGAGACCGTCGGCGGAGGCGCGGATGACTGAGCTGCTGACGATCCTGTTGATCGTGCTGGCGCTGGTCGCCCTCAATGGGCTCTTTGTCGCCGCCGAATTTGCCATCATCAGCAGCCCGCGCACGGCCATGGTCGCGCGTGCCGAGGCGGGCGACCGGCGTGCCAAGGCGGTGGTGCTCACGCTCGAAGACCCGAACCGGCTCGACCGCTATGTAGCGACGGCACAGCTGGGTATCACCTTCGCCAGCCTGGGGCTTGGGATGTATGGCGAGCACCAGCTCGCGCACCTCTTCGAGGGCTGGCTGGCCGCGCTCGGGCTGAGCGAAGCGGGCGCGAGCCTGACCTCGCATGGCCTGGCGTCGGTGCTGGCCATCGGCCTCATCACCTATCTGCATATCGTCCTCGGCGAGATGATCCCCAAGGCGCTGGCGCTGAGTCAGGCGCAACGGGTCGCCCTCTGGGTCAACGCGCCCATGCGCGTCATCGGCCTGCTGCTCTTCCCGCTGGTGCGTGGCCTCAACCGGGCTGGCATCCTGCTGTTGCGTCTGGTTGGCGTCGAGCGCGCTCACAGCGCCCAGCATTACCTCGATCCTGATGAGCTGGAATTGATCGCCCGCGAAAGTCAGCTCAGCGGATTGCTCAGCGAGGAGAGCGGGCGGGTCTTCCGCGAGCTCGCCGACTTCAGCGAGGTGACCGCCGAGCAGGCGATGGTGCCGCGGGTCTTCACCCAGGGTCTGCCGATCGATGCCAGCGATGCCCAGTTGCGCGCGATCCTCAAACGACACCGCCACACACGCTATCCCGTCTACCGCGGCGATCTGGATCACATCCTCGGCACCGTGCATATCAAGGATCTGCTCGGTCTGCTGCGCGAGGGTCGTGGCCTCGACCCGGCCGTGGTGCGCGAGACGGCCTATTTGCCCGAGACCGCCACCCTTGACGACGTCTTGGCGGGCATGGCCAAGACCCGAAATCAGATGATCGTGGTGATGGACGAGCACGGCGGCACCGCCGGCATCCTGACCATCGAGGATATCTGCGTCGAAGCCATCGGTGAGATCGAAGAGGGGACTGACGATGTCCCCGATGTGCTGGCCATCGGTCCTGATCGCTACCAAGTCGAGGGGACGCTGCGACTCGATCGGCTCGGCGACGTCATCGATCGGGCGCTTGAGCATCCCGAGGTCGAAACCGTGTCGGGATTGATCCTCAGCGAGCTGGGGCGACCGCCGCGCAAGGGCGATCGCATTCAATGGAACGACCTCTTGTTCGAGGTCACCCGGGTGCATGGTCATGGCGTGCAACAGGCGCTGTTGACGCTGGGGGCGACTCCGCCAACATCCTAGGCGCCTGTGCCGCCTGAGGTTAACGAGTGGCGATCAATCGGTGGCGGACTCGACGCGATCGCCACCCTCCTCGACGCGATCGCCGCCCTCCTCGAGAGCGCGATCTGTCCGCTCGGCGGCCTCCCTGGCGGCTTCCCGGGTTGCCTCGGCCGCCCGATCGGCGGCTTCCTGCGTCTCTTCCACCGACTCCTCGACGGCCTCTCCGGCTTGCTCGCTGAATTCGGGGTCCGATTCATCAGGCTCTGACGGGTTCTCGCAGCCCCAGAGCAAGAGCGCCGATAGGGTCATGGCAATCAGTGTCAGTGGGGCGGTGTGGGTCTTCATTCGATCATCTCCGTTGGTCTTTATCGTCGTGGTGATCAGGGACATGGGCCGTTGCGACCTGCCGATCGCCGCCCGATAGCAGCGCAGGTCTTGTTGAGAGGCGTTCACGACAGGGACGCCGTGACGGCCTCAGCCGTCTTCAGTGGGAAAACGGCCTATTGGTGAGCAAGAGCTATGACCACTGGTGCTCATCGACCTGACGCTCAGCCTCCTCCTTGGTGATGCCGTAACGTTCCTGGATCTTGCCGACCAGCTTATCCTTTTGGCCTTCGACGGCCAGCAGATCATCGTCGGTGAGCTTGGCCCAGCGGGTCTTCGCCTGGCCTTGCAGTTGATTCCACTTGCCTTTGATTTCGTCCCAGTTCATCGGGTTCACCTCGTTGTTCAAGTCATGGGTAGGCTTAGCGAGGCCCAGCGCGCCCGGCGCGCTCGGCGCGGAAGGGGATTCACCTCTCGCCCGTCCAGGCTGGCCTCATTACACTTTAACGCATATCTCGTGCCATTGGTCGGCATATCCCATGCCAGCGATCTGCATGTCCCGCGCCAGCGACAGCGCCATCCGCCGTTTGTGATGCTCAGGATCCGCCGGATCGCGCTCTCGCAAGAGGCCATGGCCATGGCCATGGTCCCGGTTAAGGCGGTATGCACTGTTAAGGCGGTATGCGCTTTGACAGAAATCGCCCAGGGCCTCATGTGCCTGCTTGCGGCGAATACGCATCGGCATCCGCGAAGCCCGATCCGCAGGGCGGGTGGCCTCGTGATCAGGCCCTGCGTTCGGCGTTGCTGTCGTTGGTGTTGGCGATTAACCTGGACACTCAGGATGCGCCCGCCGGCAGCAAATCCCCCAGTGTTGGTTTAAATGCACCATATCAAGCGATCGCCAGGTCGTACTGAACTCGCCATTCGCCTTGGCGCGCGGACACGAACATCCCATGGAATCGGGGCTGCTGGGTCAGTGGTGTCCGGCAATCAGGTCGAGCGGCCAACTGAGCGCCGCCGAGCGGCGACGAAATCGGTCCTATCGAAGCGGGCCTTTTCCTGACATCCTAGCCATGCCTCGGCCTCCCGCCGCCGGGTCTCTCCACAACAACGCCGACAACGATCGAACGCTCCCCATGGCCCCTGCACGACTCCGTAGCCGACTGACGTGGCTGTTTCCCTTCCTGGTCTGGCTGCCCAAGGTGCGCCCGGAGGATCTGCGCGCCGATCTCATCGCCGCGCTGACTGGCGCCATCATCGTGCTGCCGCAAGGCGTGGCCTTCGCGACCATCGCCGGCATGCCGCCGGAATATGGCCTCTATGCCGGCATGGTGCCGACGATCATCGCCGCGCTGTTCGGTTCCTCGCGCCACCTGGTCTCCGGCCCCACGACGGCGGCCTCGGTGGTGCTCTTCTCTGCGCTCTCGCTGCTGGCGGTGCCGGGAACGCCGGACTATGTGAGCCTGGCACTGACGCTGACCTTCATGGTCGGCGTGCTCGAATTGGCGCTTGGGTTCGCGCGCCTCGGGGCGCTGGTCAATTTCATCTCGCACTCGGTCGTGGTCGGTTTCACCGCCGGCGCAGCGTTTCTGATCGCCGCCAAGCAACTGAAGCACTTCTTCGGCTTGGAGATGGATGCGAGTGGTCATTTCCATCACATCCTGATCGCGTTTGGTCAGCATCTGATCGACATCAACCCCAGCGCCACGGCGGTGGCGGTCTCCACCTTGCTGATCGGCATCGCGGTCAAACGCTGGCTGCCCAAGTTGCCGTACATGATCGCGGCGATGCTTGGTGGCAGCCTGGTCGCCCTGGGGCTCGATGCCTGGCTGGGTGCTGCCAACACTGGCATCGCCACGGTCGGCGCCTTGCCGGCGAGCCTGCCGCCGCTCTCGGCGCCGATCTCGACCTTCGACCAGATCAAGCAACTGGCGCCGACCGCGCTGGCGGTGACCCTGTTCGCGCTGACCGAGGCCGTGTCGATTGGGCGGGCGCTCGCGGCGCGCGGCGGTTATCGCATCGATGGCAATCAGGAGTTCATCGGTCAGGGGTTGTCGAACATTGTCGGTTCGTTCTTCTCGGGCTACGTCGCCACCGGCTCGTTCAATCGCAGCGGCGTCAACTTCGAGGCCGGTGCGCGCACGCCCTTGGCGGCGGTCTTCGCCGCGCTACTGCTGATGGTCATCGTGCTCTTGGTTGCACCGCTGGCGAGCTACCTGCCGACCGCGGCGATGGCCGGGGTGCTGTTCCTGGTCGCCTGGGGGCTGATCGATCGCAAAGAGATCCGCCATATCCTCACCGCCTCCAAGCGCGAGACCGCAGTGCTGGGGGTGACCTTCTTTGCCGCGCTGTTTTTGGAACTGGAGTTTGCGATCTTCGCCGGCGTGCTGCTGTCCTTGGTGCTCTATCTGGAGCGGACCTCCAAGCCGCGCATCGTGACCCTGGCGCCGGACCCGCGCCTGCCCAAGCATGCCTTCTCCAGCGAGCCGGAGGTGACCCAGTGCCCGCAGCTGCGCTTCATCCGCATCGACGGCTCGCTGTTCTTCGGCTCGGTGGCCCATGTCGAGCGCGGCTTCGATCTGCTGCGCGCGCGCCATCCGAGCCAAAAGCATCTGGCGATCCTGGCCAATGGCATCAATTTCGTCGACCTGCAAGGCGCGCAGGCCCTGGCGGATGAGGCTAAGCGCCGCCAACGCGAGGGCGGTGATCTGTACCTGATCAACGTCAAGCAGGGGCTGTGGGAAACGCTCGAGGCCTGTGGTTGCATCGAGGCGAGGGGCGCGCGCAATGTCTTTCGGGGCAAGGAGGCGGCGATCCATGCGATCTACCAGAAGCTCGACAAGACGGTCTGCGCGACCTGTGAGAAGCGGATCTTCCATGAATGCGCGGGGCCTGAAAGGCCAGCGCGTAGTCCGGATAGAGGAGATGAAACGATAGACTGATCCTTATCGAAAGGGGCGCATGAAGTTTGGATCCTCGGCGAAGACGGTAGGATTCGGTTTGATACTTATGATGGCGAGATTGAAGAGGGTGATGGTGAAAGTGAAGAGGGCAACGAAATTGGCGGCTAAGCGGGTAAGAGCGGGTGGTTAGCGCGCTCTCCCCACACCCCCTGGCACGCGGGTCCGCGCGAGGCGTCGCTGGCGTCGACGAGGCCGGGCGTGGACCACTCGCCGGACCGGTTTGTGCGGCGGCGGTGATCCTCGATCCCACGAACAGCCCGCTCGGCATCAACGACTCGAAGCAGCTCTCGGCGGCACGGCGCGAGCGCTTGGCGCAGGAGATCAAGGCCTCCGCGCTCGCCTGGGCGGTGGCCTTCGTCGAGGTCGCCGAGATCGATCGGATCAATATCCTCCAGGCCGCGTTGCTGGCGATGCGCGAAGCCCTGCAGGCCTTGGCGGTCGCGCCCACGCTGGCGCTGATCGACGGCAACCGCTGTCCTAGCGGGCTGCGCTGTCCGGCCCAGGCGGTGGTGCGCGGCGATCAGACCGTCATCGCCATCGGCGCGGCCTCGATCCTGGCCAAGGTGGCGCGCGATCAACGCATGCGCGAACTCGATCGGCGCCATCCGGGCTACGGCTTCGCGCGGCATAAAGGCTACGGAACCAAGGCCCACCTCGAGGCCCTGACGCGGCTCGGTCCTTGTCGCGAGCATCGACGCAGCTTCGCGCCGGTGCGCGCGCTCGAGGGCCGGCTTGTAATCGACGCGGATGAGCACGATCTCTGCGAACACCCTTCACCGACACGCTGCTGACCATGACGGCTGTCCACCTCAGTGCCCCCGATATCGACCCGAACGAGGTCGCCTTTTTTGAACGACTGGCCCATCGCTGGTGGGACGAGGAGGGACCGTTCTGGCCGCTGCATAAGCTGAATCGGTTCCGGGTCGACTATATCCGCGCCCAGCTCTGCCGGTTCTTCGCCCGCGAGGCGACCGCGCCGCGCCCGCTCGAGGGATTGCGGTTGCTCGACATCGGCTGTGGCGGGGGCCTCCTCAGCGAGCCGATGGCTCGGCTCGGGGCGCAAGTGACCGGCATCGAGATCACCGAGAAGAACCTCCGCGTCTCCCGCATCCATGCCGACTGGAGCGGGCTCGAGATCGACTATCGACTGGCCACCGTGCACGATCTTGCCGCCGCCGGCGAGACCTTCGATGCCGTACTCAACATGGAGGTGGTCGAGCATGTCGAGCATCTGCCCGACTTTCTGGCGGATTGCGCGCGGCTGGTGCGCCCGGGCGGCGTGATGGTGGTCGCGACCATCAATCGCACGCCGCTGGCTTGGCTCATGGCCATCATCGGCGCCGAGCGGATCATGGGTTGGTTGCCGAAAGGCACCCATCACTACCGCAAACTGGTCAAGCCCGAGGAATTGATGCACGGGCTTGGCGAGCAGTTGGTGCCCTTGGATCGCACCGGCGTGCGGGTGAATCCGTTCAATCGGGCGTTCAGTTTCAGCGACTCGATGGCGGTGAACTACATGATGCTGTTCCGGCGCACTGCCGAGGCGGGTGACAGATGAGGATTGCACTGTTCGGCGCGACCGGCGGAACCGGGCGGCAGGTGCTCGCCCAGGGTCTGGCCAACGGCCATCAGATCCGCGCGCTGGCGCGCTCCCCGGACACGTTGGCGCCAGCGCCGGGCCTGGACGTGATCGCTGGCGATGTCCTCGATCAAGCTGCCGTGGACACCTGCCTGAGCGGTACCGATGCGGCGATCTGCGTGCTCGGCAGTCACGGCAGCGCGCAACCGGTCGAGGCCGAGGGCAGCAAGCGCATCATTGCCGGCATGCAGCGCCTCGGCATCCAGCGCCTGATCGCGGTGACCTCGCTGGGCGTCGGTGACAGTCGCGACCAGGTGCCGGGCTTCTTCCGCGTCCTCATGCAGCTGACGCTGAAGAAGATCATGGCCGCCAAGGAAGAGCAGGAGCGGCTGATCCGCGACAGCGGCCTCGACTGGACCATCGTGCGGCCGGGCGGGCTGACCGATGGCCCCGCCACCGGCCGCTATCGCAGCGGGATCGACAAGTCGATCCAGGCAACGCGCGTTTCCCGCGCCGATGTCGCCGATTTCGTCCTGCAACAGTTGCTCGACGCGCGTTATCTGCGACAGACGCCGGCGGTGAGCTAAGTCGCTGTCGCGCATCAGAGGCGGATGATCGGATCAATGCGGTCTACTCAGCCGGTTGCCTGGGCGATGTCTTTTGCCACCAGGGCCAAGGGGTTCCTCGCCGCCGAGGGCGCCGGTCATGCGGCGCGTCTGACGGCGCTCTTCTTTGGTTATCTGTTCGTCGCGCTGTTGCTCGCGGCGGCACTGACCTATCCGCTGATACAAACCGGCTGGCTCGACTATGAACCGCGACGGGTCATGGGACGGCTCGCGCAACTGTTCATCCTGCTCGGTCTCTGGCCCTTTCTGCGCCTGATGGGGCTGGCGCACCGCCAGGCGCTCGGGGTGGCGCCCACGCGCGCGCGCTTGGTACGGGCGATTGGCGGCGGTTGGCTGCTCGGCATCGGGATCCTTGGCGCGCTGGTGTCGCTGGAGCTGATGCTCGGCGTGCGCGTGCCGGATGTCGAACAGTTGCAGGTGCCGAGCCTGCTCGAAAAGGCGGTGGCGGCGCTGATCGGCGGTCTGCTGATCGGCCTGCTCGAGGAGACCTTCTTCCGGGGCGCGCTCTATTCGGCGATCCGTCGCCGCGCGACTGTTGCCGCGGCGGCGGCCGGCTCGGCGCTGCTCTATGCACTGGTGCATTTTCTCAAGCCGCACGCGCTGCCGCCGGGTGTCGCGTTCGACTGGGCCGGAACCTGGAGCATGTTCCTGCAGGTCTTCGCGGGTCTGTTCCAATGGCAGCATCTGGACTCGCTGCTGGCGCTGTTCAGCGCCGGCGTCTTCCTGGCGCTGGTGCGTGAGCGCAGCGGCCACATCGGCTGGTGCATCGGCCTGCATGCGGGCTGGGTCTTCGTCATCCAGCTCACGCGGCGGGCGACCGACGGCGATGAGACGGCCTCCCTGGCCTTCCTGGCCGGTCACTACGATGGGGTCATCGGTTGGTTGGCCGCGTTCTGGATCGCGCTCCTGGCCTGGGGCTATTGGCGGATCAGCGCCTGGCGGGCGAATCGGCGCGCTCGTGTCACGCCCAACCCGGGTCCGGGATAGGCCCTGGCTTGGGAGCCGTTCACCCGTCGGCGGGGTCACCGCTGGCATCCGCGGTTTTGCCCGCCGGTGCCGCCCCGGGCTCTGCGTCGTCGCAGGCATTCTTGCAACCGAACCAGAGCACGCGCTGGCCAGGGGCGGCCTTCAGGGACGTATTGGCTTCGATCAGGCTGATCTCTTTGTCGCTACTGATCACCAGCAGTGGGATCGCGCCCTTGGGCAACGCCGAGTGCATCGCCTTCAGATCGAAGCTCTCGCTGATGCGGGTGCCGTGGAAGCCCCAGCCCTGATACCAGTGCCGTTGCAGGTCTTCGTATTGCACCTCGCTGGAGAATGCGGTGCGCCCGCGCGCTGCCGGTGCTGGTCGCCGCGCCGCGGCGGTATCGGTCTCGCTGCTGGCGAGTTGAAACACCTTCTGCGTTCCCAGTTCCGGCGCGAAGTGCGCGCACACCAGGGCGTTATAGGAATCGTTGTTGCTGGCCGCGAGGAGGGTGCCATAGGCGCCCAGCTCCAGCGCATATTCCGCATGTTCCGACAGCAGTTCGCCGAAGTAGACCGGCACTCCGGCGAGGCGCGCGCTGCGCAACCGGTGCCAGGCGTTGTCGACCACGATGACCGGCACCTCGCGCTCGTGCAGGGCCTTGGCGAGCCCGTTGCTCCATGCCGAGCCACCGGCAATGATGAGGCCGCCGCGCTGCTGCGTGCTTAGGCGCAGGCGCCGGGCCATCCAGCCCAAGCTGAAGCCGTGTAAGACCACGGTGAGCAGGATCAGCGTGAACACCAGTGGTAGCAGCTGCTCCGCGCCCGCAAAGCCGTGTTCGGCCAAGGCCGGGCCGAAGACGCCGGCGACCGCCGCCGCCACCACGCCGCGCGGTGCGATCCAGCCCACCAGCGCGCGCTCTTGCCAGGGCATGCCAACACCGATGGTGCTGATCCAGACCGCCAACGGACGGACGATGAGGATGACCACAGCGACCAGCGCGCCGCTGCGCCAATCCATCGCCGCCATGATCTGCGGGTCCAGGTCGGCGGTGAGCAACAGGAACACACAGGACACCAGCAGGATGGCGATGTACTCCTTGAAGCGGCGGATCTCGCCGATACTTGGCAGGTTCATATTGCCGAGCACGATCCCGAGCACCGTGGCCGCGATCAGGCCGGCTTCGTGCAGCACCAGGTTGGAGAGCGTATAGACGCCGATCGCCGCCGCTAGCGCGAGCGGGCCCTTGAGGTATTCGGGCACCTTGCCGCTCAAGAACGCGCGCCCGAGTAGCCAACCGCCGACACCGCCGAGGAACAGCGCCGTGGCGACGCCGCTGGCCATGCGCAATAGGGCCTCATCCAGCGGGCTCGGGCCGGCGCCGGTGCTGGTGACATAGTCGAATAGCACCACCGCCAACAGGGCGCCGATGGGATCGTTGACGATGCCTTCCCACTTCAGATAAGACGCCGGCCGTCGCTTCAAGCGTGCCTGACGCAGCAGCGGCAGGATCACCGTGGGGCCAGTGACGGTCATGATGGCGCCGAAGATCAGCGCCACCGCCCAGGACAGGCCGCCGATCCAATGCGCCGCCGCTGCCGTCAGCGCGAGGCTCAACGCCACCGCGATGGTCACCAGGCGGTTGACGACGGACGCGGCCTGTCTGAGTTCGGCAAAGTGCAGCGAGAGGCCACCCTCGAACAGGATGGCGGCAACGGCGAGGTTGATCAGCGGCTGATAGGCCTCGCCGAGGGCCTCGCTCGGTCGAAACAGACCGAACCCGGGACCGACCAGGAGCCCGCTCAGACTGAGCAGGATGATGGCTGGGATTTGCAGTCGCCAACCGATCCATTGCACGGCGATGCCGATCACGACCAGGAGGGCGAGGATCTCGGTCAGATGATCGCTCATGCTCGGTGCTGCCGGCAGCTGAAACAGTCGCCGATGATACGCTCGATGTCGGCGCGCTTGGCCTCGATGTCGGCGACCAGCGCGAGCTGGATCAGCGCCTTGTCGAGGTTTTGCTGTGGGCGGACGACGCGGAAGTAGCGGTCGCCCTGGAGATAGTCGGCCAGGAACCGCATCGCCAGCTCGAGCGGGATCAGCCGGATCGCCGGGTACAGGAAGGCGAGGGCGGCGCGGTCGAACAGCGGCGCGGCCAGCTCGGCATAGCCGCCCAACAGCGCGCGGCACAGGTTCAGGTCGAAGTGAGCGCGCGGCGCCTGATTGCCGTCGCCGACGCGGTTGCAGCAGGAGCGCAGACAGTCAGCGATATCATGCTGCCGCAATCCAGGCTGGAGCGTATCGAGGTCGATGAGACAGAGGGCCCGGTCGGCATCGCGCGCGAAGAGCACGTTATCGAGCTTCGGGTCGCCATGCGTTACGCTCACCAGGAGGCTCGCGTTCATCCGCGCTTGCTGCAGGATCGGGATCAGCGCGGTGCGGGCCTCGATCTGCTCGAGGGCGGCCATCACCTCGGCTTGCTCCGCACGCGCGCCCGTGATGAGGGTGTTTGCCGGCTGCGGCTG
>NZ_JBKHDN010000074.1:0-12344 GCF_046541315.1 Halochromatium sp. | reverse complement strand
CCGGAACCAGCGCCGGAACCAGCGCCAGAAGCGCCAGCATGGGCCTCGCGAATTCGGGCCAGGATCTGGCGCGGGCCGATCTCGCCGAAGTGCAGATGCGGCGAGAGTCTTGAGGTGCCAGACTCGGCAGGCCAATCGCGGGCCTCGCGATAGGACTTGATCGGGCCGTGCAGAAATTGTTCGAGTTGGGCGCGCGCGCCGGCCTCGCCCGGTTGCCACGCCTCGCGCAGCCCCTGATCCCAGGGGATGCTCGGCCGCAGCGCGAGGGCCTCGATAGCGAGCCCGCCGATCTCATCTGGAACCGGCGGCAAGGTGTCGGGTGGCGCGGCCGTGGCGGGCGCGGACCTCGCTGCGATCTCCGTGAGCCGTGGCCCGAGCCGGCGCCAATAGGGCGTGAACACGCGGTAAGGGTCACCGCTGCCGGTCTTCAGCGCCCAAGGCTCGCAGAGCAGGGCCGCATTGTGACTGGCGCAGTCGATCCCATCGGCGCGCAAGGCCTGTTCGATCGCGCTGTCGCGGGCGATGCTGGCCGGTTCATAGCCGCGATTCCAATGGACTTGCGAGGCGCCGCTGTCTGCGATCAAGGCGCGCAGGGTTGCCAGACTCGCGCCCTGGCGGATGATCAGCCGGCTGCCGAGGCGCTGCAGATGCTCGCCGAGCGCGCCCAGGCTTTGGTGCAGCCACCAGCGGGAAGCCGCGCCCGGCTGCCACGGCGCCTCTTCGTCAGGCGCATGCAGATAGACGGGAATGACGCGCTCGCAGCGCGCGAGCGCCGCCGCGAGGGCGGGATTGTCGCCGAGCCGCAGATCGCGGCGCAGCCAGACGAGGGCGGTGCTGGACATGATGTTGTCTAGCCGTGCCCGATCAGCTCGTCGATATGCACGGCCACGCTGCGCCCGAGCGCCGAGAGGTTATAGCCGCCCTCGAGACAGGAGACGATGCGCTCATGCGCATGGCGGACCGCGATCTCGCGCAACCGCGCGGTGATCCAGGCATAGTCCGGCTCGCGCAGCATGAAATGCGCCATGTCGTCTTCGGCATGACCGTCGAAGCCGGCCGAGATCAGGATCAGCTCGGGCGCGAAGGCGTCGAGCCGGGGCAGGCAGTGCTGCTCCATCGCGGCGCGGAAGGCCTCGCCATTGGTGCGCGCCGGTAACGGCAGGTTGATCACGTTCGGCGCCGTTGGGCCGGCGCCGGAGCCGGGATAGAATGGATGCTGGAAGCTGGAGCAGAACAACACCCGCTCGTCGCCGGCGAAGATATCCTCGCTGCCGTTGCCGTGGTGGACATCGAAGTCGACGATGGCGATGCGCGCGAGCCCATGCGCGTTCATCGCGTGCGCGGCACCAACGGCGACGTTGTTGAAGAAGCAGAAGCCCATCGAGCGCGCGCGCTCGGCATGATGACCGGGCGGGCGGATCGAGCAGAAGGCCGCGTGATGGCGCTCGCTCATCACCAGGTCGACCGCCATGACCGCGGCGCCCGCCGCATGCAGCGCGGCGCTCAGCGAGCCGCGCGACATCGCGGTGTCGCCATCGACCCAGACCAGCACATCCTCGACGCTGGGCGCGGCCTCGAACAGGGCATCGACGTAAGCCGCATCATGCACCGCCAAGAGTTGCTCACGGCTGGCCTTGGGCGCGTCATAATGGGTCACCAGCATCTCCATGCCGGCGGCGATCATGCGATCCGAGATCGCGTGCAGGCGCTCCGGCACCTCGACGTGGTGCGCGCCCATCTTATGGTCGAGACAGTCAGGGTGGGAGATGAAGGCGAGGTTCATAGGGCGCCTACCGCGGATGCTCATGATGGTTGTGAAAGCTTAATCCCTTTGTCATCGTTTTGCCTTGTTCTCGCTTGCCCCCTGACCCGATGACCCCGTGACCCGTCTGTCCACTGACCCGATTCGCCCCAGGAGGGGCCAGCCGATGCGACTCTCCGATGTCGACCAACTCTTCGTTCCCGAGGCGATCGCGGTATTCGGCGCCAGCGATCGCGAGGACTCGGTCGGCGCCATGGTCTATCGCAATGTCCTCGCCGGCGGTTTCAAGGGGCCTTGCTATCCGATCAATCCCAAGTATGAAACCGTCGACGACCAGCCCTGCTGGAAGGATCTGGCGGCGCTCAATAAGCATGTCGACCTGGCGCTGATCGCCACCCCGGCCGAGGCGGTGCCGGGCATCCTGGATCAGTGCGGCGAGTTCGGCGTGCGCGCGGCGGTGGTGCATTCGGCCGGCTTTTCCGAGCAGGGCGAGCGCGGTAGCGCGGTGCAGGAACGGCTGGTAGAGGCCGCAAGGCGCAACCGGATTCGGGTGCTGGGGCCGAATTGCCTGGGCGTGATGCGGCCCGCGCATGGCCTGAACGCGACCTTCGGCAACGAGCTGCCGCGCCCCGGCAACGTCGCCCTGGTCTCGCAATCCGGCGCGGTCTGCACGGCGATGCTGGATCGTTCCGGGCCGCGTCGGCTGGGCTTCTCGGCGGTGGTCTCGCTCGGTGCCGCGGCCGATGTCGATTTCGGCGACATCCTCGACTATCTGGCGCTGGATCCGCAGACCCAGAGCATCCTGCTCTATGTCGAAGGCGTGCGCGACGCGCGTCGTTTCATGAGCGGGCTGCGCGCGGCGGCGCGCCTGAAGCCGGTGGTGGTGGTCAAGACCGGCCGGCATCCGGCCGGCTCGCGCGCGGCGCGCTCGCACACCGGGGCCTGGGTCGGCTCGCACGAGGTGTTTCGCGCGGTGCTCGAGCGCGGCGGCGCGGTGCAGGTCGAGCGCCTGGCGCAGTTGTTCGCCGCCGCGCAGGTGTTCGGCGCCGGCCGGCGCCTGGCCGGCAATCGCATCGCGGTGATCACCAACGGCGGCGGTCCCGGCGTGCTGGCCGCCGATCGGGCGGTGGATCAAGGGCTGATCCTGTCCGAGTTGAGCGACGGGACGCGCGCCAAGCTCGAGCAGGCATTACCCGAGCATTGGTCGCACGGCAACCCGATCGATGTCATGGGCGACGGCTCGGCGCAGCGCTACCGGGATGCGCTCGAGGCCTGCCTGGCCGATGCCGGTGTCGATGGCGTGATCGCCTTGATGGCGCCATTGGCGACCAGTGATCCGACCAGCGTCGCGATGGAGGTGATCGAGGTCGCGAAGAAGACCCGCAAGCCGGTGTTGACCTGCTGGATGGGTGAAAGTCGGGTGGCCGAGGCGCAGGGGCTGTTCGCCGAGCATGGCGTGCCGCATTTCGAGTCGCCCGAGGTGGCGGTGGACGCGATGTCGTTCCTCGCCGAGCAGCGTCGCAACCGCATGCTGCTGATGCAGTCGCCGGGGCCGCTGTCGCAGCAGTTGGAGCCGGATATCGAGGGCGCGCGACTGATCATCGAGGGCGTGATGGCCGAGGGCCGCAAGGTGCTCGGCACCATCGAGGCCAAGGCGGTGCTCTCGGCGTTTCGCATCAACAGCACGCAGGCGGTGCTGGCGCGCTCGCCGAACGAGGCCCTGGTGGCCGCCGAGTCTCTCGGCTTCCCGGTGGTGATGAAGATCAACTCGCCGGATATCCGCTACAAGTCCGATGTCGACGGCGTGCGGCTCGGGCTGAGCGATGCGCAGAGCATTCGCCGCGCCTATACCGAGCTGACCGAGCGTGCGCAGAAGCTGCGGCCGCAGGCGCAGATCCAGGGCGTGACCGTCGAGCACATGGTGCCGACCCGCGCCGCGCGCGAGCTGATGGTCAAGGTGGTGCGCGATCCGATCTTCGGGCCGGTGATCAGCTTTGGCGCCGGCGGTACCGACATGCAGGTGCTCGAGGATAAGGCGCTCGGTCTGCCGCCGCTGAACGCCTTCATCATCCAGACCATGATCGAGCACACGCGGGTGGCACGGCTGATGGGCGCCTACAGCAACATGCCGCCGATGAACCGCCAGGCGCTGTCGCGCATCCTGCAGCGGGTCTCGGAGATGGTCTGCGAGCTGCCGGAGATCCTCGAACTGGAGATCAATCCGCTGATCGGCAACGATCTCGACGTGATCGCCGTCGATGCGCGCATCCAGGTCGATTATCGCCCGCCGCAGATGCCGATCTACGGGCACATGGCCATCCATCCCTATCCGCAGCATCTGATTGAGCAGGTGCCGCTGCCCGATGGCACCGATCTGACCATCCGCCCGATCCGACCCGAGGATGCGCAGATGGAGCAGGACTTCGTGCGCGGTCTCTCGGATCAGACCAAGTATTTCCGCTTCATGCAGACCATCAAGGAGCTGTCGCCGGAGATGCTGGTGCGCTTCACCCAGATCGACTACGACCGCGAGATGGCGCTGATCGGGGTGATCCGCGCGCCCGACAGCGAGGGCGGCGGGCAAGAGCAGGAGGTCGGGGTCGCGCGTTACATGGCGCATCCGGGCGGCGATACCTGCGAGTTCGCGATCGTGGTCGCCGATGCCTGCCGGCGGCGCGGGATTGGCGCCCGACTGATGCGCTCGCTGATGCAGAACGCGCGCAACAAGGGGCTGCGGATCATGGAAGGCGAGGTCTTGAGCGCGAATACGCGCATGCTCGCATTGGTCAAATCGCTCGGTTTCCGCATCGAGACCGATCGCAATGACCCGACCGTGAAGCTGGTGTCGAAGGTGTTGTGAGGCGTCCCTGCCAGCGCTGACGCTCAGGCCGGGATCTGTCCGGCCCGCTCCGAGACCGCCCGCTTGAGTGCCGCCGAGCGGCTGTCGATCCAGTTCTCGGCCGGGAGGATACGGCCAAGCCCCAGACTCTCGAAACGCTTGCGCGGTTGATCGTGGATACCGGCAAGGTAGACCCGGCAGCCATGCGCGACGGCCTCGCGAATCACGCCCTCGACCGCCAGCGAGGTGGTGACGCCGACATGCGGGACCTCGGTCAGATCGATCACCAAAGAACGCGCTCCGAGCAGATCATTCTGCTGCCGGGTGATCGCCTTGGCGGCACCGAAGATCAGCGGACCGCTGAGACAGAGCATGACGACGCCATTGCTCGGGTCACGCAGGATGCGGGCGTCCTCGGGCGCGGCATTAGGGCAGTCCAGGCCGTCTTCGTTGTGCGGCAGGCCAAGCACGCGCACGCCTTCGGATTGGAGGTCGGCGAGCCGACGGATGGTGAGGACGTTGGCGACGAACAGCCCGATGCCGACGGCGGTGATCAGATCGACGAAGACCGTCATGGCGATGACGCCGTACATGATCAGCGCGCCGCGAATGGAAACCCGGTGCGCGCGGCGCAAAAAACCCCAGTCGATGATGTCGATGCCGACCTTGATCGCAATGCCGGCGAGCACGGCCTTGGGGATGGGCTCGACGAGCGCGCTGGCGCCGAAGACGATGATCGCCAGGATCAGGGCGCGGGTCAGGCCGGACAGCGCGGTGCGCCCGCCGGTCTGGATATTGACCACGGTGCCCATGGTCGCGCCCGCGCCTGGCAGACCGCCGAACAGGCCCGAGGCGAGGTTACCAAGCCCTTGGCCCATCAGTTCCTTGTCCGAGTTGTGCTGGGTGCGGGTCAGGCTGTCGGCGATGACCGAGGTGAGCAAGGCGTCGACGGAACCGAGCAAGGCCAGCACC
The DNA here is from genome assembly GCF_046541315.1 of Halochromatium sp. Classification (GTDB taxonomy): domain Bacteria; phylum Pseudomonadota; class Gammaproteobacteria; order Chromatiales; family Chromatiaceae; genus Lamprobacter. The sequence continues at coordinate 6,771 of NZ_JBKHDN010000074.1, read as the reverse complement.
AGCGCATCGACGACGATGGTCTGCCAATGCGCCGCATTGAAGGTGGGCAGCTGCAGCGTGGGCAGTCCACCCGGGATTGAGCCGATGGCGCGGTAGGTCTCCCCGGCGAACAGTTGCGGCAGCAGAAAGAGGGCCAACAGGGTGCCGACGATGAGCGCCAGCAGCTGCGGTGGGATGAAGCGCTGGAGACGCTTTGGCATCAGCAGCAGAATCGCCAGCGAGAGACCGCCTAAGGCGGCCTCGGCGGGCTTGAGGGTGGCGATGAAGTCGGGAATCGCCAGCAACGAGCCGAGCACGCCGCCGGGCGGTGAGGCATAGCCAAGCAGCGGCGGCAGCTGGATGATGATGAGGATGAAACCGATGCCCGACATGAAGCCGGAGATCACCGTGTACGGCATCATCGTCACGTAGCGTCCGAGCTTGAGCAGGCCGAAGATCACCTGGAAGACACCGGTGAGCATGACGGTGGTGAACGCCATCGCCATGCCCTGCTCGGGGTTAGCCGCCAGCATGCCTGCAATCACGGCGGTGAAGACCACCGTCATCGGTCCGGTCGGCTCCGAGATCAGCGTCGGCGTACCGCCGAACAGGGCCGCGAACAGGCCGATGAGCACGGCGCCGTAGAGGCCGGCCTCGGCGCCGGCGCCGGAGGCGACACCGAAGGCGAGAGCCATCGGCAGCGCGATCACCGCCGCCGTGACGCCACCGAAGAGGTCGCCCTTCAGATGGCTGAGATTGATCTGATTGAAGACGCGCATAGGTCTCCGCTTTCCTTCACAGCTTTTGGAATCGTTTGGGCCTCTAGGGTAAGGGCTAGGCGCCGGGAACCGAAATCGAAAACCTGAATCGATGCCATAGAGCGCTCGGCGCTATACTAGCGGTTGAGTGTGGTTTCGTCTTGTTGTCGTTCGTTGTTAGAGGATGCCTCCTGATATGCGCTGGTCCAAGTCTGTGCGCGCCTTGCTGCTGTTGGCTTCGCTGTCGGCGATGGGGCCTGCGAGCGCGCAGCCCCCTGCCGACGCCTGGCGTTTGCGCATCGAGTCCGGCGCCGTGCACCGTTGGCGCGCCGACATCGACGCCGGCGACGAGTTCGAGCGCGATGTCTGGTCGGTGCGACTGGGGGCGGACCGCGTGCTCGCGCCCGATCTGCGCCTGGGGCTGTCGCTCGGCTACGACGAGCGGGATTATCGCTTCCACGGCGCGACCGGCTTTGGCGCCCGCGCGCCCTGGTCCGATGTGCGCGAGCTGCGCTTGAGCGGCAGCCTGAGCTGGAAGGCCGATGAGCGCTGGAATCTGTTCGCGGTGCCGACCCTGCGCTGGTTTGCCGAGGAGGGCGCCGATCTGGGCGATGGCCAGATCGCTGGCCTGCTCGCCGCAGCGAGCTATCGGGTCGATGAACGCCTCAGCATCGGCCCCGGCTTTGGAGTCTTTTCCGCGCTCGAGGATACGACCGACTGGTTCCCGATTCTCGCCATCGACTGGCAGCTCACCGACACCCTGGCGCTGCGCACTGGCGGCGGCTTCGCCGCGACCCAGGGGCCGGGCCTGGTGCTAGATTGGCGCCCGACGGAGCACTGGGCCTTGACGCTCGGCGCGCGTTACGAGAAGGCGCGTTTTCGCCTCGACGACAGCGGCATTGCCGTCGGTGGCATCGGACAGGAGATCTCGGTGCCCGTCTATCTCGGCGCGACGCGGACCTTTGGCTCCCAGCTGAGCCTGAGCTTGATCGCCGGCGTGGAGTTCGCGGGCGAGTTGCGGTTGGAGGATGCCGATGGCGACCTCATCGACAAAACCCATTACGATCCCGCGCCTTTTGGCGGCGCCACGCTCGATCTTCGTTTCTAATCGCGCGACTCGGGAAGGAGCGTTTCAATGGCGAACGAACATGACTGCGAGCGCTGCGGTCGGCCGCAGTCGCCGCAGTCGCCGCAGCGCGAGTCCGGGCGGCTGTTCCTCTGGCCGCCGCTCGGGTACACCAAGCAGAAACTGCGCGCCGCGTTCGAGGCCAACGCCCTGGCCATCGGCGAGACGCCGGATCAGGCCGGATTGATCATCCCGGTCGGTGCCGAGCGTCATGCCGCCTTGGCGACCCTGCTCGCCGAGCAGACGACCCCGGCCGAGGCGCGTGATAGCCGCGCCCTGTTCATGGTCGGAGAGGGCGAGCCTGGTTTCGCGCAGTTGGGGCAGGTCGAGACCCTGGCGACCTATATCGCGCGTGGCCGCGGCGCCTGGCTGCAAGAACTGCTGCACGCGGAACGGGTGACGACCCATTTCCAACCCATCTTCCACGTCGCCGAGCCCGCGCGGGTGTTCGCGCATGAATGTCTGCTGCGCGGGATCGATGATCAGGGGCATTCCGTGTCCCCGGGCCTGATGTTCGAGCTTGCCGCGCAAGCCGATCTGGTGTTCGTGCTGGATCGCCTGGCGCGCATCACCGCGGTCCGAAATGCCGCCGCGCATGGCGTCGACAGCCGCATCTTCATCAATTTCACCCCGGCTGCGGTCTATGATCCGGTGAACTGCCTGAAGACCACCGTTGCCGCAGTGGAGAGGTCTGGGCTGGAACGTGAGCGCATCGTGTTCGAGGTGATCGAGACCGAGCGCATCAGCGATCCCGAGCACCTGGCGAATGTGCTGAACTATTACCGCGAGGCCGGCTTCAGGATTGCGCTCGATGACCTGGGGGGCGGCTATGCCGGGCTCGGTCTGCTGCCCAGCTTGCGACCCGACTTCGTCAAACTCGATCGTTCCTTGGTCGCCGGGGTCAGTCGCGACCGAGCGCGGGCGATCATCATCGAGCGCGTGACCCAGATGGCGCATGACCTTGGCATCGAGGTGGTGGCCGAGGGGGTCGAGCAGGCCGAGGATCTGGTCTGGCTGCAGGCGCACGCGGTTGATTATGTGCAAGGCTTTCTCCTCGCTCGGCCAGCCCCAACGCCACACCCCTCCCAGTGAACCTATTGCCGCAGATCGCGTCTTGATCGACCGCCAGCGGGACTCGCGACATTCGGCAAGAGGGCCAACGAGCCGCGCCGGCCAGTCGCGTGAAATTTACCGGTCAGCAGGTCTCAATTGGCCTCAATATCGGCGATAAAGCTCAGCACGTTACCATTGATGCAGTAGCGTTTACCGGTCGGCGGTGGGCCATCGTCGAAGACATGGCCGAGGTGGATGCCGGAGCTGGCGCTGCGCACCTCGGTGCGGCGCATGCCGTGGGAATCGTCCTCGTGATAGGTCAAGGCACCTTCGACGGGGTTGAAGAAGCTCGGCCAGCCGCTCTTGCTCTCGAACTTGGTGTCGCTGCGAAACAGCGGTGCGCCGGTGATCGGATCGACGAAGACGCCGGGGCGTTGTTCATCCAGATGCGAGCCGGTGAAGGCGCGCTCGGTGCCCTGCTCGAAGGCGATGCGTTGCTGCTCCGGGGTCAGGATCTGAAAGCCAAGCCAGGTCCAGAAGCGTTCCTGGTCGCCCTTGTAGCCGGTGTAGCGCGAGACCTCCTGGCCGTCCTCGAACAGGACCATGGTCGGGGTCGCGAACAGATCCTTTTCCAGCGTCCAACCTTCGGGCGGACGCGGATTCAGGGTCGTGACCACCGGCACCTCGGACGACCAGCCGGCCAGCACCTCGGCGCGGAACCGCTTGCAGAACGGGCAGTCCTCGGCCTCGAAGACGATTAGCTGGCGTTCGGCATCGAGATCGCTGGCGTGCAGGCGTTCGGGCTGGCGCTTGGCGGCCTCGGACGAAGACTTGGCGGTCCCGTCCTGTGCGAGACCGGGATAAGCGACCTGGGTGCCGCCGAGACCGCAGTAGCCATCGGGGTTCTTCGTCAGATAATCCTGATGGTCGGACTCGGCGCGATTGTAGTGGCGCAGCGGCGCGATCTCGGTGGTGATCGGGCCATAGCCGGCGGCGTCTAACGCCTGTTGGTAGGTGTCGCGGGTCTCGATGGCGACGGCGCGCTGCGCCGGGTTGCTGTAGTAGATCGCGCTGCGGTAATTGCTGCCGACATCGTTGCCCTGGCGGTCGCCCTGGGTCGGATCATGGTTCTCCCAGAAGCCGATCAGCACCTGCTCAAGGCTGACCCGCGCAGGGTCGAAGGTGACCTTGACCACCTCGGCATGATTGCGCGCGTCGCTCTTGCCGCGCTGGATGCGCTTCTCGAGCGTCAGTACATCACGATAGCCGACGCGCTCGGCATCGCCGCCGGCGTAGCCGGATTCGACATCGAGCACGCCGGGGATCTCGGACATGCGTTTTTCGGCGCCCCAGAAGCAGCCCATGCCGAGCACGATGGCGTCGGTCGCGGCGAGGGCTGGCAGCGGAACGATCGCGAACAGGACGGGGATCAGAAGACGGGAGAGCATGGTGTGTGACCGGTCGCCTGGCCTGGTTCGCAATCGTTCTTGAACGCTGGCCAATGGAAGGGATGAGCCTGTCAGCTTATGACAGATCGAAGCGATCGGCGTTCATGACCTTGGTCCAGGCGGCGACGAAGTCGCGCACGAACTTCTCCTGGTTGTCATCCTGCGCGTAGACCTCGGCGTAGGCGCGCAAGATCGCGTTGGAGCCGAACACCAGATCGACCCGGGTCGCGGTCCATTTGACCGCGCCGGTCTTGCGCTCACGGATCTCGTAGAGATTGTTGCCGGCCGGTTCCCAGCGGTAGCCCATGTCGGTCAGGTTGACGAAGAAATCGTTGCTCAGGGTGCCCACGCGCTCGGTGAGGACGCCATGCTGGGTACCGCCGTGATTGGTCCCAAGCACGCGCAGGCCGCCGACCAGGACGGTCATCTCGGGGGCGGTGAGGCCCATCAACTGGGTGCGATCGAGCATCAGCTCTTCAGGGGTGACGGCGTAGTCCTTTTTCAGCCAGTTACGGTAGCCGTCGTGGATCGGCTCCAGCGGCGCGAACGAGTCGGCGTCGGTCATCGCCTCGGTGGCGTCGCCACGGCCCGGGGAAAAGGGCACCTCGATGGCGAACCCGGCCATCTTGGCCGCCCGCTCGATGCCGACATTGCCGCCGAGCACGATGGTATCGGCCAGGCTGGCACCGGCCTCGGTGGCGATGCCCGCGAGGACGTCCAAAACCTTGGCCAATCGCTCGGGCTCGTTGCCTTCCCAATCCTTCTGCGGGGCCAGGCGGATGCGCGCGCCATTGGCGCCGCCGCGCATGTCCGAGCCACGGAAGGTGCGCGCGCTGTCCCAGGCGGTGGCGACCAGCTCGCCAATGGAGAGGCCGCTCGCGGCGATCTTGCGCTTGAGGGCGCCGATGTCGTAGCGCGTATTGCCTGCCGGCACCGGGTCTTGCCAGATCAGATCCTCGGCGGGCACATCGGGGCCGATGTAACGGGACTTGGGTCCCATGTCGCGGTGCGTCAGCTTGAACCAGGCGCGCGCGAAGGCCGCCGAGAGGGCGTCGGGGTCGCGGTAGAACCGTTCCGAGATCTCGCGATAGACCGGGTCCATCTTCATCGCCATGTCGGCGTCGGTCATGATCGGGTTGTAGCGGATCGAGGGATCCTCGACATCGACCGGTTTGTCCTCCTCTTTGATGTCGACGGGCTCCCACTGCCAGGCACCGGCCGGGCTCTTCTTCAGCTCCCATTCATGATCGAGCAGCATCTTGAAGTAGCCGTTGTCCCATTGGGTCGGGCGGCTGGTCCAGGCGCCTTCGATGCCGCTGCCGACGGTGTCGCGGCCGATGCCGCGCTGGGTCTTGTTGAGCCAGCCGAGGCCCTGGTCCTCGAGCGCGGCGGCTTCGGGATCGGGGCCGAGCAGCTCGACATCGCCGTTGCCGTGGCATTTGCCGACGGTATGGCCGCCGGCGGTCAGCGCGACGGTTTCCTCGTCGTTCATCGCCATGCGGGCGAAGGTCTCGCGCACATCGATGGCGGTCTTCAGCGGGTCGGGATTGCCGTCGACGCCCTCGGGGTTGACGTAGATCAGACCCATCATGACCGCGGCCAGGGGATTTTCCAGCTCACGCTCGCCCGAGTAACGGCTATTGGGGGTATCGCTGGTGGCCAGCCATTCCTTCTCCGAGCCCCAGTAGGTGTCCTTCTCGGGATGCCAGATGTCCTCGCGACCGAAGCCGAAGCCGAAGGTCTTCAGGCCCATGGATTCATAGGCGACGGTGCCGGCGAGGATGATCAGGTCGGCCCAGCTGATCTGGTTGCCGTATTTCTTCTTGATCGGCCACAGCAGCCGCCGCGCCTTGTCAAGGTTGACGTTGTCCGGCCAGCTGTTGAGCGGGGCGAAGCGCTGATTGCCGGTGCCGCCACCACCGCGGCCATCGGCGATGCGGTAGCTGCCAGCGGCGTGCCAGGCCATACGGATCATCAGGCCGCCGTAGTGGCCCCAGTCCGCCGGCCACCAGTCCTGACTATCGGTCATGAACGTGCGCAGGTCGTTCTTCAACGCCTCGACGTCGAGTTGCTTGAGCGCTTCGCGATAGTCGAAGGCCTCGCCCATCGGGTCGGTCTTGCGGTCGTGCTGATGCAGGATGTCGAGGTTGAGCGCCTGCGGCCACCAGTCCATGTTCGAGGTGCCGACGCTGGTATTGGCGCCGTGCATGACCGGACACTGGCCTGAATGCGTTGTCTGATGGGGTTCCATGATTGCCTCCGCTCGTTTTGGGGTCTGTGGATGCTCGGCTTGCGCGTGTCAGGGGACTGACGCGCGGAGTCCAGGCTACGGCGAGCGAGCCGCGTTGGCTAATCGTTTGCTTGTCACGGCGTCATCGGCATAACCGATTGCGCGCTGGGCGGGCGT
>NZ_JBKHDN010000073.1:0-12387 GCF_046541315.1 Halochromatium sp. | reverse complement strand
CGTCGATGCACGCTCTGCCAAGAGCGCCATGAACGCGGTTTGAATCCGCACTGATGCTGCAATGAGCCTCAGGATGCGACCTTCAAGCTACAGCGCCGGACCGGCCGCATCGACCTGCAGCTGTTGGTCTGGCGCAAAGGTCAGCGGCAGTATCACGGGCTGTTCTTCACGCGGTCCGACAGCCCGATTCAGCGCCTTGAGGACTTGCGCGGTCGAATCACCCGCGCGCACGCGGGCGCCTTCAACAATGGGGACGGGGAGCGGGTTCCGGACGCGATCAAGTCGGAGCTGCGTCTCTTTCACCGAACGCGGCCCATCCTGCGCTGGCTAGTGAGGAGATCGCGCAGGGCAAGCGGCTCTGGTTCTGCATCGCCGATGGCGACGAGGTGATCGGCTCCGCGCGCATCGCCGTTTTCGATGACCGCGAGCGGGCCTTGCTGCAGGGCCTGGACGAGCAGGTCGCGGGGGCTTGGAAACGCTTCGAGCCTTGGCGTCACGGGCCAAGGCCGAGCTGTGCCTGAATCCTGCGAGCGTCTTCGGGTCGGTTGAGATTGAGGAAAGGACTCGGGATTTGCTCAAAGGTGGCGATAGCGACCCGATGACGGGCGAGCCAACCCAGGACGCTGCGCCCACCGCCGCGCAGGTAGACGCCAAGGTCGGCGCCGCTGTCGACAGGGATCAAGGCGTGCAAAGGCTGACTGCGCTCTTGGTCGGCGGCGATGGCGATGCGCGCCTGGCTGGCGGCGAGCGCGGTGGCGAGGCGCGCGCCGAGGTTGTGCGGAATCAGCGGGGTGTCGCAGGGTGAAACCAGGAGCCAGCCGGGGGCCGCTGCGGGGTCGCGCTGCATCTGGTCAGCGAGACGGGTCTGGGCTTGGGCCTGGGCTTGGGCCTGAGCTGGAAGCCGGGCCGGGGATCGCTCTTGCGGCCATGTCGCGATCAGGTCAAGGGCCGTGGCGATGCCGGCGAGCGGACCTTGGAATGGCGGCTCTTGGTGCGACGGATCAGTGGTCCCGGCGGCCGACGGATCGGACCGATGGGCGACATCCTGTCTCGCCTTGAGCCTTGCGTCGGGCTCAGCTGCGGAGGGGGGTTGGCGATCGCCTGCCGGTGCGCTCAAATCGCCGATGGAACGATCGCTCAAGACCGGACAGCCGAGCCTGGCATAGTCCTCGCGGTGACGGTTGGCACTGATCAGCAGCTGTGCGACCTGAGGCCGTAGCGCTTCGGCAACCCACTGCGCCAGCGGCCGGCCGGCGAGTTCGACCAGGCCCTTGTCGACGCCCCCCATGCGCCGTCCGGCGCCGCCGGCGAGGATGAGGCCGACGACCTGATCGGCGCAACAGCGCTCAGGGCGCGAGTCGCTCGATCTGCCAGGGCGCATCGGGCGCTTCTCGGCGATAGCGGAAGCGATCGTGCAGACGGCGGTCGCGACCTTGCCAGAATTCGATGCGGGTCGGGATGACGCGGTAACCGCCCCAGAAGTCCGGTAGCGGGATCTCGCCGTCGCGAAAGCGCTGTTTGATCTGGGCCACCTGCTGCTCAAGCAACGCGCGCGAGCCGATGACCTGACTCTGGGGCGAGGCCCAGGCGCCGATGCGGCTGCCACGGCCGCGGGTGACGAAGTAACGCAGCGACTCGCGCGTTGGAATCCGCTCGGCGCGGCCGAGGATGCTGACCTGCCGCGCCAGTGCCACCCAAGGGAAGAGCAGCGCGACCTGGTTGTTTGCGTCGATCTGCTGGGCCTTGGCGCTTTGGTAATTGGTGAAGAAGACAAAGCCCCGGGCGTCATAGAGCTTGAGCAGGACGGTGCGCAGGCTCGGCTGGCCCTGGGCGTCGACGGTGGCCAGGGACATCGCGTTCGGCTCCGGGATCTGGGTCGCGAGGCTGTCCTGATACCAGCGCTGGAACTGAACGATCGGGTCCGCATCCAGTTCATCGCGGGCGAGTCCGCGCTCCATGGCCTGGGCACGGAAGGCGGCGGGATCGATGTTGGTGTGCTCTGGTGTCGCGAGATATTCCATTGTCGGCGGCGTGCTCTGTCCAGTCTCGGGTCGTGCTCGGATCGCTCTTATATTGGTTGGCTAGCGGGGGCTGCGAGCGAGCGTTTATTGGCCGCCCTTGCGGAGTCGCTCGTCGATCTCGGCCTCGGCGGCGGCCCAGTCGGCGGCATCGTCGCCGGGCGCGAAGCCACGCTTTTCGGCGATGTAGTAGGCGGCTTCCTCGATCATGCGGCGGCGTTCCTCGGGCGTGACCTCGGTCACTGGCTTGAGGGTCACCGGGCGCTCCTCGCGGGCCTTGGGTGCCTGCGTCGACGCGGGCGGTGCCGGAGGGGTCGGCGGCGCGGACGCCGGAACCGGAGCCGGGTTCGCGGCAGGCGCGGCCTTGGAAGCGGCGGCCTTCTTGGTCGTCGTCTTCTTGGTCACCGGTGCACTGCGAGCGCTGGCGCTACCCGGGCTGCCGGCTGGCGTGCCGGGACTCGCGGCGGCGCTGTTCGCGGTTGCCTTTTTGGTCGCCTTTTTCCTGGAGGCGCTGGGGGTCGTCGTCGTGCCGCCGGTCTTGGTCGAGGCCGTCTTCTTGGCCGCCGCCTTCTTGCTACCGGTCTTCTTGGTGACCGGTTTGTCGGCGGCCGCAGCGGCCTTCGCGGTGGTCTTCTTGGTGACGCCGCGCTTGTCTTCAGCCATGTCGTTCACTCGCCTCCGGAAACTGTGTTGAGATGCGATGCTTGCAGAGAATACACGACCTTTCTGGTCAATCGAAGCGTGTTGCCGAAGCGATCATTCGGCTCAGGCGGCGAGATGTGTGATCGGTAGACCCTCTGGCCTGGCGGAATGCGCTCGTCCCGCAAGCGGTGAGGTCGAGTTCCTGGGAGCGGCACCACAGGTTTCGCCCCATGAGCCTCATTCCTCTCTGAGGGCGCGGGCGGGAACGGCCTTGGCGGCGCGCTGGGCCGGGTAGAGGCCGGCGAGCACGGCGGCGAGCCAGGCCAGCAGCAACCCGGAGAACAGGGTTGGCGGCTCGACTCGCATCGGCATGGTCCAGCCGAAGGAGCGCAGGTTGATGACGCTGATCAGCAGGTCGCCCATCGCCAGGCCGAGCGGGATCGCGAGCAGGCCGGCGGCAAGCCCCATCGCCGAGGTCTGGATCAGGATCAGCGCCCGCAACTGGCTGCGGGTCATGCCGGTGGCGCGCAGCACGGCATAGTCGCGGGCGCGCTCGAGTTCGAGCGCCATCAGCGCGCTGAGGATGCCGACGAAGGCGACGCCGATGGCGAGCAGGCGCAGCACCTTGGTGATGGTGAAGGTCTGGTCGAAGATCTCCAGTGAGCGTGCGCGGATGGCGCGGTTGGTCTGGACGCTGGAGGCGATGTCGAGTTCGGCGAGGCGCGTTTCGACCGCTCGGCTGACGGCCTCGTCATCGGCATCCTCGCTCAGCATCAGGCCGAAGGAGGAGATGGCCGGATCATCCCAGCGTTCGGCGTAGATCGGGCGCGGCAGGATCAGGGTGCCGCTGTCGCTGCCGTAGTCCTGGAAGATGGCGCCGATCTCGAAGCGCTGCCAGCCGCGGGCGGTGAACAGCTCGAGGCTGTCGCCGACCTCAAGCTGGCGGCGGTAGGCGAGCGGTTGCGAGATCAGCAACAGCTCGCCGGCATGCCAACGCGGCCAGAGCTGGTTCGCCGTCGGGCCTTGGAAGTCGAAGCCGCGCGGCTGGCCGGTGCTGGATTCGAGCGCGAGCATGCGCACCGGGCCGGCGCGGGTCTCGATGCGGGCGCTGCGGCCCTGGCTGATGGCGCTCACCTGGGGCAATGCGAGCAGTTGCGCGCCCAGTTCCGCTGGCAGGTCGCCGCCGCGACCGGCGCCGCCGCTGGACTCGGCGGCGATGTAGAGGTCGCTGGTCAGGGTGTTGGCGAGCCAATCGGAGACGCTGGCGCGAAAGCTGCCGATCATGATGCTGACGCCAAGGGTGGCGGAAACCGCTACGGCGAGCGCGGCCACGGCCAGGCCGGAGCGGGTGATGGAAGCGGTGATGCCGCGCGCGGCGAGTCGGCCTTGGGTGCCGAACAGACGCCCGAACAGCGGCGTGGTCAGGGTCGCGAAACCGTGCAAGGCGAGCGGCATGAGCAGGGCGCTGCCCACGATGACCAGGAACAGCGCGAGGAAACCGAGGCCCATCGAACGCGCCGAGAGGCCGATGAGCGCGATTCCGCCAATGATCAGCAGCCCGCCGCCGATGGCGAGCCAGGGCAGGAGCCGGCGGACCTGACCTTCGACGCGCGTGCGGCGGATGACATCGCGCGGTTGCGAGCGCGCGGCCTCGAGGGCGGGGCCGAGGGCGGCGAGCAGCGTCACGCCGATGCCGAGACCGGCGCCCTTGAGCAAGGAGAGCGGCGCGAGGTGCAGGCTGCGGACACTGAGCTGGAAGTAGACGTCATTGATGGTGCGGGTGACGAGCTGCACCAGCCCGGCGCCGACGGCGATGCCGAGCAACACGCCGAGCACGGCGCCGATGAGTGCCAGGATCAGGGTCTCGCCGAGCACCAGCGCGAACAGCTGAGCGCGCGTGGTGCCGAGCATACGCAGGGTGCCGAGCAGCGGCCGGCGTTGGAGCACGGCGAAGGTCATGGTGTTGTAGACGATGAAGGCGCCGACCAGCATCGCCAGCAGGCTCATCGCGGTCAGGTTGGTGTGGAAGGCGCGGGTCATCTGGGCCAGTGCATTGCTGCGCTGCGCGGCGGGCTCGAGGCGGATGCCGGCGGGCAAGACAGCGGCGACGCGTTCGGCCTCGGCGTCGGTCAGGATCAGGTCGATGCGCTCGATCTCGCCGAGGCGCCCGAGCACCTCTTGCGCGGTGGCGATGTCGGTGAGCGCGAGCCCGCTGAGGCCGGCCTGCTCGGGCAGGATGGCGGCCAGGGTCATGGTGACCTTGTCGGCACCAAGATCGAGTGCGAACCGATCGCCCGGGCGCAGGTCGAGGCGCTCGGCATCGTCGCGGCTCAGCGCCAGGGTGGCGGGGTCGCGGAGCAGACGCAGCAGGCCGAGGAGGCCGTCCGTGCTGGCAGCGGCGCCGTCCGAGCGGCCAAGACTCATGCTCAGCTCCGGGCGCATCGCGGCGGCGGCGAGCAGATCCATGCCGAGCAGGGTCAGGCTGCGTTCGCCGATCCGCACCGGCGCGTCGATCACCGGCGTCGCCTTGGCGATCCCCTGTTCGAGTCGCCATTCGGCGTAGAGGGTCTCCGGGATGGCGCCGCTGGCGGCGAGTATCTGATGCGTCGCGGGGCCGGTGACCTGTTCGAGCGAGCGCTGAAAGCCGCGCTTGGCGCTTGCGTTGGCGAGATCGACGGCGATGACCACGGCGACCCCGAGCGCGATGCCGGCGATCGAGAGCCAGGTCTGCCAGCGATGGCGCGCGAGGTAGCGCCGGCTGGCCTTGAGCAGGGCCGGAGTCAGCATGCGCGGAACCGATCGCGGCCGCAGCCGAGGCGTTGCGCGCGCCGCTGACGGAGCTGGGCGAGCCTCACCAGGAGAGCGCCTCGCTCGCGGTGGTCAGGCGACCGTTGTCGAGCGCGAGGATACGATCGGCGATCGCGGAGACCTTGCGGCTATGGGTGACCAGGATCAGGGTGCGCCCCTCGTCGCGGAACAGATGGGCGAGGAGGTCGAGCACGACCTGGCCGGTGCGGGCATCGAGGTTGCCGGTCGGCTCATCGGCCAGCACCAGTGCCGGATCGTGGATCAGCGCGCGCGCGATGGCGACGCGCTGCTGCTCGCCGCCGGAGAGTTCATCGGGAAAGGCCGCCTCGCGACCATCGAGCCCGACCCGGGCCAGCCAGGCGCCGACCCGCTCGCGGCGCTCGCGGGCCGGCGTGCGATTGAGTTCGAGCGGCAGGCCGATGTTCTCGGCCAGCGTCAGGGTCGGGATCAGATTGAAGAACTGATAGATGAAGCCGATGTGCGCGCGCCGCAGCAGGGTCAGTTCGGGTTCGCCCATGGCGGCGATGCTGCGGCCCATGATCTCGACATCGCCGGTGTCGGGCTTGTCGATGCCGGCGAGCAGATTGAGCAGGGTGGATTTGCCGGAGCCGCTTTGGCCGATCAAGGCGATACATTCGCCACGGTCGACGGTGAAGTCGATGTCGGCCAGCACGGTGCGTCGTTGCAGGCCCTCGGCATAGGATTTCCCGAGATTCGTGACGGCGAGGATCGGGGGCCGATCGCGGTGCGCGTAATCCATCGGGGTCAGAGCCAACGCAGGAGATAATACAGACGCTGGCCCTCGGAGGAGGACGAGGGGCCATAGACGACCGCCGGCTCGAGTTTCCTGGCCTGGTCGCGTCCGGCGCGGGCTGCGGCTTCAGTCTCGACCAGGGTCACGCAGCCCTCCGGAAAACGGGCTCTGCGCTTGCTGGGGGCCTTGATCAAGGCGAAGCGCTCGGCGAGCGAGGTCGAGTCGGGATCGATGATGATCTGTGGCATTGCGGTGAGTCTCGAAGGGCCAAACGCGCCTGGTTCCAACTCAATGTCGCGTGCTTGACCCTCAAGATCAAGCGCCGCGATGCGGCGAGCATGGACGGTCATGCGCATTCGGCGGTGACAGACGCCGTCGATCCGCTATCATCGGGCGCAGTCGTTCCTCCTGTTGGAGATCAAGCCCCGATGCACGCCCATCACGCCCTGGTCCTGAACCTGCATCAACCCCCGGGTAACCTCGAGCATCTGCTCGACGAACAGACCTGGGAGGCGCAGGAGATCCTGTTCGCGCTCGATCGCATGCCGCGCAGTCTCTGGGGCCAGGAAGACCTGGCGCGGGTGCATCTGTCGCTTTCCGGCACCCTGCTGGAAACCCTCTCGAACCCGGATTTCCAGGCCCGCGTCTACGGCATCGTCGATTGCGGCAAGCTGCTCTGGTTCCTGCAAAACCAGCGGATCTTCGACATTCTCGGCACCGGCTACTACCATCCGGTGCTCCCGCTGATCCCGCCCGCCGATCGCCCCGAGCATCTGCGGCGCTGGCAGGGCATCGCGCGGCACCTCTTTTGGCGCGCGCGCTTCGATGGCTTCTGGCCGCCGGAGATGGGCTTCTCGATGGAACTGATCCCGCTGCTGCGCCAGTTCGGCTATCGCTATGTGCTGGTCGATAGCGAGCATGTCGAGCCGCTGATGCCGATGAGCTGGCAGGAGCTGCGCTACCGGCCACATATTGCCCGTTACGGCGACGACGAGATCATCGTCGTGGTACGCGACCGCGAGCTGTCCGATGCGCAGGAATCGGGCATGGACCCGGACTGGTTCGTCAACGAGGTCGCTGAGCGCACGCGCTGGTGTGACTTTGCACCGCTGGTCACCACGGCCACCGATGGCGAGAACGGCGGCTGGTTCCGCAACGTCACCGACGGCGCCAACTACTGGTCGGCGTTCTACCGGCCGCTGCTGGATCGGATCCGGGCGGGTCGCGCCGAGCTGCGCCCGACCTTCATCCATGACTATCTCGATACCCATGGCGCGCAGGGCGAGGTGCGCGTGGCCACTGGCGCCTGGAACACCGGCTGGCATCACGGCACCGGCTTCACCCAGTGGACCGGCTCGCAAACGCAGCGCGCTGTGATCGCCCGTTACGATAGGGTCAGCAAGCGGTTGCACGGCTGGCTCGGGCAGTCCAGCGCCGCTGGCACCGAGGAGACCGCCCTGGGCGCGACCGCGCCGGTTGTCGGCGCTGCCAAGGTCGCCCAAGGTGAGCGCCCGGCGCCGCAACCCGAGTCGACCGAGCCGCGAGACTCGGCCGAGTCGGCGCCCGTCATCGATGTGCTCCCGGCGTCACTGCGGCAGCGGCTCGACGATGCCCAGTGGCGTCTTCTCCGGGCCGAGACGAGCTGCAATCTGTTCTGGGGCGAGGCCTGGTGCGATCGCGCCACCGCCGATCTCGCGGTGGCGGAACAGTGCCTTGACCAGATCGATGCCGAGCTGGATCGCCAGCCGAGATGAATCGCCAATCGTCGCCGTGCTGGTCGATGCCGACGGGCAAACCAGACACATCACCTTAAATCCCAACCCCACCCGGAGTCCGCTCACATGTCTCATCTTCCCGAACACATCGACGGCCTGCCCAACATCTGCGGCCAGGAATCCACCATCGAACAGGCGATGCAAGCCGGCAAGGACCAGTCGCTCGCGCAGTCTCCCGGCGCGGTTGACTTCGGCTCGATCCGCGCCGCCTGCGCCATCGCGCTGCATCAGCATCAGCCGCTGATCCCGGCTGGCGGCGACGATCTGCAGACCGCCACCATCATCAGCAACCTCAAGTACATGATGGACCACCAGGACATCGGCGATAACTACAACGCGCCGGCCTTCGTCTGGTGCTACAAACGCATCGGCGAGTTCATCCCGCAGCTGATCCATGAGGGCAAGTCGCCGCGGGTGATGCTGGAGTACTCGGGCACACTGCTCCATGGCTTGCGCCAGATGGGCGAGGACCATGTGCTCGATGCGCTCAAGGGCATCACCATGAACCCCGATTACAACTGGGCTGTGGAGTGGCTGGGCATGCCTTGGGGTCATGCCGTGGCACCCTCGACGCCGGTGCAGGACTATCGGCTGCATGTACGGGCCTTCCAGCACCATTTCGCGGCGCTGTTCGGACTGGATGCGCTGGAGCGGGTGCGCGGCTTCTCGCCGTCGGAGATGGCCCTGCCGAACCATCCCGATGTCGCCTACGAGTTCGTCAAGACCCTGAACGATTGTGGTTATCAATGGGTGCTGGTGCAGGAGCACAGCGTCGAGCAGGTCGACAATGGCTCACATCCGCAACGCCCGCACCTGCCGCATCGGCTGGTCTGTACCAACTCCAAGGGAGAGACCGCGAGCATCATCG
Organism: Halochromatium sp.; assembly: GCF_046541315.1. Lineage (GTDB taxonomy): Bacteria > Pseudomonadota > Gammaproteobacteria > Chromatiales > Chromatiaceae > Lamprobacter. Next base: position 3,522 of record NZ_JBKHDN010000073.1, on the reverse strand, counting down.
CGCTGGTCAAGACGCAGGGCTCGGACACCAAGCTGGTCGCGCAGATGCAGCCCTGGTACGAGGCGCAGGGGCTGGAGCGCTGGGAGCTGGCCGGCAAGCAGGTGCCGCCGCTGGTGACGCAGATCGCCGACGGCGAGAACGGCGGCGTGATGATGAACGAGTTTCCAGATAAGTTCTTCGAGGTGGTGCGTCAGGCCTCAGGCTCCGACGTGCCGCTGATGAATGGCAGCGAGTATCTGGAGCAGCTGTTCGCGCTCGGCATCGACGAGAGCGATTTCACCGAGATCCGCCCCGTGCAGCAGGGCAAGATCTGGGGGCAGATGCAGCCCGGCGACGGTCCGGAGAAGCTGGCTCAGGTCATCGAGGAGCTGAAGCAGTCCGACCACCAGTTCCACATGGACGGCGCCAGCTGGACCAACGATCTGTCCTGGGTCAAGGGCTACGACAATGTGCTCGGACCGATGGAAGAGGCCAGCTCAGCCTTCCACGAGAAGGTGCTGAAGCCGAAGACCCCGACCGATGATCCGAACTATCGCAACGCGCTCTTTCACCTCATGGCCTCGCAGACCAGCTGCTATCGCTATTGGGGCCAAGGCCAGTGGACCGATTACGGCCGCGAGATCTGCCGGCGGGTGATGGAGATCGTCAAGCACGATTTCGGGTGATCGATACGGACCCGCCGCCCCCTTCTAGATGACACAATGGGCACGTCAAGACGCCAAGGCACGCCTGAGCATGTCGCGTGGGCAAGACCTCACGCGTGCACGGCCTTCTGGCGTGTCATCCAGCCGCAAGTCGACGGGAGGGCTTCGGAGCGCCTCGACAAGGGGCAACGTCAGCCGATCGCGCGACGAGATCGTCTCTCAGGATGCCCTGACTCCGCTGCACCATGGCCTCATCGACGTTTGAAGGGGGCGATCCTAACGAGCCCTGTCGGGTATGCGAACGCCTGCGACCTTGGCTGACCTGCCGCGATTCGAGCATGGAAACGGCCCTGGCCGATGTGCCGCGCTTCGCGCGCAGCCGTGAGCCGGTGCTGATCCAAGGCGAGACGGGCACCGGCAAGGAGCTGGTCGCCCGCGCCCTGCACGGCCTCGGCCCGCGCAGCCAAGGCCCCTTCGTGCCGGTGAACTGCGGCGCCATTCCAGACAGCATGCTGGAAGCCGAGCTATTCGGCTACGAAAAGGGCGCCTTCACCGGCGCCGTGCGCCGCCACCGCGGCCGCTTCGAGCAGGCGCATCAAGGCACGATCTTCCTCGACGAGATCGGGGAGATGCCGCCCCAGGCCCAGGTCTCGCTGCTGCGGGTTCTGGAGGAACGGGCGGTCCATCGCATCGGCGGCGAGGCACCCGTCGCGGTGGATGTCCGGGTCGTCGCGGCGACCCATCGCGCCCTCGACGAGCGTCTCGCCTCGGGTCTGTTCCGCGAAGACCTGTTGTATCGGCTCAACGTCTTGCCATTAGAGCTGCCGCCGCTGCGCGAGCGGCGCATCGACATCCCGCTATTGGCCGAGCATTTCCTCCACAACGGCCTGCAGGACATGGGGTGGCAAGCGCCGATGCCGAGGCTGACAGACGAGGCCGCACAACTGCTTGCCCGTTACGACTGGCCCGGCAACGTGCGTGAATTGCGCAACCTGATGGCACGGCTCGCCGTGCGCCTGCCGGAGGAGGCCCCTGAGCTATCGGCCGCCTCGGTGTATCAGCTCCTGCCGCAGCGGGGACGCGAGCGCTCCGGCGTGGTCGACGGCGTATTCATCCCGGTCGGCACCACCCTCGCCGAGGCCGAATGGCTGCTGATCGATGCCGCGCTCAAGGCCGCCGACTACAACCGCAGCCGTGCCGCCAAACTGCTCGGGATCGGCGAGCGCACGCTGCGGCGCAAGCTGAACGCCAGCTGACCGCAGAGATCGGCCATCACGGCCAATTTGGCCGCCTTGCCTCGCGATAGTGCCGTGCACACCCAGATGACCAACGCGCGTCTCATCGACTTCGGGGTGCTAGAATGGCGCTTTCCGGTGCTGCTGGAGTCGTTCTCGATCCGCGATGGCTCGGGCGGTGCCGGCCGTCACTGCGGCCGCGGCTGCAACGCTGCTTCGAACCTGCCGCGATCGAACCTCGGGCGCTGCTTGAATAGTCCGCGCAGGCCGGAATGCGATCCTACAAAGAGCAGGACGACGCACATGAACGGGATTCGCCAAGCGGATCGACCAGTCGACGAACCACAATCGCCTGTATCGGGCTCACCACTGATCAAGTTGTCCGCCCTGTTTATCGCCGTGGCAATGCTGGTTATCGGCAATGGCCTCAGCGGAACCCTAGTCAGCGTGCGCGCGGTGGGCGAGGGCATGTCCTCTGTGACGATCGGTTGGATCATGTCGGCGTATTTCTTTGGCTTCGCCGTAGGCTCTTCGTACGCCTCCCGTCTCATCGAGGCAGTGGGCCATATCCGCGCCTTCGCCGCGCTTGCCTCGATCTGCTCTGCTTTGGCCATCGCCTATCCTCTGATCATTGCCCCGGCCGTCTGGTTCCTGTTTCGCCTGCTCTTCGGGGTCTGCTATGCCGGTCTGGTGGTCGTCATCGAGAGCTGGCTCAATGCCTCGGCTGAACGTGACCAGCGTGGGCGAATACTGGGACTCTATAATTTCATACTGGTACTCGGATACGTTGCAAGCCAGTCGCTTCTAACGCTGGCGCCGACAGAAAGCTTCATGCTCTTCGCTGCGACCTCGATCCTGCTCTCGTTGGCGCTGGTTCCGATTACGCTGACGCGTGCCGGCGTTCCGGGCAAGGTGGCTGCCGATCGGGTGTCGATGAAGCGACTCCTTGACTTGTCGCCGCTGGGCTTCGCGGGTGCCTTTGTCGTGGGCACAGCCATGAGCGCGTTTTGGGGCATGGGACCCGTTTTTGCCACGCGCGTCGGTTTCGAGGACGAGGGCATCGCCCTGTTCATGGCGATCACGATGTCCGGAGCGCTTGCCTTTACCTGGCCGCTAGGACGGCTGTCGGACAAGATTGACCGTCGCCTCGTGATCATCTTTGCAGGCCTGATTGCGGCATTGGCAGCCCTCACGATCGTCGTTTTAGAGGAACGACCGAGCGCGGCGCTACTTGGTGCTGGCTTCGTCTTCGGCGGTTTCGCGATTCCAATCTACTCCATCAGCATCGCGCATGTGAACGACCGCATCGCTGAGGGCGAGGTTGTAGCGGTTGCAAGCCGTTTGGTGCTGATTTATGGAGCCGGAGCCGCACTTGGCCCCTTACTCGCCAGTGCGTCGATGCGCCTGTTAGGCACTCAAGGACTCTTCGTCTATATCTCGGCGACGTTCGGGATGCTGGTACTGTTCGGGCTGGTTCGCTTAGGCTTCCGCGGTGAAGGCGTGCTGTGGCCGAAGCGGGGTTTCATCATCGTTCCGCGGACCACGCACGTCAGTCTTCAACTGCATCGCGACCGGCGCGGCCAGGGGCCCGGTAGAAGCGCCCCTGCCTGAAGGCCGGTGAACGATCAAACGCGGTCGGGGTC
>NZ_JBKHDN010000072.1:0-12405 GCF_046541315.1 Halochromatium sp. | reverse complement strand
TTGACGATGGTGCAAAACAGCCGCGCCGTCTGTTCGGCGTCATAGATGGCCGAATGGGCGGCGGCATTGTCCCAGCCAAGCCCCGCCAGTTGCGCCGCCTTGGCCAGAACCGTCTGTCCGTATGCCAAGCCGGCGAGCGACACCGTATCGAAGACACTGAAGGCATGAAAGGGATTGCGCTTGTAGTCGTTGCGCTCCACCGCAGCCTTGACGAAGCCGAGATCGAAGTGCGCGTTGTGTCCGACCAGGATGGCACGATTACAGCCCTGCGAGGCCACGGCCTTGCGGATCGGATCGAGGATCTTCGGCAGCGCCTGGTGCTCGGCCATAGCGTCCCGGAACGGATGATCCGGGTCGATCTTGTTGAAGGCCAGCGCGCTCGGATCGAGTTCCGAACCGAGAAACGGCAGCACATGACAGGCGTGGGTGGCGCCGGGCACCAGCTGGCCGTCGGCATCCATGCGGATGATTACGGCGGCGATCTCGAGCAAGGCATGGCGCTGCGGATCGAAGCCCGCAGTCTCGACATCGACCACCACCGGCAAGAAGCCGCGGAAGCGTGCAGCGATGCCTTGGGGGGCTGAGTGTGGGTCTAGGCGTTGCATGCCGGCAGCATAAGAGCCTTATCCGTAAAAGCCAAACGCGAGCTTGGCCCGGGCTCTGTGCTACCATCGGTGGCGGGCCAATGGCGGCGCATCCTGATGCGGGAGTCCAGTGTATGCATAGAGCGCGGTTGCGCATCCTTCCCCTGCTGCTTGTGACGCTCGCGTTGGCGGCTGGATGCGGTTCGATTCCCAAGGAGGAGCGCGATCCGCGTGATCCTTGGCAGGCCTATAACCGGGCGATGTTCAAGTTCAACACGGACTTCGACAATGCCTTCTTCAAGCCGGCGGCGAAAGGCTATCAGGCCATCGTGCCAGAGCCGATCGACCAGGGCATTAGCAATTTCTTCAACAATCTCGCCGACATCAACTCGGCGGTGAACAACGCGCTACAGTTCAAGCTCTCGCGGGCCGGAACCGATGTCGGCCGGCTGGCGGTCAACACCACGGTGGGGCTCGGCGGCTTCTTCGATGTCGCCACCAACATCGGCATCCCGAGCTATAAGGAGGACTTCGGTCAGACGCTGGGCTATTGGGGCATCGGCGATGGCCCGTACTTCGTCATGCCGATCCTGGGGCCAAGCTCGGTGCGCGATACCGTCGGGTTCGCCGGCGATCTCTTCGTCGATCCGCTGTTCAATCTGAACGAAGACGAGATCTACTGGGGACTCGTGGCGCTGCGGGCGGTCGACACCCGTGCCGGGCTCCTCGAAAGCGGGGATCTGATGGACGAGGCCGCGCTCGATCGCTACGTCTTCGTGCGCGATGCCTATCTACAGCGTCGCCGGAGTCTGGTCCACGACGGCAATCCGCCCGCCGATGAAGACTACGATCTGTTCTGGGACGAGGACGCCATCGATCGGTAGGCAGCGAGGCGATACTCGCCCGGTCGCCGCTGTGCCTTGACGGCGACCGGGCTCGGCGTACTGCAATCGACGTTGGCCCGATTTAATTCGAGCCGCTGGTGGTGGTCGAGGGGCCTGAAGAACTTGAAGTGCTTGATGAACTCGAGGATTTCTTACCGCCCTTGCTGCGACAATAACCGCTGACCTGGATGCCGTCCTTGCGCTGATAGCTACCAACCCAGGTACAGTCATCCTGACGCTCGCAGTCGAGTTTCTCCATCCCCTTGCATTCGACTGCGAAAAGCGATTGCGAAAACAAAGCCAGGCTGAGGCTCATTGCCAAGAGAATGAAGTAACGGGTTGACTGGTGGTTCTTTTTCATTGCGCTGCAATCCTCCATAGTGACTGGTTCCACCCGCTTGGCGGATGTTGCGGAATCGAGCTGCACGCGTGGCCATCGATGGCCACGGGGCTGAGCATAACCAGCGATTGCAAGTGTGCGCAACCCGTTCGTGGCGAATCCAACCGCTGGCGCCTGCGTTGGACCTGGGCTTGTGGGCGGGTGTCGTCCGGTGATCAGGTCGAGCGTCCATGCGCATGATGGGCGCGCTAGCCGAGTGAAGCTCATTCCAAGCACAGCCCAGCCTAGCCCAGTTCAGCCCGGGATGAGTCAGCCTGATGCCGGGCATGCTCGAGATACCGCCGGTGCAGGCATGCGATACGGGGAGCGAGCGCGCTTGCCTCGCCGCGATTGTCGAGCACATCGTCGGCGGCGGCCAAGCGCTCGGCGCGGCTGATCTGGCTGGCGACGATGCGCTCGATCTCGGCGCGCGCGAGGCCGCTGCGGCTCTGCACACGCGCAATCTGGACCGCTTCGGGCACATCGACCACCAACACTCGATCGACCAGCGCCTGTTGGCCGGTCTCGAACAGCAGTGGAATCACCAGCAGCGCATAGGGCGCGGATACCCTCGCGGTCTCTTCGAGCATGCGCGCGCGGATCAGCGGATGCAGGATGCCCTCTAGCTGGCGCCGCGCGTCGGGGTCGCTGAAGACCCGGCCGCGCAACCGTGCTCGATCCAGGGCGCCGTTGGGGTCGATCATCTCGGCGCCGAAGACCGCCGCGATCGCCGGCAAGGCCGCGCCGTCCGCCGCGGTCAATTGATGCGCGATGGCATCGGCATCGCTCACCGCCACGCCGAGCGCGGCGAAGTGCTCGGCAACGGTGCTCTTGCCGCTGCCGATGCCGCCAGTGAGTGCGACACGATAGGTCATGGGTGCGCCCACTGAAAATAGGCCTCCGTCATGGTCTCGCCCCAGAGCAGGCTGATCCAGCCGGCCATGGCCAGGAAGGGGCCGTAGGGGATGGGCTCTCCGGCCCGCGTGCGGCCGCTGGCGATGAGCGCGAGGCCGACCAGGGCGCCGGGCAGCGACGACAGCACAATCACCTGCGGCACGGCTTGCCAACCGAGCCAGGCGCCGAAGAGCGCGAGCAGCTTGAAATCGCCCTCTCCCATGCCGTCCTTGCCGGTGGCGAGGCGAAAGGCGTGGAACACCAGCCAGAGCAGCAGATATCCGCTGGCGGCGCCGAGGATGGCCGAGGCGGGATCGGTGAAGGTGCCCGCGAGGCTCAGTAACAGGCCCAGCCAGAGCAGCGGCAGCGTCAGACTGTCGGGCAGCAGCTGGGTGTCGAGGTCGATCATCGCCAGCGCGATCAATCCCCAGGTCAGGATGAGCGCGGCTAGTGCCGCGTGCGTCGCGCCGAGCTGCCAGACCACCAGTACCGACAAGACCGCGGTGAGCGCCTCGATCAGCGGATAGCGCGGCGAGATCCGGCGCTTGCAGGCGCGGCAGCGACCGCGCAACAGCAGCCAGCTCAGGATCGGGATGTTGTCCCAGGGCTTGATCGCCGCGCCGCAGGACCAGCAATGCGAGCCGGGCCAGGCCAAGCCCAGGTGCGGTCGCGTGGATGCCGCTCGAGGGGGTGACGATGTCCGATGGGGCGCGGATGGCGCGGATGGCGCGGATGCCTCGGATGGCGCGGATGCCTCCGGCGAGTCGATCGCATCGGCCTCGGCGGGCGGCTCCGACCCGGCGGCGAGGAACTCCAGGCACTCCTGGCGCCATGCCTGTTCCATCATGCGCGGCAGACGCAGGATCAGCACATTGAGAAAACTGCCAACGAGCAGGCCGACCAGCGCGGTGCTCAGGTAGAGCAGGATCGGCGTCTGCTCGAGGACACCGACGAGCGTGTCGATGAGTGTGGCGATGGAGTCATTGGGCATACGCCTGTCCCGGCCCTAGATCACGGCCGCCAGCTTGAAGATGGGCAGATACATCGCCACCACCAGGCTGCCGACGAGGCCGCCGATCACCACCATGATCAAGGGTTCGAGCAGACTGCTCAAGGCATCGACGGCGTTGTCGACCTGTTCCTCGTAGGCATCGGCGACCTTGCCGAGCATGGCATCGAGGGCACCGGATTCTTCGCCGATCGCCGTCATCTGCACCAGCATGTGCGGGAACAGCTCGCGTTCGCGCATGGCGACCTGCAGGCTCTGGCCGGTGGCGACCTCGTCGCGCATCGTCGTCACCGCCTTGGCATAGACGACGCTGCCGGTCGCGCCCGAGACCGAATCCAAGGCCTCGACCAAGGGGACACCGGCGGCAAAGAGGGTCGACAGGGTGCGCGCGAAGCGGGCGACCGCCGCCTTGTGCCGCAGCGGGCCGAGCACCGGCAGGCGCAGCGCGATGCGATCGAGCGCATCGCGCAAGGCCTGCGAGCGTTTCCAGGCGGCGACGAGGGCATAGACCGACGCTGCGGCGCCGAGGGCCATCGGCAGCCAGTAAGCGCGCATGAGATCGGAGAGCGCGATCACCAACCGCGTGAAGGCGGGCAGGTCGGCGCCGAAGCTCGAGAACAGGGCTTTGAACTGCGGGATCACGAACAGCATGATCACCACGGTGACGATGATGGCGACGATGATCACCGCCGCCGGATAGAACATCGCCTTCTTCAGCTTGCCCTTGATCGACTCGGTCTTCTCCTTGTAGGTGGCGATCCTGTCGAGCAGGATGTCGAGGACACCGGCATGCTCGCCGGCCGCGACCAGATTGCAGACCAAGGCGTCGAAACAGGCCGGATGTTGGCGCAGTGCCGCCGCCATGCTGGTGCCGCTCTCGATGTCGCCCTTGATCCGCAGCAACAGCTCCCGCATCGAGCGGTTATGGTGGCCGCGAGCGACGATCTCGAACGCTTGCACCAGCGGCACGCCAGCGCTCATCATGGTCGCCAGCTGGCGACTGAAGATGCTGATATCGGCGGCCGTGATCCTCTTCTTGCCGCCGCCGAACAGCGGTTGCGGTTTCTTGCGCACCTTGAGCGGTTTGAGGCCCTGCCGGCGCAGCTCGGCGCGCGCCAGCACCGGGCTCGAAGCGCTTAGCTCGCCCTTGACGCGCGCGCCCTGCCGATCGATCCCTTGCCACAGAAAGACCGCGGTCTTGTGCGCGCGTTGCTTCATGCCGGCGGCGGCGACCCTCGGGGTCAATCCCGGGTCACGCGGTTGAGTTCGAGCAGGCTGGTGAGGCCCGCCTGGACCTTGTGCAAGCCGGATTGGCGCAGGTCGAGATAGCCTTCTTGCGCGGCCTGGCGCGCGAGGTCGAGCGAATTGCCGCCTTCCATGATGGTGCGCCCCATCGCGTCCGAGACCTTGACCACCTGGAACAGACCGATGCGGCCCTTGTAGCCGTCGGTGCAGTGCTCGCAGCCGACGGCCTTGTAGAGGGTCAGGCCCGCATCGATCGCTTGCGCGCTGAAGCCCTCTTCGCGCAGGGCCTCGCGCGGCAGCGTTTCCTCGGCGCGGCAATGCGGGCAGAGTCGACGCGCTAGGCGTTGCGCCATGATCAACAGCACCGATGAGGCGATATTGAAGGGCGCCACGCCCATTTGCGCGAGTCGCGTCAGCGATTGCGGCGCATCGTTGGTGTGCAGCGTCGAGAGCACGAGATGACCGGTCTGCGCCGCCTTGACCGCGATCTCGGCGGTTTCCTGGTCGCGAATCTCGCCGACCATGATGATGTCCGGGTCCTGGCGCAGGAACGCCCGCAGGGCGGCGGCGAAGGTCAGCCCGGTCTTGGCGTTCATGCTGACCTGGTTGATGCCGGGCACCTGGATCTCGACCGGATCTTCGACGGTGGAGATGTTCACGGCGGTCTGATTGAGCAGGTTCAGCGCCGAGTAGAGGGTCACCGTCTTGCCCGAGCCGGTGGGACCGGTGACCAGGATCATCCCATAGGGGCGGGAGATCGCCTGTTGGAAGAGGGCCTGTTGCTCGGGTTCCATGCCGAGCCGGTTGATGCCGATCTTGCCGCCGGCCGAGTCGAGGATACGCAGCACGACCTTTTCGCCATAGAGCGTCGGCAGGGTGTTGACGCGAAAATCGACCGCGTGCGCATAGCCGAGCTTGAGCTTGAGCCGGCCATCCTGAGGCACGCGCCGTTCGGCGATATTCATGCGCGACATCACCTTGAGGCGGGCGATCAAGCGCGCGGCGATGCTCAAGGGTGGATGGGCGATCTCGTGCAAGACCCCGTCTTGGCGAAAACGGATGCGGAAGGCGCGCTCGTAGGGCTCGAAGTGGATATCGGAGGCGGCGGCATTGATCGCGTCGCGCAGGATCTTGTTGACGTAACGCACCACCGGCGCATCGTCGACGTTCGACGCCGTCTCCATCGCCTCGCCGCTGTCGTCCTTGACGCCCTCGGCCTGACCGAGGTCGGCGTCGATGAGATCGGAGAGGCTGGTGTCCTGGGCTTGCAGGACCTGCTGGATGGCGGTGGCGAGCTTGTCGTCCTCGACCAGCACCGCGCTCAGACTCAGGCCGGTATTGAAGCGGATGTCATCGAGGGCCTGATCGTTGGTCGGGTCCGACACCGCGACGAACAGCCGATTGCCACGCCGCAACAGCGGCAGCGCGCGATGTCTTTGCACCAGCCGCTGATCGATCAGATCGATCGGCACCCGCAACAGATCGACGGCGGCGAGATCCAGCAGTGGCACTCCGAACGCCTCGGAGGCGGCCGCCGCGATGCGGTAGCCATCGAGCCATTTGTGCTCGACCAGATACTGCACGAAGGTCTGATGGCGGTTTGCGGCTTCCCGCTGCGCCGCCCGCGCCCGTTGCTCCGAGAGCAATCCATCCTGCACCAGGCGGCGCGCCAGGCCCGCCGGATTGATCGGAGACGCGGCGGTGGTCATCGGCAATCAGCGCTCGTGCTCGCAGGTCGTTGTCAACGGCTGATATTGAACGCGAGCCTGACGTTGTTGGCAACCAAGCCGTTATCCTTCTGTTCGCTCTCGTTGAGATAGAACTCCAGGATGGTTTCGCGATTCATCAGCATGTCTTCGGTGACATCCTCGGCGACCTCGTTGGCATGGCAAAACACGCTGACATAGGGCGAGGCCGGCTCGCGCGGGTCGGTGATCCAGAGATCGGGCGAGATATCCTGAATGAAACGCAGGAACCCGTAGCCCTTGTCCGGGAACCACTTGGTGCAGACCCCGCGCACACAGGAGCCGGACTTGCCCCATTCATTGCGTGGCTCGTAGGAGACCGGTAACAGGTCGGGGATCAGGAAGCCGGGCCAATAGGCATCGGCCTCTTGCTGTAGCGCGCGCGAGACGTTCTTGAAGCCGATCAGTTCGACGCGACAGCCGCGGTTCTGCAGGGCCTCGACGACCTGGAGGAAATCGCCATCGCCGGTGACCAGGATCACCTGATCGAGCTTTTCGGCCTGCAGCATGGCATCGACCGCCATGTCCAGATCGGCGTTGGCCTTCATCGAGATATTGCCGGCTTCGTCGGTGTACCGGCGCACATATTTGACCGTGATCTTCCAGCCGAAGTCGCGCACCATCTGCTGATAGCCGCGGCTCTTCTTCGCATACTCGGGATCTTCGCGGGCGCGTTCCGAATCGTAGGAAATATAGGTATTGAGGCGTTGCAGGATGCCGTTTTCCCGCGCCGCGAACCGTCGCAGCACGTCGTAACGCATCTGATAACCGCCGTTATAACGGACATTCTCGGCGTCGACATAGACGCCTACTCGCTGACATAAAGGCAATGAGATCGACCTCTTGAGACTGGGTGCCTACCAGGATTCCGTTCATGATGGGACGTCAGGTTGGACAGTGGCGATGCAATATCGCCAGGATGGGCGGCGGTGGTTGCCGCCAGGGAAACATGGCCGGTCGTGGCGCGTGGCGCCACGACCGAAGCCAAGATGGCCTATTGGTTGGCGCGATGATCGATCAGTTCCTCGACCACGCTAGGATCGGCCAGGGTCGAGGTATCGCCGAGGGTGTCGATCTCGTTGGCGGCGATCTTGCGCAGGATGCGGCGCATGATCTTGCCCGAGCGGGTCTTCGGCAGTCCGGGCGACCACTGGATGATATCGACCGTCGCGATCGGGCCGATCTCGGTGCGCACCAGCTTGACCAACTCCTTCTTGAGTTCATCGCTCGGTTCGACACCGGCCATGGTGGTCACATAGGCATAGATGCCCTGACCCTTGATGTCGTGCGGATAGCCCACCACGGCCGCTTCGGCGACGCCCTCGTGCAGGACCAGCGCCGACTCGATCTCGGCGGTGCCGAGGCGGTGACCGGAGACATTGAGCACGTCGTCGATGCGGCCGGTGATCCAATAATAGCCGTCGGCATCGCGCTTGGCACCATCGCCGGAGAAGTAATAGCCCGGATATTGCTTGAAGTAGGTGTCGATGAAGCGCTGATGGTCGCCGTAGACGGTGCGCATCTGACCGGGCCAGGGCCGGGTGATCACCAGCGCGCCCTCCGCCTCGCCCTCGAGCAGGTTGCCGGTACTGGCGTCGACCAGCGCCGGCACCACGCCGAAGAAGGGCTTGGTCGCCGAACCGGGCTTGGTCGGGGTGGCGCCGGGCAGCGGTGTGATCAGATGGCCACCGGTCTCGGTCTGCCACCAGGTATCGACGATCGGGCAGCGTCCATCGCCGACGACGTTGTGATACCACTCCCAGGCCTCCGGGTTGATCGGCTCGCCGACGGTGCCGAGGATGCGCAGGCTCTTGCGCGAGGTCTTCTTGACCGGCTCCTCGCCGGCACGCATCAAGGCGCGGATCGCGGTCGGCGCGGTGTAGAAGGTGGCGACATTGTGCTTGTCGACCACCTGCCAGAAGCGCGACATGTCCGGATAGTTCGGGATGCCCTCGAACATCAGCGAAATGGCGCCATTGGCGAGCGGGCCATAGACGATATAGGTGTGCCCGGTGACCCAGCCGACATCGGCGGTGCACCAGTAGACCTCGCCCTCGCGATAGTCGAAGGTGTACTTGTGCGTCATCGCCGCGTAGACCAGATAGCCGCCGGTGGTGTGCAGCACGCCCTTGGGCTTGCCGGTCGAACCCGAGGTGTAGAGGATGAACAGCGGGTCCTCGGCATCCATCGGCACCGCCTCGCATTCGGCGGCGGCGTCGGCGAGGGCCTCGTCGTACCAGAGGTCGCGGCCTTCGCTCCAGGCCACCTCGCCGCCGGTGCGGCGCACGACGATGCAGGTGTCGATGCTCGGGCACTCCTCGAGCGCCTTGTCGGCGTTCTTCTTCAGCGCCACGTTGCGGCCGCCGCGCACGCCCTCGTCGGAGGTGATCAGCAGCCGGCACTCCGAATCCTGGATGCGGTCGCGCAGCGAATCCGGCGAGAAGCCGCCGAAGACGATCGAATGCACGGCGCCGATGCGGGTGCAGGCGAGCATGGCGACGGCGGCCTCGGGGATCATCGGCAGGTAGATGCAGACGCGGTCGCCCTTGCTCACCCCGCGTGACTTCATCACGTTGGCGAGCTTACAGACCTCGGCATGCAGCTCGCGATAGGTGAGCTTGCGGTCTTCTTCCGGGTTGTCGCCCTCCCAGAGAATCGCCACCTGGTCGCCGCGCGTGGCGAGGTGTCGGTCCAGGCAGTTGTGGGAGACGTTCAACTTGCCGCCCTCGAACCAGCGGATGTGGACATCCTCCGGTCCGTAGCTGTAGTCCATCACCGTGTTCCACTTCTCGAACCAGCTGATGTGCTGTTCGGCCTGTTCGGCCCAGAAGCCCTCGGGATCATCGACCGAGCGCTGATACAGGCTGCGGTAGCGTTCTTCGTCGATCAGCGCCTCGGCGGCGATCTCGGCGGGGACGGGATAGATTTTCGATTCCGACATGATAGTGAGTCCTCCTCGTATTCATTCTTGCGATCATAGGGGGCAGCGTCGATTCCGCCTGTTTGGGCCCAAAAGGCTTAGCCGACGAAGTCTAACCCTTTCGCTCACGGGGCCGCCAGATCAGCGGTCAATGCGTTCCGCCAATGCGACCGTGTAATGGGCGCCCTGCTTGAGCTTGTCGTAGTTGCCGAAAACCTCTTCCAGGTTGCGCTTGATGAAGGCGCGCAGACCGCTGATGGTCACCAGATAGAGCTGGCCACCGGGGCGCAGGCGCGCATGGGCATCGTGCAGCAGGATCGAGAGCAGTTCCTTGCCGACCTTGGCGGGCACATTGCTCGCGATCAGATCGAAGCGCATCTCGGGCGGCACCTGCTCGAAGCCATTGCTCAACCGGCTGCTGGCGTTCTCCAGGCGATTGCGCGCGGCGTTGCGCTGGGCAAAATCGACAGCGACGAAGTCCTTGTCGACCATCAGGGTCCGCCCCTGCGGTGCCAGCGCCGCCAGCGTCAGTCCGATCGGACCATAGCCACAGCCGAGGTCGAGGCAATCGGCCTCGGGCTTGAGCCTGACATGTTGAAGCAGCAGGCGGGTGCCTTCATCGATCTCGCGCGGAGAGAACAATCCCCAGGTCGATTCGAGGCGCAGCCGTTGTCCACGCAGCTCGGTCTCGAACGAGATCGGCGCGCGCAGGGCCGCAAGTTGGTCAGGGGCAAGCATGCAGGAGAGGGTCCAGCGATCAAAAGCGCTTAGTCTACAGGGCTATCGGCGCTCGCGCGTTGGTTAAACTGCTGGATGAGGCCTGGGATCCGGGTTGTGCCGATGCTTGTTCCTGGGGCTCATGGCGCGGCGCCGGAAGCTAGGTCGCTTGTGATTCACGCCAACCTTGGGGGTTCGATGTCCGCTCTCGCCGGCCAGCTCGAGATCCGCCTTGAGGCGAGCAGCGGCGCGGTTGCGATCGGCTCAAGCCGTCCGCTGACCGCCGCGCGCGTCTTCGCCGGCAAGCCGCCTGCGGCGGTCGTGCGTCAGCTGCCGACGCTCTTCAGCCTCTGCGGGACCGCGCAGGCGGCGGCCTGTGTCAGCGCCTGCGAACAGGCGCTGGATCGCCAGCCGAGCGCCGCCGTCCTGGCCCGCCGCCAGGCCTTGGTGTCCGCCGAGACGATCAAGGAGCACCTGTGGCGGTTATTGCTCGACTGGCCGCGGATGCTGGAGCCCTGGGCCGAGACAATGCCCAAGCTCGATGCGGGCGCGCGCATCGATGCCAACGCGCATGCTCGCGCCTCCACTGAGGCCAAGGCCCCGTCGCCGGCGGCGTCTACTCTGTCTGCGATCGAGGCCAAGACCATGGCGCCCAAGACATCGGCAGCGTCCGCGATGCCGCGGGTGATGCGCGCGTTCATGGCCTTGCGTCGGACTCAGCAAGCGGGGGGTGACCCTTTTTCATTGCATACGCAACAGGCCGAGCAGGGCGCCGCCGCCGGTCTCGATCCGAGCGCGCTGCTGGACCTGGTCACCGAGCAGGCACTGGGGACAGCGCCAGACGCCTGGCTACAGGCGCTGGATAGCCCGGCGGCCGTGCGGCGCTGGGCTGCGCAAACGCGGACGCCGGCCGCTGGCTTGGTGCGCGCCCTGCTGGCGGGGGGGGTTGCCGACTGCGGCGCGAATCCGGTCGCGCGGCTGCCGGCAGCGCCTTGGCAACCGCTCGCCGAGGCGTTAGCGAACGCCGACGCCGATGCGTTCATCGCCACGCCGCGCTGGCAGCGAGAGTGCGCCGAAACCGGCCCCCTGGCGCGGGTGGCGGCGCATCCGCTGATCGCGGCCCTGCTCGCCGAGCACGGTAACGGCCTGCTCACGCGGCTGGTGGCGCTTCTGGTCGATCTGGCGCAGCGCGCGCGCGGCCTTGAGGGGCTGTCTGAAAATACCGCATTGGCCGCTCCAGAAGCCGGAAATCGGCTACCGCGCGCCGGCTTTCAGAAAGCGTCCGAGACCACTCTGGACGCCGGAATGGAAGACCGGGGCGGCGCGGTTCAGGCGTCGCTCGAAGATGCTGGCGAGTCGCTTCGGCCTGTAGTGGACGGCACCGGCGCAAGGGGGCGGTTACCGGGGCTCAAGAACGCGGTTGATCGTGACGAGACCCGAGGCGGCGTTGATGCTGGCGTCGGCATCGGCGCGGCCGAAGCCGCCCGCGGTCTGCTTGTCCACCGGGTCAGCATCGCGGATGGCCGTGTCGAGCGGTATCGGATCCTGGCTCCAACCGAATGGAATTTTCATCCGGCCGGCGTGGTCGCTCAGGGACTCGCTGCAATCGCGCGCGGCGGCGCCAAGGGGCCGGAGCTGGAACGCCTGGCTCGGCTCTACATCACCGCAGTCGATCCCTGTGTCGACTACCAACTTTCTGTATCCTGACGGTCAAAGTCGATCATCGTCTTCTGGACGCCGTCGGCGTCGCTCAGCCCTTCGGATCACCGCCTATGTGTCTTGCCATCCCCGCCCAGATCCTCGCGCTCGATCCGGCGGCCGACGCCGCCACCGTGTCCCTCGGTGGTGTGCGCCGGCCCGTCTCCCTGGCGCTGATCGAGGATGCCGAGATCGGCGACTTCGTCCTCGTCCATGTCGGCTATGCGCTGAACAAGATCAGCGCCGAGGAGGCCGAACGCACCCTGGCGATGATGCGCGAGATCGGCGAGTTGGCCGATCGGGCCGCCGAGCTAGACGACCAGGCCGCCG
>NZ_JBKHDN010000071.1:0-12518 GCF_046541315.1 Halochromatium sp. | reverse complement strand
TCGAGGTCGATGGCGAGCGTCTGGATCTGCTGCCGATCCTGCTCAACCTGATCCAGAATCCGGCGGTGGATCTCTCGTCGCGCGCGCTCAACGAACTCAGCGAGGAAACGCGCTTCAGTCTGCGCCTCGACGATGGACGCTACATCTTCTTTCCGGCCGAGCGCCTGAAGCCGATCCTCTCGACCCTGATTGAACTCTACGACCCGATGGCACGCTTGCGCGGCGATGGCCGGATGCGACTGTCGCGCCTGCAGGCCGCCGAACTCGCCGAGCTGGAACGACAGGCGCCGAACCTGAGCTGGCGCGGCGGCGAGCAGGCGCGCGAGTGGGGCCGGCGCTTGCGCGAGTTCGAGCGCATCGAACCGGTCGCTCCGCCCGCCGAGCTGCGGGCCGAGCTGCGCCCTTATCAGCAAGAGGGCCTGAACTGGCTGCAATTCCTGCGCGACTTCAAGCTGGGCGGCGTGCTCGCCGACGATATGGGGTTGGGCAAGACCATCCAGGCGCTGGCGCATCTGTTGGTCGAAAAGGCGGCCGGTCGGGCCGATCGGCCCAGCCTGGTGGTGGCGCCGACCAGCCTGATGTTCAACTGGAAGCGCGAGGCCGAGCGCTTCGCGCCCTCGCTGCGGGTGGTCATTCTGCAAGGTCCAAAACGCCAGGAATCTTTCGATCGGCTCGGCGAGCAGGATCTGGTGCTGACCACCTATGCGCTGTTGCCGCGCGATCTGGAGGTGCTCCGCGCCCAGTCCTGGCATCTGCTGATCCTTGATGAGGCGCAGGCGATCAAGAACCCGCGCAGCAAGGGCGCGCAAGCGGTGCGCTCGCTCGCGGCGCGGTATCGGCTGTGTCTGACCGGCACACCGCTGGAGAATCATCTCGGCGAACTCTGGGCGCTGATGGATTTCCTGATGCCCGATCTACTCGGCGACGAGCGTGGCTTCCGGCGCCTGTTCCGCACCCCCATCGAGCGCCATGGCGAGCACGAGCGCACCGAGCATCTGCGCCGGCGGATCGCGCCCTTCCTGTTGCGCCGGACCAAGGAGCAGGTGGCCGCCGAGCTGCCGCCGAAGACCGAGATCCTGCGCGAAGTGCCCTTGGCCGCCGATCAGCGCGATCTCTACGAGACGCTGCGTCTCGCGCTGCACGAGAAGGTGCGCAAGGAGATCGCCCGCAAGGGCTTGGCGCAGAGCGGGATCATCATCCTGGATGCCTTGCTGAAGCTGCGCCAATGTTGCTGCGATCCGCGGTTGGTCTCGCTCGAGAGCGCGCGGCGCGTGAAGGGCTCGGCGAAGCTGGATCTGCTCATCGAGCTGCTCGGCGAATTGCAGCAAGAGGGGCGGCGCCTGTTGCTGTTCTCGCAGTTCACCAGCATGTTGAGCCTGATCGAGGAGGCGCTGGAGCAGCGGATGGATCAGAAGAAGGATCGCGATTACGTCAAGCTGACCGGCCAGACCCGTGATCGCGAGACACCGGTGAACCGCTTCCAGGCCAACGAGGTGCCGCTGTTCCTGATCAGCCTCAAGGCCGGCGGCAGTGGCCTGAACCTGACCGCCGCCGATACCGTGATCCATTACGATCCCTGGTGGAATCCGGCCGCCGAGCGTCAGGCGACTGATCGTGCCCATCGCATCGGCCAGGACAAGCCGGTGTTCGTCTACAAGCTATTGACCGAGGGCACGGTCGAGCAGCGCGTCGCCGAATTGCAGGAGCGCAAGCAGGCGTTGGCCGATGCGATGCTCGAAGGGGGCGGCAGCGCCGCCAAGTCACTGAGTCATGAAGATTTGGATCTGCTCTTCGCGCCGCTGGACGCAGTCTGATGGGCGGCGGCGCCCGCGTTCCTGGAGCCATTCGATGACGCAAGCTGCTCAAGATGCCATGCAGACAGGTCTGCTCTTCGGACCCGGACCCGCCGGGCACTGGGATGACGAACGGGTTTCCGGCCCCTGCGTGCTGCGCCTGCCGGATGGACGTTGGCGCATGTGGTACTTCGGCCGCGACCAGGGCTTCGACCGGGAGATCAATCTGCCGACCGGTCGTGTCGGCCTGGCCGAATCGGACGACGGGCTGCATTGGCGACGCATCAGTGGCCCGCTCACGCGCGGAGCCGTGTTCGAGGCGCATCCCGATCCGGCGCGCTTCGATTCGACCCATGTCGGCGTCAGCTGCGTGTGCCACGAGGACGGGCTGTATTGGATGTGGTACCTGGGCGGCGACCACAGCGAGTTCCGGATCGGGCGCTTCGCGGTCAAAGGTCTGCGTCTGCGGCCGGGCTGCGCGATCTCGCGCGACGGGATGCATTGGCAACGTCTTCACGGCCCCTATCAAGGCGCCCTATTGGACTTCGGCGAGCCGAATGCCTTCGATGCGGCCTCCATCGGCTGGCCCCAGGTGGTGCGGGCGCGCCCTGATCTCTGGCGCCTCTACTATCACAGCCTGGACCCGGCGCGGATGGTCTTTGGGGTCGGTCTGGCCGAGTCCGACGATGGCCTGCACTGGCGCAAACGCGGCCAGGTGCTCGGCCCCGGCGAGCCGGAAGCCTTCGATGGCCTCGGCATCGGCACCCGGCAGGTGCTCTGGCACGACGGCCGCTGGCTGATGGTCTACGAGGGCGTCGCCGGCAGCGGCCATTCGATCGGCCTGGCCGAATCCGACGATGGCGTGCACTGGACGCGCCGTCCCGGCTCGGAGGCGGACGGCTCGATCTTCGCCCATGCCGAGAGCGGCTCCGGGGCCTGGGATGCGTTCGCGGTCGGCGCGCCCTGCCTGGTGCCGATGGAGGACGGTTCCTGGCGGCTCTACTATGTCGGCGTCAACGAAACCGGCCTCGGTCACGGCGATGAGCTGGCGGCACGGCATCGGATCGGGCTTGCGCTCAGCCAAGGCTCCGACCTGACGCGCTGGGCGCGCTGGAATGGCGCTCGGCGCTGAGCGTTTCGCGCGCGGTTGGCGCCTCTTCGCCCGCTGCCGGACGAGATCCGGGAACAGACGGGGCGCGCTACCGCTCGCCCAGCTTGGCGATCGCTTCCTCTAGCGAGCGTGCCATCGCCACCTTGCCGTGCTGACTCGCGATCACCCGCTTGAGTTGCGGGATCTGCACGCCCTGTGCCGCCTTCAGATAGACTGGCTGCACATAGGTGATGACATCGTCGACCAGCGTCAATATCAGCTTGCCGCGCTGGATCTCGGCGCCACCGCGCCCCCAGAGCGTGAACTGTTCGGCAATCTCGGAATCCTGTTCGATCAGCGCGTCAATCTGCGCCAGCCCCAGCACCAGCACGCCGGTGGGGAAGCTATACACGACGATCCGGCCATAGTTCTCCGCATCCGAACTCACCACCGCGAAGGCCCGCATGTTGTCGCGCCCCTTTGGATTCATCGGCGCCAACAGCAAGTGTTCGAAGCGCGAGGGGTCGATCAGATTCAGCGTGACATAATAGGGCGACAGCGTTTTGACTTCGCTCGCGCGCGTAATCCGTGGAAACATCCAACGATCCTCCTGGCCATAAAACACCGCCGGATCCGTCTGATGATACTTGGCATACACGTGCATTTGGGTCGTGAAGAGACCCCGCGGGTAACGGATATGCGATTGCAGGGCCTCCGGAAACTGGTCCATGCCCTTGATGAGGCCGGGATACATCCGCCGGTAGGCGCGCGCGATCGGATCGCTGGGATCGGCAAGATAGTAATCCATCTCGCCGGTATAGGCATTGACCACGATCTTCACCGAATTGCGGATGTAGTTGAACGGCTTGGGGATCGGGCTCGACATGCCATGATCGGGATGGGCGTCGACCAGGCGGTTCACCGGCTCTGCATAGGGATAGCGATCGGACAGCGTATAGGCATCGAGGATCCAGTACAGATGCTCCGGTGTCACCACCAAATAGGGATCGTCGTCGAGTTCCAGGAAGGGTGTGACCTGAAGAATCGTGCTCGGCACATTGCGCCGGATCAGGATCTGGCTATCCGACCTGATGGCCTTGGTAAAAAACAGCTTGTAATCGCGATAATAGAGGGCAAAGATCGCGCGCCTGAACCAGCCATCGATCGGGATCGCGGTATCGGCGCGATAATCGTCCTGTACCACCCCGACCTCGCCTGGGTAGGAGATCTCCCCCAAGGCATTGGGCGCGATCACGTCATACAGATCCTGCATGCCGTAATAGATACCGGGCTCCTTGGTCGTCAAGCCAGACTCCGAGCGCGGCGGCATATCCTTCAGGAACCATTGCTTGGTCTCCTCGCCGACCTGCGCCGCCGGTGACATCACCGCACCATAGCCGTGAGTGTACCTGAACCAGCGATTCACCCAATTTTGCGAATCCTGGGGTAAGCGATCGAAGTCCAATTCCCGCGCGGCGAGAAAGACCTGCTGATAACGGCCATCGATGGTATAGCGATCCGTGTTGACGCTGAGGAAGCTGTAATAGCTGCGAATTTCCTGCATTTCGCGATAGACGTCGAGCAGCACGTCGCGATCCCACAGCGGAATATTGCGCAGCGTCATCGTGACAATCTCGTCGCGGTCGCTGTCCTCGGACTCGCTAGCATCCACCGCCACCACATAGGGACGCGTCTCGACCTCGCTCAGCCCGAACGAATCCAGGGTGGCGGCGATATTGTGTTCGATATACACCTGTTGCCGCGCCAACTCGTCCGGCTCGACCAGGTAGTCCTGTACCGCTTTCGGGATCGCCTCCCAATAGCGCAGGCTTAGGGTTGCGCTCAGCAGCACCACGAACGCCGTGACGATGGCTATGCCGCGCTTCGTATTCAGAAACCAAATGCTGCTGACGCCAAGGGCAAGGAGCATCGATATCGAGGCCCAGATCAACGGCAGCACGATCGTCATTTCCGTGTAGCCGGGGCCGAAGAAGAGCGGCGTATGACTATCGGTATACAGCAACCCGTAACGCTGGAACAGCAATTCCGCGATGCCGATGCCAAACATCAGCGCAAGGATCACACTGAGATGCCGGCGCGCGCTCCTCCCGATCGTCAGCTCACGCATCTTCAACGCCTGGAAATGCAGGAAGTAAGTCAGGCCAAGGATCGCCAGCAGGATGCTGAGCGCGAAAAACACCTCAAGCAGGATCGAGCGAAAGACCGGCAACGCGAACAGATAAAAGCTGATATCCTGACCATAGACCGGGTCCGTGATACCGGCCCTGGGCGCGAAGATGAATAACAGCGTGTCTTCCCAGTGAGAATACAGTGGATAGGCGAGAACGATCGCCAGGACCAGCGCGATCAGTATGGAGAATTTGTGCAACCCAAAGATGATCGCCGACAACAGGCTGAAGGGTTCGCGTTGCCGATCGCTTTCCGAATCCAGAATCAACGCATTCTTTCGTTTCCCGCGTCTATTCTCACGCCTAAGCCGCAACAGGGATTTTTTCCGACTCAACGATACGCTCCGCATGGAGCGGGCCGCGATTCGGAAATTAACATAAAAGAACAAGAAAAACAGCCCGGTGAAAACCGTGAACACGACGTAGCTGTACAACAGACGCAGCCAAAAATAAAAGCCCAAACCAAGCGATTGGTACCACCAGATGTCCACGACCACGTCGGCATAGAACAACCCGATGATCGGCAAAGCGATCGCCAGTATCAGCGGAATAGCGACGAGCACGAAGACACCGATCCGACGCCAGAGACGCTTGCTTGCCATAACGACACCTTGTCCGTTGAAATAAGAAACAGAAAAAACAGCGGGGGGAGATCGCGGGATGCGATCGCCCTGATATCGATCGTATCGAGCCTCTTGGCTTCCAAGGCGCGAGCGCACGGCCCTCATCTCGTTGCTTGAATCCTGGGCAAAAATGCGCCGCCTTTGGGGCGGGGTTGTCCGGCAATGAGGTCGAGCGGCCAGGCCTGCTAGGTCGAAAACAGCAGCGCGGCCACATCCCCGAAGCGACTGACAAAGTGCACGGTCAGTCCTTTTCGGATGTGCTCGGGCACCTCGTCGAACTCGCCACGGTTATCCTCCGGCAGCAGGATCTCCTTGATCCCGGCGCGGCGCGAGGCGATCAGCTTCTCGCGCACGCCGCCGATCGGGAACACCTCGCCGGTGAGCGTCAGCTCGCCGGTCATCGCGATGCGCCGCACCGACTGATTGCGCGCCAGCGAGAGCAGCGCCGAGGCCATGGTGATGCCGGCCGATGGACCATCCTTGGGCGTCGCGCCCGCCGGCACATGCAGATGGATGAAGGCCTTCTCGAAGAAGGCCGGATCGGCGTCAAACTCGGCCGCGTGGCTGACGATGTAGCCATAGGCGATATCGGCCGACTCCTTCATCACATCGCCGAGCTGCCCGGTGAGCTTGAAGCCGCGCGTGTATTCATGGGTGCGCACCGCCTCGATGCTGAGCGTCGCGCCGCCCATCGCGGTCCAGGCCAGGCCGGTGACCACGCCGGGGCCGGAAAGCTTGCGCTCGTCGCGAAACACCGGACTGCCGAGATAATCCTTGAGCGTCTCCGAATCGACCTCGATCGGGGTCTCGGCGCCTTCGAGCATCTTCACCGCGACCTTGCGCACGATCTTGCCGAGCTGTTTTTCCAGACGCCGCACGCCCGCATCGCGGGCATAGCCCTCGATCAACGCGCGCAGCGCCTTGGTCTTGAGCTTGACCGTATCCTTCGGCAGACCAGCGCGGTCGATCTGCCGCGGCAACAGATACTTCTTAGCGATCGCGAGCTTCTCGTCGGCGATATAGCCCGACAGCTGAATCACCTCCATGCGATCGAGCAACGGGCCGGGGATGCTGTCGGTCTGATTCGCGGTGCACACGAAGAGCACCTTCGACAGATCGAAGCGCAGATCGAGATAATGGTCGAGGAAATCGACGTTCTGCTCCGGATCGAGCACCTCGAGCAGCGCCGAGGCCGGATCGCCGTGGTAGCTGGCGCCGATCTTGTCGATCTCGTCGAGCATGATCACCGGATTCGCGGTGCCGGCGTCCTTCACCGCCTGCAGGAACTTGCCCGGCATGGCGCCGATGTAGGTGCGTCGGTGGCCCTTGATCTCGGCCTCGTCGCGGATGCCGCCGACCGAGAAGCGGTAGAAGCGCCGCCCGAGGGTGTCGGCGATCGAACGCCCGATCGAGGTCTTGCCGACGCCGGGCGGGCCGACCAGCAGGATGATGGAGCCGGCGATCTCGCTCTTGTGGATGCCGACGGCGAGGAATTCGAGGATGCGGTCCTTGACGTCGGCGAGGCCGTAGTGGTCGCGGTCCAACACCCGCCGGGCGCGTTTGAGATCGAGCTTGTCCTTGGAATGCTGGCCCCAGGGCAGCAGGGTGATCCAGTCCAGATAGTTGCGCGTGACCGAATACTCGGGTGAGCCGGTCTCCAGCATCGCCAGCTTGTCCATCTCCTCGTCGACGCGCTTTTGCGCCTCCTCGGTCAGGGTCAATTTTTCGAGGCGCTGCTTGAACTTGTCGACCTCGGCGGTGCGGTCGTCCTTGGCGATACCGAGTTCCTTCTGGATCGCCTTGAGCTGCTCCTTGAGGAAGAACTCGCGCTGCTGTTTGTGCATGCGCTCCTCGACCGATTGGCGGATCGAGTGCTGCGCCTTGGCCAGCTCGAGTTCGTTGTTGAGCAGCACCAGGACCTTCTCCATGCGCTTCATCAGCGGCACCGCCTCGAGCACCTCTTGCAGCTGCGCCTTGCTTGATGTGGTCAAGCTGGCGGCGAAATCTGCCAGATGCGAGGGATCATCGGGGCCGAAGCGATCGAGGAACATGCGCAGCTCTTCCACATACAGCGGGTTGAGCGGCAGCAGCTCCTTGATGGTATTGATCACGGCCATGGCGTAGGCCTTGACCTGATCCTCCGGCTCGGGCTTGGGCTCGGGCAGGTAATCGACGCGCGCCGTGAACGGGCGCTTGCGGTTGACGAAGCCCTGGATGCGGAAGCGTTGCAGACATTCGACCAGCACCTGCAATTTGCCTTCTTCCGAGTGCACGCGATGCACGCGGCAGGCGGTGCCGACCGGCTTGAAGTCGGCGCTGTGCGCCTTTTCGGAGGTGTCGCTGTCGACCAGCACCACGCCGAGGATCTTGTGCTGGGTCTCGCTGACCGCCTTCATCGTTGGCAGCCAGTGTTCGGCGTCCATAAGTAGCGGCACGGCTTGGCCCGGAAAGAACGGCCGCGAGGCCACCGGCAGCAGATGGATCAGCGACGGCAACACATCCCGGGCGCGCGCTAGCTTGACCTCGTCCTGTTCTGGGCCTTGGTCTTCTCGCTGCTCGGTGTCGTAGACTTCGTGGCTCATCGGCGGCTCCTCTCGACTCATCTCATCGGCGCACTGCAAAACGCTGCCCAATTTCAGGGTATTTGCGATGCAATGCAAGCGCTCGGGGCATTGGGCGGGGCATCGGTCGGGGCATTGGCGAGCGCGGCGAAGTCGGCGATCGAGAGGGTTTCGGCACGGGCGCCGGGATCGATCCCGAGCGCGCTCATCCGTTCCGGCGCGACCAGTCCGCTCAGGCTGTTGCGCAGGGTCTTGCGCCGCTGTGCGAAGGCCGCTGCGACCAGGCGCGCGTGCCACGCCGGATCGGCAAGCGGGTAGGGCGGCGGACGATGCGGGCGCAGTCGCACCACCGCCGAGCTGACCTTCGGCGCGGGCCGAAAGGCCCCAGCCGAGACCAGTAACAGGCGCTGGGCCGAGCAGCGGGTCTGCACCATCACCGAGAGCCGCCCGTAGACCTTGCTGCCGGGGGCTGCGGTGATTCGCTCCACGACCTCCTTCTGCAGCATCAGATGCAGATCCTCGATGCAGTCCGCCTGGTCAAGGAAACGAAACAGCAAGGGGGTCGAGATGTTGTAGGGCAGGTTGCCGATCAGGCGCAGCCGGGGCGCCGCAGGCGGGCGCAGCGCGCAAAGATCGAAGGTCAGCGCGTCGGCTTGATGAATCCGTAGGCGGGGGGTGTTGAAGCGCTCGGCGAGCGGCTGGATCAGGTCGCGGTCGAGTTCGATGACATCCAGCGTCGCGGCCCTCTCCAGCAAACCGGCGGTGAGCGCGCCCTGGCCGGGGCCGATCTCAACGAGATGCTGGTCCAAATCCTGGCCCAAATCCTGGCCCGGATGTTGGCCCGGCATCGGCTCCAGTGCATCGAGAATGCGCTGGATGACACCGGGGTCATGGAGGAAATTCTGGCCGAAGCGCTTGCGCGGATGGTGTTGCATCCGCGCAGTGTAGCGCGCTGCGCGTCTCGTTGGCGCTAGAAGAAATCTATCGCCAATTGCGTGATGAAGGCGTTGCTGTTGTCGCCGGTGCCGCCGTTGCGCGTGCTGTAGTCGGTATCATGGGCATACTCGAAAGACAGCGCGGTATTGTCGAAAATACCGATCGACCAACCGACGGACCAACGCTCCTCGGGCAGCTCTAGGTTGACCGCTTCGCGGGTACCCTGATAGGCGATGGCGGCGACCGACTCCTTGCCGAAGGTGTCGAAACTGTAGCCAAGCTCGATGTTCCAAGCCGCCGGTAACGCGCCCTCGTCTTTGTCTTTGTAGCTGAGGCTGTCTGGATCAAAGCGCTCAGCGGCCGAGAGGTACTCGGCGATCAGATTGAAGTCCTGGTAGCCCGCCGACAGGTTCGCGGTCCAACCGCCAGTGCGCTCGGTTGGATCACTTCCGGCGCGGTTGTCGGCGAGGCTCCCCTGCAAGTTGTCCGAATCCCCAAGATCGTTGATATAGCCGGCACCGGCCCCCCAAGCCATCCCTTCGTGTTCCTGAGCGAAGGCCAGGTTGGCACCCCAACTCTCGATCCGGTTCTTGCCGTTGACTTTATTGTCGCCGTTGAACGTGTAGACGCTGCCGCTAAAGCCCCCATGGTCGAAACCGACCTGGGCGGCGTGCTCGCGGGTCTCGCCAATCTCCTCCGTCAGCGTGCCGGAGATTAGGTTCGTCTCATAGGCACCGAAGGGCACGTAGAACTGGCCCGCGCTGAAGAACAGCGGTGAGACCGCGGGGTTGGCGAGAGTGATCATCCCGACATCGACCGCGATGCCATCGTCATTCTCTATCACGGCCTCGGCCTTGAGCCAGTCGGTAACCTGGGCGGCGATTTCAAACTCGAGCTTCGCCAGCTCCAGATCCGATTCGCTCGACCCCTCGGCAGGGTCGACGTAGACGCCTTCGATCTCGATCACGCCGCCGATATCGACGTTCTCAAACCAGCCCCCGCCGCCAGCGCCATCGCGTTGCGGGGATTCTTCAAGTTGTTGTTTTTGATGAGCTATGTCGGCGGCTTGTTGGCGATTCTCCTGCTCGAGGCGGCGCACGCGCTCCTCCAGGGTCTGCGCGGTCGCCTGGCTTGCAGCGCCGGCGCCAAGAACCATCGCAATGGCCCAGCTGAGTGGTCGTTTCATCATGTCAGGCTCCAATCCGAGGGTGATGAGGTTGAAAGGGTGATGAGGTAGAACATGAGCGGTAGCAGCTGAGCCGAAGGTGGCCGCGCCGCTGAAACAGCGTATTACAAAACCGCCCGCGGACAGTATAACCAACACGCAAGCGCGCATGATAGCCTTGGATCGAAGACGATGAGAGCGTCTTGCGTCCGACTCGGACCGACAGTATAATAAGAACCGTTCCTGTTGCGCTTCTTCCCTTGGGCGTTCTCAATCCTTTGGAGTTTGATCGAAGATGAGCCAGTATATCCATCATGTCCCCGGCCGCATCCGCGTGCGTTCCAAGGCGTTCCGCTGTCACGGT
Organism: Halochromatium sp.; assembly: GCF_046541315.1. Lineage (GTDB taxonomy): Bacteria > Pseudomonadota > Gammaproteobacteria > Chromatiales > Chromatiaceae > Lamprobacter. The sequence continues at coordinate 1,797 of NZ_JBKHDN010000071.1, read as the reverse complement.
GAGCGTGCTCGCGCTGCTCAGGCCCGGTTGATGGCCATGGAGGGTATCCGCGAGGTGCAGATCAACCAACGCGCATCGAGCATCCTTGTCCAGTACGATCCCGAGCGTCTGAGTCGAGCGCAGCTGTTCTCGGCCCTTGAGGAACTCGGCTGCATGGCGGCGGCCTGGCGCGAGAGCACGCATTCGCACAAACTCGGCGAGACCTTCGGCAAGGCCCTGGTCGGGGCCATGGTGAAGAAGGCGGTGGAGCAGTCCGCGCGGGGGCTCGTCGGCGTGCTCGTTTGAGCGAGCTTGAGCTTCGCCCATGGCGGGTATGGACGCTCGGCGCGCACGCCTTCGGTGAGCGCGCCGAGTTCGCCAGGAGCCCGGGGTCGCGTTACTCGTCGTGAGGCATCGATCGACCCGCCGTTGCCTGCGTGAGCCGCTGATCCCGTTTGGCGCTTTTGGCTATGTGGCACTCCTTGGGATCGACGATGCCGAGACGGTCACCATACGGGCAGTGCGCCACCAGCGCGCGAGCGATCATCACTGAGCGGGCGGCGGCGTCAGCGCATCCACCACATGCGTATTCTCGACACCCTGCAGCCGCCTGATCCGCTGCTGGCGGCGCTGCTCCCATGCGTCCGGCGGATCGCCCTCGCTCCAGACCTGAAACAGCCGCTCGTCCTGGCGCGATAGCCGCAAGCCATAGGTATCGCGCATGTAGAGCATGATGCGCGCGATATCGCCGCGCAGCGCGTCGGGGGGTTGCACGCGGCGGTTGCCGGCATCGATGCGGAGGCCGCAGTCGCCGTAGCGCACACCGCCGGCGACCATTCCCCAGCGGTAGTCGCGCCGGTCGCCGTTGATCATGCCGACCGCGGGAACCAGATTGTGCAGATCGTTGTGCGCGACGAGGAAGGTCTCGTCCACGCGCAGACAGCAGTCGCGCCCGGAGAGCAGGTCGCCGTCGGCCTCGCGGCAGTCGCGATAGGCCTCGGGATGGCGCCAGCAGCGGCGGAAGTTGCCGAACTGCGCCGCCGGGAAGACATGCTCGGCCTCGACCCTGCGCGCGCGTTCATTGCTGGCGTAGCGTTCGAGCCCGCAGCTGGCCAGGTCCACCTGGCGGCGCCCGTTGTAACCGCAGCCGCAGTAGGCGGTTTCCCGATGGCCGCGGTAGATGCGCTGGTAGAGCAGATCCTTGGCCTTGGAAAAGCTCTCGGCCACGCGCGGGAGATCGCCCCCGCCGGCCGGCAGGCTCGGTCCCGGCAGCCAATCGCCGAGCAGGTCGCGCAGCCAATCCTCGAGCAGATCGCCCAAGTCCGGCAGCCAGTGACCGAACTCGGAGAGCAGCGCTTGCGGGTCGGCCGAGTCGCTGCCGCCAAACATCCCCGACAGCGCTTCGACGCTCTGTATCAACCCCTCGTTGCTCACGCGGCTGACCCAATTGGCGCCGGCGCGGATCCACTCGTTGCCGATCTCGCCGATCAACGCATGAGTGTCGCGCATGGACGCCAGCGCCTGTTGCACGGGCTCGGGCCAACTCTCGGTGACCGAGTCCGGCGTATAGACGAGGGTCGAGAGCAGCGCGATGCCGATCGCCAGGTTGCGCAACAGCGCCAGCGCGCGGCGCAGCCTCGGGCCTAGCACGCGGGCACGCGCCCTTGACCGACTGCGCCGGTTCTTCGCGGCAGTGGACGTTGGCTTCTTGGCTGAAGCGCGGCGGCGGGGATGGGAACGCGACGAGGAGGTGGGACGACGGGCCATGGAGGAGGGTGACTGCGCTGGATTCGACGCGAGAGCCTAGCAGATTCGGCC
>NZ_JBKHDN010000070.1:0-12595 GCF_046541315.1 Halochromatium sp. | reverse complement strand
ATGTCTTGCTGCACGCCGATGTAGTGCGTCACCTGTCCCTCGCGGTCGCGCATCGCCGAGAGGTGCAGCGAGTTCCAGAAGCGGGAGCCGTCCTTGCGGTAATTGCGCATGATGACGTTGCAGGTCTCGCCCGCGCGGATCGCCGCGCGCATCCGCCAGCGTGCCTCCTGCGCCCGATCCTCGCCCTGCAGGAACCGGCAGTCGCGGCCGAGGACCTCGGCCGCGCTATAGCCGGTCATGGTCTCGAAGCCGGAGTTGACATAGATGATGAGGTCTTCGCCGTGCAGGTGTTCGGTGATGATGACGCCAGTCTGCGCCTGTGACAGCGCTTCGATCAGCACCTGATGGCGGCGGCGGAGTTGGAGCGCCTCGAGGGCGACACCGGCGAGGTTGCTGGCGACCTCGAGGATCTCGCGCGTAAAGCCGGCGTCGCTGGCGGTGGGCTGGGTTGCCGCTTGGGCGTCGGGTGGGGCGGTCGGTTGCTCGATGGCGACGAGCAGGGTGGCATGCCCAACGATCGGGAACAGGAGTCCCGCAGCCGTGGCCTCGGGAAGCGAACAGGGGGTCGCGGTCGTGAGGGCGTGATCACAGCAGGCGATGACGGCCGCCTGGTCGAGCAGCGCCGGTCCGTCGCGCGCGGGCGTCCCGGCCGCGGCGCTGGCGGTGCCGAGCGGTTTGTATTCCCCGCTCGGTCCCTGCTGGATCAGGAGACAGCGATGACGGGGCAGCAGGCGCGCGAGTTCGGCGTGGAGATCGTCGGCGAACGCGGCCTCGTCCTCGTCGCGCTCGATCAGCCGCGAGAGCAGTCGGGCTTGCAGCGTTGCCAGCGCCTGCAGCTGATCCTGCCGTTGTTTCTTGCTCGCCAGCAGATCGAAGCTGAAGCGCAGCGAGTGCGCCATCTCGGTCACGGTCGAGGCCAGTTCGTCGGTCTCGCGGATGGCGTTGCGGGTCAGCCGTGGCAGCGGTTGGGCGTCGGCGATTGCCGTCGGCAACCGCTGCGTTGCTTGCGCCAGTTGCTGTAACGGTCGGGTCAGCCGACTGCTGAGCCAGGTGGCGATGGCGATGCCGAACAAGGCGATGCCGGCTAAGACGAGGAGGTGGCGCAGGGTCTGCTGTTGCAGCTCGTCGATCAAAGGCGCCGCGCCGAAGTTGACGATCAGGGCCTGATCGGCGATTGGCGACAGCGCTTTAGGCAAGCGCACACGGTAGTCGGCGGCGTGCCAGCGCGCGAGTTCCAAGATCTGGGACTGGACGGGCTGGGCGGGCAGGGTGACCCAGAGCCCCTCCGCCGAGGTCGCCTGCCGCGCGCGCCCGGCCTCCGCCCGCCACGCGGACCAGGGCTCCAGGGTGAAGGACATTCCCGGCCCCCCTGCGGCAATCTGCTCGCCCAACCTCTGGCTCAGGGCGTCGAGCGCGGTCTCGAGGGCGAGCGGATCGACCGTTGCCGGATCGACCTCGGCGGCAAGCTGGTTCACCACCGCGACGCCGGTCAGCTTGGCACGTTCGACGGCATCGGTCTCGAGCTGATGCTTGAGCCCCAGGTTCTGCCAGATCGCGAGCAACAAGGCCGGGAGCAAAAGCGCCATCAGCAAGACATTGAAGAGGATGCGGCGGAAGCTGATGAGAGTGCGTTGACGCTCGCGGAACAGGGCGACCGTCAAGATGATCAGGCCAGCGAGGGTGGCATTCAGGATGCCGTTGATGGCGTGCGTGAGGACCATCAGCCAGGTCGAGGTCCCGTCGCTGCCGAGGGCGACAGGGTAGACGACGAGCCCCAGCGGAATGCCCAGCAGCAGCCAGTAGAGGGCATCGCTGGAGGCGAGCATGGGAATTCGGCGCTGACCCCGCGCGGCGCGATGGCGGTGCCAGCAGATGAAGGTCAGCTCGGCCAGCAAGACGAGAGCGGTATAAGGCTGCGCGAACAGGAGCCAGGTCGTGCTCGCGCCGATGGCTGCGACGAGCAGGCCGGCGCGTGGACCGAACCAAAACAGCGCCAGGAGTGCGGCGATCGAGCCGAACAGGAAATCGACGCCGAAAAAGACCGCGAGCCCAAAACCATTGCCAATGGATGCCAATAGGCCCAGCAACGCGAGCGGGGCGAAGCGGCCGATCGCGGTCTGTCGATGCTTCATGGGTGCCCTCCGTAACGATCGAGGGCGCTTGAGCACTGCTGCCGTAACATAGGATCATGACCAAAGCCGGGTGCGAGGTCAGCGGCAGCGACATGGACTGTTGGGGTTATTGTTCCGTTGTCTCTGCGGCTGTCTTTCGGCGATTGGGACACCGTAAGCAGTAGCCTATACGAACTGGATTCACCCCAGGGTAAAGACTTATTAAGGTCGTGGGAGAAGGGAGAGTAGGGCGAGGGGAGAGGGGAAGAGTCGGGCGTCAGGAGGCGGGCTGGGTCTCGATGGGGGGCTCGGCGGGGGTCTCGGTGGGGGCGTCGGTGCCGTTGAGGATCAGGCGGTAGCCAAAGCCGCGCACGGGGCTGATCGCCAGCTCGCCGAGGCCGGCTTCACGCAGCTTGCGCCGGATGTTGCCGATATGCACATCGATGCTGCGATCGCCGGGGTCCTGGGGGCCGCGGTTGCTCAGGCGCTCGCGACTGACGGCGCGGCCATGTTGGCGCAGCAGGATGCCGAACAGGCGAGCCTCCGTTCCGGTCAAGGTCAAGTCCGTTGCCGAGGCCCCGTTGCGGTGGAGGATCTGGGTGGCGGTATCCAGGCGAAAGGGACCGCATTCGACCACTCCGGCGGGGATATCGTCGAGCGCGCGGCGGCGCAGGACGGCACGGATACGGGCGAGCAGCTCGTCGATCTCGAAGGGTTTGACGAGATAGTCGTCGGCGCCGGCATCGAGGCCTTCGACGCGGTCTTCGAGGTCGAGGCGTCCGGTGATGATGATCACCGCCACCGAGGTGGTCGAGGCTAGCTCACGGGCGATGTCGATGCCATCCTCGTTCCCCAGGTTGAGATCGAGGAGCACGAGATCGGCTTCGGTGCGGCGGTAGGCCTGGCGCAGCGATTGACCGCTGTCGGCGAGGATGACCCGATAACCCGCCTTGGTCAGATGACGCTGGAGCGCGAGCCCCATGCGCCGATCGTCCTCGACGACGATGATGCTTGCCTTGTCGTCCATCGTGATTCAGCACATCAACATAAGGCCGCTCGACGGTATCAGGAAGAGGCGCCAGGGGATGCGAAGTGCTCGATCGGCACCGGGTGGCCGAACAGATAGCCCTGCAGGCGATCGACGCCCATCGTGATGAGCCGATCGCGTTGTGCCTCGGTCTCGACGCCCTCGGCGACCACTTGCAAATTGAGACTATGGGCCATGTGCAACATGGCGGCGATGAGATTAGCGGATTTTTCCGAATCGAACATCTCGGCGACGAATGAAAGATCGATCTTCAGCACATCATAGGGCAACTCGGCCAGCGCCCGGATGCTCGAATAGCCGATGCCGAAATCATCGATGGCCAAGGAGGCGCCACCGAGGCGCAGCTCGGTGGTGAGCGCGCGCATCTGTTGCAGATCGGGCAGGACCGCCGTCTCGGTGAGTTCGATCATGATGCGGCTGCTGCCGGCAAAGGCGTCGACGAGGCGTTTGACCATCGCTGCCGCGCCCTTGCGCTCGATGTTGGCGGCCGACAGATTGATCGAGAGAAAATCGAGCCCGAATGGCCGCAGTTGCGGTTCGAGTTCGATCAGGCGCTCGCTGAGCACGCGCGTCAGTTCCATGATCAGGCCGGATTGCTCGGCGAGCGGGATGAAGGCGCCGGCGCCGAGCACGCCGCCCTCGGGCAACGCCAGGCGGGCGAGGGCCTCGGCGCCGACCGGCCGCAGCGTGTGCGCCGAGAGGATGGGTTGGAAATAGGGCGTGATGCGCCCCGCATGCAGATGCGCGCGCAGATCCTCGACACTGAGCGCGTCCAAGGCGCGGCCTGGGGCGCGGCCCGGGGCGCGGGGCTTTTTCGGGCTGTCCGGTGGGCCGGGGCGCGACAGCACCGTCGGCAGTTCGCGCACCAGATTGGCCTTGTTGACCACCCCGTAGACGGTCAGCCCATTGCCTTGGGCGATGCGCCGCGCGGTATCCAGGAGTTCGTCGCCGTGACCCGACAGGAACACGAGCGGCACGGTGGGATGGTGCTCGGCGAGCCAACCGAGGACATCGACGCCGGTTTCGCTCCCCAGGCCAAGGTCGAGCACGATCACGTCCGGCACCTGCCGGTCGAGATCGTCACGCAGGGCTTGACTGGTGGTTTGAAAGCGCACCTCGTGACCGAGCGAGCCGGCGAAGCGGCGCAGGGTCCTTTCCATCCGCGGGTCGTCATCCAGGCAACTGAGGATCATGGTTCTCTAATCTCGGTATAATTCGCGAGTTTTCGGGTGCGTTCAGCGAATACCGGTCGCATCCGCATAGCATATGGCCGATGTCGCCGGATCAAAGCGGGACGTTCGAGGTCACCATACCGCACCCGCGCGGTCTTTCGGGAGCGCTCCCGTTCAGCACGATAGTAACGGCGCAGGGCGCGGGTTCATAGACTCCCCTCGGACCGATCCAGTCCCTGATACGAGGTTCTCTTGCACCAACATTCATCGAGCCGCTTCGCGCGCGCCCCCGCCTCGCCTGCCCTGCTCCAACTGCCCCGCTGGCAGCAACGGCTCATGCTCACGTTACTGAGCCTGTGGGCGCTCGCCGGTAATACCCTGACCTTGCCGCTGTTCTTCGGCTTCGACCTGCTGTTCGGCTCGATCGCCGCCTTCCTCGCCATGTACTGGCTAGGCGTGCGCGCGGGCCTGCTGGTCGCAGCGATCGGGGGCAGCGCGACCTGGCTGCTCTGGGGGCACCCTTACGCCATGGTCATCGTCGTGACCGAGATCGCCGGCGTCGGCTGGCTGCGTCATCGCGCGCAGCGCCGTTCTCGTCGCCGCATGGCCTTTGCCGCCGCCGACACGCTCTTCTGGTTGGCGCTCGGGATACCGCTGATCTTGGTGTTCTACCACCTCGCCCTGGGCATGGAGTGGGGCGTCGCCTGGTTGGTCGCGCTCAAGCAGGCGCTCAATGGGATCATCAACGCCACCGTCGCCGGGCTGATCGTGCTGGTGGCGGCCCTGATCTGGCACCAGCGCCGCGTGATCACCTTCGATCGTATCTTGTTCAACATCCTAGTGCTAGCGCTGCTGGCGCCGGTGCTGTTGCTCAGTGTCTGGCAGAACAAGGATCTGGTGCACGATCTGCAACCCAACGCGGCCCATCTGATCGAGCGCGGCGAGCACATCACGATGCTCGAGAGCCTTGGCGAGCGCCTGCGCGAGCAGCGACACGAGCCGGCGTTCTCGCTCGAGTCGCCGACGAGGCCGCCGATCGACGACCTGCAAGGCTACTTCCTGCGCCTCCTGTTGACCTTGCTCGGCCTCGCCTTGGCCGGCGTTGGCCTCGCCGCCTGGCTGAGCACCTGGCTGACCCGTCCCCTGCATCAGTTGATCGAGTCGACCCAGCGCCTCCCGGCGGCGATTGCCGGCTCCCGGCCCATGCCGCGTTTGACCGAGACGCCGATCCACGAGACCGACGAGCTGGCCGAGACCATCCTCGGCATGGCGGATTCGCTGCGCCTCAGCTTCGAGCAGGTCGAGCAAGAGAAGCAGCGCCAGAGCCGTCAGCAGGCGCTCGCGACCTTGCAGGCCAGGCTCCTCTCGGCGCTGGTCGAGCAACAGGGGGATGCGGATTCCTTTGGGGCCTTGCTCTGCGACGAAGTCGAGGGCATCCTGCCGCATCATCGCTGCCTGCTGCTCAGGCAGGCGACGGATGGCACCTTCACGCCGTTCAGGCGCGCACGTCAGCGAGGCGCCGATCTTCGCGCCACGCGGCTGGGCGAGCATCCGGCATTGATCGAACGCGCGCTCGAGGCGCTGCGCACCTCAAGGGCGTGCCCCTTAACGCGGGCGGACCTCGTCTCGGACGCGCTCGAGGACAGCCCGTTCTCGCTCGAGACAGCCACCTTGTCCGGGTTGGTGTTGCCGATCATGGGCGATTCGACGGTGCTCGTCGCCATCGAGCAGCGCCCGCCCGCGTTCGAGCAGACCGAGACCGGCGCCGCCTTCGCGCGCGCGATCCTGGAGACCGCGGCCAGCACCGCCGGCGTCGCCTTCGAGGCATTGCAACTGCGCCGTCGTCATCAGGTGCTGATCGACGCGCTGTCGCAGGCGCAGACCGGGATCATGATCACCGAGCGCCTGCACGGTGACGATCTCATCACCTACGTCAACGCCGGTTTCGAGGCCATGACCGGCTACAGCGCGGCCGAGGTCATCGGCCGCAACTGCCGTTTCCTGCAGGGCGACGATCGGGCGCAGGAGGCGCGCTGGCGGATGCGCGAGGCGATCCAGGCGGGTGAGGGCTGTAGCGTGATCATGCGCAATTACCGCAAGGATGGCAGCCGTTTCTGGAATTCCCTCTCCCTCTCGCCGATGCGCGACCGCGAGGGACAGGTGACGCACTACATCGGCGTGCAGCAGGACGTGACCGAGGCGATCGAGACCCTGGAGCGGTTGCGCCTGAGCGAGGCCCGCCTGCAAGAGGCGCAGGCGATCGCCCACGTTGGGAGCTGGGAACTCGACCTGCGCAGCGGCCAGGCGCAATGGTCCGACGAGACCTTTCGCCTGCTCGGCTTCGCGCCCGGCGCGGTCGCGCCCTGTCATGAGACCTTCCTCGGGGTGGTGGCGAGACACGACCGCGAGCGCGTGCGGGCAACCATCGCGGCCCTCGATGCCGAGTCGGCAAGCAGCGTGCAAATCGAGCACGGCGTGCTCGGTCCGGACGGCGTCGCGCGGACCCTGCTGCAACAGGGGCGTCTGCACCGCGACGCGGAAGGCGCGCCCACGCGCCTGCTCGGCACCTCCTTGGATGTCACCGAACTGCGCCGGACCGAGGCCTCGCTGCGCGAGCAAGAGGCGCGCTACCGGCTGATGGTCGAGAACGTCGAGGATCTCATCGTGCGCGTCGACATGGAGGGGCGCTTCGAGTTCGTCAGCCCCTCCTACTGCAAGACCTTCGGGCGCCGCGAAGACGAACTGCTCGGCAAGAGCTTCACGCCCTCGGTGCATCCGGACGACCGCGCCGCGGTCACCGCGGCGCGGGCGTCCCTGCATGCGCCGCCTCACCGTTGCAGTCTCGAGCAACGCGAACACACCGCGCAGGGCTGGCGCTGGCTGCAATGGTCGAACACCGCGATCCGCGATGACCGCGGCGAGGTCGTTGGCATCATCGGCGTTGGCCGCGACATCACCGAGCGCAAGCAGGCCGAGGTCGCGCTCGCCGAGCGCGAGGCCATGGTCAGCGAATTGCTCACGCTGGCCACTGGCTTCGTCAGCGTCTCGGATGAGTCCAACCAGAGCGCTTGCGAACAGGCGCTGGCCCGGGTCGGCGACTTCATCCACGCCGATCGCTGTTATCTGTTCCACTTCGGCACCGATGGCCGCGAGGTGACGGCGGTCGATGAATGGACGGCGCCCGGCGTCGACTCGATCCAGGCGCACTATCTCGGTCTGCCGACCGCCAAGCTGCCGATGATGATGGCGCCGCTGGCCGTCGGCGAGCCGGTGGTGATCGCCGCTGTCGATGAGTTCGGCGATAGCGATTGGGCCGTGGAGCGCCGTCGCGTCGAGACCCAGCAGGTGCAATCGCTGCTGCTGGCGCCGCTGCAGCTCGAGGAGCGCCTGTTCGGCTTCATCGGTGCCGAGATGGTGCACGCGCCGCGCGTGTGGAGCAGGGTCGAGATCCAGTTCCTGCAACTCTTTGCCAACATCCTCGTGGCCGGCGAGCAACGCGCGCACTCGCTCGCCGCGCTGCGCCAGAGCAATGCCCGCTACGACGCGCTCGCGCGCCAGAGCCGGACCATGACTTGGGAGCTGGATGCGGAGGGCCGTTTCTCCTACCTCAGCGAGGTCTGCGAGGCCGTGCTTGGTCATCCGGTGCATGAGATGTTGGGCCAGCACTACCGCGTGTGCATCGACGCGTCCGAAGGCGGGGAGCGGATCGCGCAGGCGGCCGAGATCATCGCGCACCAGCAGCCATTCCAGGACTTCGTCGTCCCTTGCCGGCATCGCACGGGGCAGCTTTTGTGGTTGGCCACCGACGGCGGCCCGGTGCTCGCCGAGGACGGCCAGCTGCTCGGCTACCAGGGCACGACCAAGGATGTCACCGAACGCGAGTTGGCATTGCAGCGGCTCGCGCACAGCGAGGCGCAACTGAGCGCGATCTTCGATCATTCGCCGCTGGGTATCGCGCTGGTGGGTCAGGATCGACGCCCGTTGCTGGTCAATCAGGCGTTGCTGCGGCTGCTCGGTACCAAGGCCGATGTCCTCGCCCAGATGCGCCTGGATGCGTTCACCTATCCCAACGATCTGCGCGCGGCGCTCGAGGCCTTTGACGAGCTGTTCGCTGGCAAGCGCCCGACGCATCGTTTCACCAGCCGTTACCTGCGCGCCGATGGCGAGATGCTGTGGGTGGATCTGCGCCTCTCGTTGCTGTCGACCTGCGCCGATGCCGAGCCCTTGGCGCTGCTGATGGTCGAAAATGTGACCGAGCTGCATGAGGCGCGCGAGCGCCAGCGCGTCGCCGAGCAGGAACTCGGCGATTATGCGGCGCAGCTCGAGCACATGATCGATGTGGTCAACCTGTCGCAACCCTACGCTGAGCAGATCGAGTCCCTGCTGCGGCTGGCGCGGCGCACGCTGCGGTTCGATACTGCCGCGATCTGGCAGATCGACCAGGCGCGCGTCGAGCATCTGCTGTTAGCGGTTCCGCACGACGGCCCGCAGGCGCTCCAGGCCGTGCCCTCGACCCTGGTTGCCGAGGCCATCGCCGAACTCGGCAGCCCGGTCCTGATGCCGATGCGCGCGACGGCCGACGCATCGGTCGCGTCCGCCGCCGAACAGGCGGCCATGATCGGCTTGGCGCTCGATTCCTTGACCCCGGATGGGCATTCGGAGCGGCTGTTGCTGATCCTCGCGGGCACCACCGCCATCGGTCAGCTCGATCTCGGGCAGAGTCAGCTGTTGCGCTTGATCGCGCAGCGTATCTCTGCGGTGCGCTACCGCCAGCACTTGCAGGATAATCTGGTGCAGGCGCGCGAGCGCGAGACCATCGGCCATCTGGCCAGCGGGGTCGCGCACGATTTCAATAATCTGCTCGGCGTGATCGACGCCAATTTGTTCTTCATCGCCAGCGCCTTGCATGAGCAACACGCCGCCGATCCCGAGGTCGATCAGGTCCTCGCCGAAACCCAAAGCGCCCTCGGCCAGGCCAAGGTGCTCACCTCGGGCATGCTCACCATGAGCGGCTCGGGCAAGATCCCGCTCGAACCGCTCGATGTCGCCGACGCCATCGGCGAACTCTCGTCCATCATCGAGCAGGTGTTGCCCGCGCGTATCCGGCTCGAACTCGCGATCGCGCCGGGATTGCAGGTCTTTAGTAATCGCGCCTTCCTGCAATCGGCGCTGCTCAATCTGTCGCTCAATGCGCGCGATGCGATCGGGGGCGAAGGCACGCTGACCATTGCCGCGCGTCCCCTGCGGTGGGAGGCGACAACGCCGCTCGTGGTCGGCGAGGTGGCGCTCGGCGATTGCGTCGAGATCCGGGTCAGCGACACCGGCACCGGCATTCCTCCGGAGCTGGTCGATCAGATCTTCAAGCCCCTGTTCACTACCAAGGCGAAAAGCCGCGGCCATGGTTTCGGGTTGTTCATGGTGGGCGAATTCGTCGCCCGCGCTCAGGCTGGCCTGAGCGTCGATTCGGTGCCCGGCGCCGGAAGCTGCTTCCGGCTGCTGCTGCCGGCCGAGGTGCCAGTCGAGGGACCGGTCGAGGGGCCGGCGGCGGGACAGGCCGAGGATGCGCGCAAGGCATTGAGCGAGGCGCTGGATGAACAAGACGAGGTCCTGACCAAGGCGCTGACTGCGGCATTGGTGGAGGCGCCGGCCGATAGCGTGCGGTCCGGCGAGGCGGAGAGGGCGCCAGCGGAGGACAGGGTGACGACGGCCGCATCAAAGGTGCGGGTGGCGAGCGAATCGCCGCGCGTGCTCTTGGTCGAGGATGACCGGCGCGTGCGCGATGCGTTGTCGCGCGTGTTGAAGGCCGATGGCATCGCGGTCGAGACGGCGGAGCATGGCGGGGCGGCCCTCGCGCGGCTGGCCAGCGCGTCAGCGGCACCCATCGACCTGGTGCTCTCCGATATCGCCATGCCGGTCATGGACGGCCTCGAACTCCACGCGCGTCTGCTCAAGCAGTATCCGCAGCTGCCGGTGATCCTGATGACCGGTCAACAGGCGCATTGGGACGCGCCGCTGAATCAGCGGGGCGAACCGACGCTGATCCTGCGTAAACCAATCGATTTCACCACCCTGAAGGTGGCCATTCGCGAGCAGGCGTGAGGGCGCTGGCGGCGCGCTCCTTGGGAACGCGCCCTTAGGCCTGCTTCTTGGTGTAGTAGAGGGTGCGCAGATAGCGCTGCGGTTCCCATTCCGGGCAGAGGTTGGTGATCGATTCGGTGCTGCCGATGATCAAGGCGCCTTGGCGCGCGAGGACGCGACCGAGGTTTTTGAACATGCGGATCTTGTCCGGCTCGTTGAAATAGATGGCGACATTGCGACAAAAGACGATGTCGAAGAGGCCCGGGGCCGAGATCGGCTCAAGCAGGTTCGCCTGGCGAAAGGTGGCGGTGGCGCGCAACTCGTCGCGGATCTTCCATTTGTTGCCGACGGGCTCGAAATAGCGCGTCAGTTGTTGCGGCGAGACGCCGCGCGCCAGCTCAAGTTGGCTGTAGTGGGCATAACTGGCCTGGGCGATGGCCTCTGGGGAGACATCCAAGCCCAGGATGCGGATATCGTAGCCCTCGAAATCGCCGAGCAGGTCCTTGAGCACGATCGCCGTGCTGTAGACCTCCTGACCGGTCGAGCAGGCGGCGCTGAGAATGCGGATCGGGATCGGTTTGGCGCGCTCCTGGTTGCGGCGATCGATCAACTCCGGCAGCAGTTTGTGCCGCAACAGCTGAAACGGCGCCTGATCGCGGAAGAACGAGGTCTCGTTGGTGGTGATGGCGCTGATGACCTTGGCGTGCAACTGCCGGGTCGGATCGGTCTTGACCTTGCGCAGCAGCGCCGTCCAACTCTCGGCGCCGGTCTCGCGCATGAGCGCGCCTAAGCGCGACTCGATCAGATAGCCCTTGTTGCTGTCCAGGCGCACACCGCAGGCCTTGGCAATGTACTCGCCCCAGGCCGGTAGTTCGTCACTCTTCAGCGGCGGAAGCTGACTCACGAGTGGCGTCCCTTGATGGCGGCGACCACGCCCTCGGCGATGGCGTCGAGCGGCAGCACGCGATCGACGACGCCGGCCTCGACGGCGATCTTCGGCATGCCGTAGACGACACAGGTGGCCTCGTCCTGGGCGATGACGAAGCAGCCGTGGCGTTTCAGCAGGCGTAAGCCCTGAGTGCCATCGTTGCCCATGCCGGTCAGGATCACCGCCATCGCGCGGCCAGGGAACTGGTTGGCTGCCGAGCGGAATAGATAGTCGACCGACGGCCGGCAGTGGTTCTCCGGTTCCTCGTCGGTGATCTGGATCAGCGGTTGTCCATTGGCGCCGTGGGCGAGTTGCATGTGATGTCCGCCCGGGGCGATGTAGACGGTGCCGGCCTCGGCGATGGTGTCGTGCGCCGCCTCGCAGACCTTGAGCGCGCTCTTCAAGGCGAGATGCTCGGCGAGCGACTTGGTGAACAGCGGCGGCATGTGCTGGACGATGAACACCGGCACCCCGAGCGTCGCCGGCAAGGCTGGGATCAGGCGATCGAGGGCATTGGGGCCACCGGTGGAGACGCCGATCAGCAGCATCTCGGGCGCGGCGAGCCGGGCCGGGCGGCTGGGCGCCGGGCCCGCTGTCCGATCCGATGTCCGCTCCGGTGCCCGATCCGATGAGCGACTGGCGGCCTGATCGGGCGGCGGCTTCGCATGTGGACTCGGGGCGGCGGGCGCCTGGGAGCGTGCGTCGCCTGGCGCGGGCGCCGCGCTGGGTCCCGCGTTGGGGTCCGCGCTCGTGCGCTGTTGCCGGCGCAGGATGCCGCGTACGTTGAAACGCACCGAGAGCGACTTCAGCCGTGGCGCCAATTCCCCGAGCAGTGTGGCGAAACTCTCGTCGAAGTTCGAGGTGGCGGGTTTGGTGATGAAATCGAAGGCACCATGCTGCATGGCCTTGATGGTCAGGTGCCCGCCTTTTTTGGTCAAAGCGCTGACGACGATCACGACCGGCGGATTGGGGAACCTCTTTAGCGCGTCCAACACTGCCAGGCCGTCCATTTCCGGCATTTCCATGTCCAGTGTCAGCAGGTCCGGCTGTATTTTTTCTACCTTGGCCAGAGCCAGGCGCCCGTTGGGCGCCTGGTCGATGGTCTCGATACCGGGAAAGGTTTTCAGTGCCTCGGTGAGGACGCGGCGAAACAGACTAGAATCATCGGCAACCAAGACTTTCATTTATGTTTTATGGATCCGGCCAGGTAAACAGCACATCGGGATCGAGCAGGGCGATGAGTTGATCGTTCTGCCGC
>NZ_JBKHDN010000069.1:0-12809 GCF_046541315.1 Halochromatium sp. | reverse complement strand
CAAACACCGCCTCCACGCGAACCCTGAAATCAGGACAATAACCTCCATGTCCGCGTCTTGGTGACATGCTCAGCGCGACTGTCCGATGTTGTTGACGCCATTCATCTCGCGCCCATGATCCGAAGCTACATCTACGATGCACTGATCCTCAGACTCACGTCCCAGTGGTACGCGGCGGTGCTCAAGCGCCTGCCCGAGCGTGCTGCGATGCTGGACGTCGGCATCGGCACCGCCGGGGCCCTGCTGGCGAACGCCGATCTGGTCGAGCGCAAGGGGCTGCGCGTGACGGGCATCGATATCGATGCCGACTACGTCAAGCGTGCCCGGCGAAGGCTGCCGAATTCCCCGCTCGCGAATCATGCCGAGGTTCGTCTCGAATGCGTCTACGATCACCAAGGCGGTCCCTACGATGCCGTGTACTTCTCCGGGAGCTTCATGCTGCTGCCCGAGCCGGAGCGGGCGCTGCGGCATTGCTCGGCGCTGTTGAGCGAGGACGGACGTCTGTACTTCACCCAGACCCTTCAGATGCGGCCCGACCGCTGGATGGAGATCCTCAAGCCGATGCTGAAGCGGGTGACGAGCATCGAGTTCGGGCGCGTGACCTATGAGCCTGAACTCAGGGCGCAGATCGATGCCGCTGGCCTGGAGCTTGAGGAGCTAACGACCTTGGCGCGCCACGGGAGCCGGGCGTTCTGCATTGCCGTGGCCAGGCCTGCACTGAATCAACGGATCCGGCGCTGATGAATCCCCGGAGTGCGCCGTTCTATCGCCATACGTCGAAATACCTCGAAACTCAGCCGCCAGGTGTTACGCTTCTTTCGCCACACGTCGAAAGTGAGCCGCCAGGTGCTGCGCTTCTTTACACGCGCGTTTCTCAAGCCGGCCTCGCCACAGCTCTATGAGACGCAGCTGCGCCCGTTATTGATGACGTCCCTGGGAGGGGGAGCCGGACACCGGTGTACCGAGATCCGCAGCGCTCAGGCTGAAGGCGACGTGTCCCAGGCCCCGGGCGGACGTGTTGGCAAGGGATGAGCTTGGGCCGCAGCCTTTGTGATCCCGGACCCAAGGAACAGCGCCCGCAGTTGCTCAGGCGCTTCGAGCAAGGGGTTGTGACCGACGCCGGGCAGCGAATGCAGCCGCAACGCTGGCCGCCAGCGTCCGACTTCGCGCGCCAAGGCGCTGAACTTGCGATCCTCGGCACCGGTGACCCAGTGCAGCGCGCCGGGAAACTGGATGATCGTCTCGCGCATGGCCGGCATCTCGGCCAGCCCATGCACGGAGAGCGAGGCCGCGAGCCCGGTTGCGGATTGACTCAGACGCCGTTCGCGTTGCCGGGCCAAACGCGACGCGGGCACCGATGCCTGCGTTGCGAACAGCGGCAAGGCCTCCCAGGCCTCGACGAAGGCGGCGAGGCCCGGTTGCTCAAGCCGCTCGATCCAACGTCGATCGGCGGCCCGGCGGCTCGCCCGCGCTTGCGGATCGGCCAAGCCGGGGTGCGCGGAGAGGATGATCGCCGTGCGCAAGCGCTGCGGCGCCAACCGCAGCAGGCCGAGCGCCAGACGAGCGCCGAGCGAATAGCCGACGACGCGCTCGATCGAGGCCGGCAAGGCTGCGAGCAACCGCTGCAGTGACTCATCGAAGGTCCCTTCTGGCGCAACGCTGCCGCCATGTCCCGGCAGATCGATGGCCAAAGCCGGCGCCGGTGCTGAGCGCGGATCGGTCTCCAGGACGGGTTCCGGCACGGATGGCGGCTCCAGCTGCGAATCCGCCTCCGGCTCCGTGTCCGTCGTCGGCCAGCAGTCGAGCCAATCCTCGGCCAGGCCGGTGAAGCCGTGCAGCAAGAGGACGCGTGGCGGCTCATCGACTGCGCGGGGACCAATCTGAATCCCACGCAAGCCGTGCGCGGCCAACGCGGGAAACGCATCGAGGTTTTCAGAAGGAGACGGGCTCATCGACAGCACGTTGCGCGGGCGAAAAGCCGCTTCCCGGCCGCTTGGGCAGCTGGATGTATCCCCGCGCGATCGCCGGCGCGGCCCCCAGATCAGCCGCCAGCCAAATACCGGTGGCCAGCCCGTGGGCGAGCGGGGAGCCGGTGGCGGCCGCGAGCTGCGCGCTACTCCAGAGTCCAGCGGCGGATTCGATCAAGCTGGTGATGACGACCTCCAGGCCGGCCGACCGCGCACGCCGAGCCAGCGCCAAGGTCGGCCGCAGGCCGCCGACGATCCCCGGCTTCAGCACCAATCGACGCAGCGGCAGCTGTTCCGGGTCGAGCGGCCAGCCACGCGCCGGCAAGGATTCATCGACCGCCAACGCGATCGGGGTCCGTGCCTGCAAGACGCGGAGTTCGGCATCGGTGGCCGCAGCGCAAGGCTCTTCGAGCGACTCGATCCAGTTTGCCAGCGGCAGCAGATCGTCGAGCAGTTTGCGCGCCGTGGGCAGGCTCCAAGCGCGGTTCGCATCCAGCCGCAAGCGCGCCCCCGGGGGGAGCCGCGCGCAGAGATGCCGGATCGCCGCGAGTTCCTGTTCCACCGGCGCCACCCCCACCTTGACCTTCAACACCCGAAAGCCGGCCGCGAGCGCCGGATGCAAGGCCTGCTCGGCGCCCTGTTGCGCAGCCCCAGGGATCTCAGCGGACACCTGATCCGACGCATCATCGGAGACTTGATCAGGCACCGCGGGCTGCGAAGACGCGGCCACTGCACCAAGGGCGGCGTTGATCTCGATCTCCGAGGTCGCTTTCGACGACCCAGCGCGAGACCCGTCACCGAGCAGAGACTCGCGCAACGGCAGCCGGCCCAGGCGCGCGGAGAGATCGAGCAAGGCTGTCTCCAACGCGGCATCCGCTGCGGGCGTTGCCGATGGAACCGCGTGTTCGAGCAGCGCGAGCTGCGTCTGCAATGTGCACTGGCCGTGCTCCCTGATCCAAGTCGATAAACGCTCGGCAGCGGCCAGCGGCGTTTCGGTCCCGGCCTCGGGCAGAGGCGCGCAATCGCCATAGCCGCAGCAACCGTCGCCGCTCGCCTGCACCAGCCAGCCCGCGCGCTCGCGGCGAACGCCATGCGCCGTGCGCCAAGGCCGGCGTAACGGCAGCCGATAGGGTATTCGCTTGAGTTGCAGCAGCATGGCCTCACGCGATCAAAGGAAACGCGGATCATCGCCCCGTTCCATGGGGGCGGCTGCCGGACGGAAGCCAGAAACCCAGCGACTCAGGCCCTGAGCAGCAATCCCAGCCCGACCAGGAACGTCAACACCAGCTGGTACTGACCGGTGCGCGCCAACAGCCGATTCAGCGCCCTGCCCTCGCGGCGCCAAAGCTGGCGGATCAGCAGCAGCGCCAGCGGCAGCGCCAGCAGCAGCGGCCAGCCCCGCACCGGCAACCCGCCGACCAGCAGCACCGGCACCGGACTCAGCAGCAGCAGCGCGTAGACCAGGCGCGCGTTTGGGCGGCCGAGTAGATGGCAGAGGGTGCGTCGACCGGCGATACGATCGGTGTCGAAGTCCCGATAGTTGTTGAGCAGCAGCACCGCCGCCGCCGGCAGCCCGAGCGCGAGGCCGAGCACGATGGCCTGCCCCGAGAGCGTCAGGGTCTGGAGGTAATAGGTGCCGCCGACCGCCGCGATGCCGAAGAACAGGAGCACGAACAGCTCGCCATAAGGGCCATAGGCAATCGGTTTGGGACCGCTGGTATAGGCATAGCCGGAGGCGATCGCGGCGACCCCGAGGACGAGAATCGGCCAGCCGCCGCGCACCACCAGCAGCAGCCCGAGCAGGAAACTGGTCAGGAACACCAGATGCGCGGCGCGCTTGACCTGTGCCGCGCTGAACCAACCCTGCGCGGCGGCGCGTGGCGGGCCGAGCCGATCGGCGGTATCGGTGCCGCGCTCGAAGTCGGCGGCATCGTTGTGCAGATTGGTGCCGATCTGGATCCCGGCCGCCGCGAGCAGCGTCGCCAGCGCGGTGAAGAACGCCAAGCGTCCGTTCTGCGCCACCGCCAGGAACAGGCCGGCGAGCACCGGCGAGAGCGCCAGCGGCAGGGTGCGCGGTCGCGCCGCCTCGATCCAGCGCCGCAGTCGCTCGCGGGGCGGAGAGGCGCCGCTTGCGGGCGCCGATATGCGAGGAGTCGATTCCATAGCCAATGCCTGCAAAAGACCTTGCGTTGCGCTCAAAAGGCGTTCGATGGCCTCTGAGGCGATTGCCGTCGAGCGCCTAGGGACGCCGCCGGAACGGCCCAAAGTCCGGCGCGCGCTTCTCGAGAAAGGCATCGCGCCCCTCTTGCGCCTCGGCGGTCTGATAGAAGAGCCCGGTCGCATTCCCGGCCAGTTCCTGGATGCCGGCAAGACCGTCGCTGTCGGCATTGAACGCGGCCTTGAGCAGGCGCAGCGCGGTCGGCGAGTGGCGCAGCATCCGTCGGCACCAGTCGACCGTGGTCGCCTCCAGCTCGGCGAGCGGCACCACGGTATTCACCAGCCCCATCCGCAGCGCCTCCTGGGCATCGTACTGGCGGCACAGGAACCAGATCTCCTTGGCCCGCTTGAGGCCGATGGTGCGCGCCATCTGGCCGGCGCCGAAACCGGCGTCGAAGCTGCCGACCTTGGGCCCGGTCTGGCCGAAACGGGCATTCTCGGCAGCGATGGTCAGATCGCAGATCAGATGCAGCACATGGCCGCCACCGATCGCATAACCGGCCACCATCGCCACCACCGGCTTCGGCAGGGTGCGGATCTGGCGCTGCAACTCGAGCACGTTCAGGTGCTCGGTGCCGGCCGCGTCGCGATAACCGCCATCGCCGCGGATGCGCTGATCGCCACCGGAGCAGAAGGCCAGCTCGCCGGCACCGGTGAGGATGATGACGCCGACCTCGGGGTCCAGATGCGCGCGGTGGAACGCATCGATCAGCTCGAGCACCGTCTCCGGGCGGAACGCATTGCGCACCTGCGGACGGTTGATGGTGAGCTTGGCGATGCCCTCGGCGCGATGCATCAGGATGTCCTGATAGCCGGGCTCGGTCACCGCTTCCCAGGCGATCGGCGGGCGCTGTTGTTGTTCGTCGTTCATGCTGTTCTCACTGTTACCAGGTCTCAGTAAGGCGCTTGCGGGCAGGCGGCACGTCGCACGCGCTCCCAGAAGGCCAGGTGCGCGCGGCGACTGACCTCGGGGTCGATCCGGCATTCGATTAGGCCCGGCCCGAGCCCGACCGCGCCGAGGGCGCGTTCCAATGCGTCACGATTCTCGACCCGCCAGTGCCGCAAGCCGCCGAGCGCGGCCAAGGCTTGCAGCTCCACGGCTTGCGGCGTCTGCCAGAGGCGCTCGTAATCCGGCAGTCCGCGCTGCGGCAGATAATCGAAGATATGGCCGCCGCCATTATTCAGCACCAGCAGCGGGCGGTCGAGCCGCGCCGCCAACAAGAGCCCGCTGAGATCGTGGCAGAACGAGAGATCCCCGGTCAGCCCCCAGCACGGCAGCCCGGCTTGATTGACGCCAGCCAGGGTCGAGAGATACCCATCGATTCCGCTGGCGCCCCGATTGCCGAGGAGGATCACCCGCCGCCCGCCGGCACGCCACCAGGTATCGAGCTGGCGGATCGGCATCGAGTTGGCGCAGAACAGGGCTTCATCGTCGGGGATCGCGGCCCTCAGCGCCTGGATCACCTGCGCCTCGCTCCAGGGCAAAGTTGGCGCTTGCCCAAGGTGGGCGTCAGCGAGCCGCCAGGTCTGTTGCTCGGCAGCCTGCCAATGCGCCAGCCAATCGGGATCGGGCTTGACCGCAGCCTGCACGCGCAGCGCCTCGCACACCGCCGCAGCCGGATATTCGAGCTGGACCAGCGCATCCTGGCTCGGGTCGGACCAGACGCCGGCCTCGGAGATCAGGATCGATGGCACGCCTTCGAGCCAGTCGCCGAGCACCTTGGAGACCGGCGCACGCCCGATGCGCAGCACCCAATCCGGGCGCAGCGCGCGCGCCAGCGTCGGGTTGCGCAAAAAGGCATCATAGGCGCCGATGCGGGTCTCGACGAGCGCGCCGCCGCGTAACCCCGACAGCGGATCGACGAGCACCGGCAGCCCCAAGGCCTCGGCGCAACGCCAGAGCGCTGGCGACAGACTCGGCTGCGTGGCCATGCTGACCGGCGTGCGCGGTTCCGCGCCGGGACCACAGAGGATCAGGCCCCGGCCAGCCGGCCACTTGAGGCGCTTGATCTCGGTTCCAAGCCTCTCAGGGTCTGCCTGGATCATCGGCTCAAGAGAGTCGTTCGCCCCCCAGCCTGGCACCGAGGTCCCCAGATCCTCGGCGACCCCCCCGCCCGAGACGCGGGTCCGGGTGTCCTTGCCGGCCGCCAACGGCTCGGCGCAATCGGCCTCTGGCACCAGCGGTTCGTCGAACGGCAGATTCAGATGCACCGGCCCCGGTCGCTTGCCGCTGCTGACCAGCGCCACGCGCCGACCCAGCGCGCGCTGCGCCTTGAGCGCCGCCGCCCCGGCCTGGGGCAGACCGGGATCATGGAAGGCGCGCACGAAGGCGCCGAACAGCCGCGTCTGATCGATGGTCTGATTCGCCCCCCAGCCGTGCAGTCGCGGCGGGCGATCCGCCGACAACAGCAACAACGGCAGCCCGGTCTCGGCGGCCTCGATCACGGCCGGATACCAATGCGCCGGCGCGCTGCCGGAGGTGGCGAGCAGCGCCACCGGGCGCAAGGTCGCGCGCGCCAGTCCGAGCGCGAAAAAGGCCGCGCTGCGCTCGTCCAGGATCGGTGTCAGGCGCAACCGACCGGCGGCCTCGAGGCGTTGCGCCGCGATCAACAGCGGCGTCGAGCGCGCGCCCGGCGAGAGCACCAACCGCGCCAGCCCGGCGGCGATCATGCCCTCGAGCAGCGCGCTGGCCCAGCGCAGGTTGAGACAGCCGGGCGCGGCATCCGACCCGGCATCCCATGCTGGCGGATCGGTCGGATCGGCGTTAGCGGCGGGCCTGCGGCTCATACGTTAGCTCACACGCTGGCTCACACACTGGCTCATGCGTATTGCAGCGCACTGAGCATGGCACGCAGCTTGGCCTCGGTCTCATCCCACTCGGTCGCGGGATCGGAGCCGGCGACGATGCCGGCACCGGCATAGAGTTCGGCGCGGTTGCCGCAGACGCGCGCGCAGCGCAGCAGCACCCACAGCTCACCGCTGAGATCCGGCTCCAGGGTGCCGGCGGCACCGGTGTACCAGCCGCGCTCGAACGGCTCGCTGCGCCGCAGCCAGGCGCTCGCGTCATGGCGCGGTTGGCCATTGGTGGCTGGCGTGGGATGCAGTCGTTCGGCCAAGTCGAAGACATCGACCCCGGCATCGGCACAGGCGCGGATCGGGCTCCAGAGATGCTGCGCATTGCTCAGTTGCATCAACTGCGGCTCGGCCGGCGTCTGGATATCGCGGCAACAAGGCCGCAAGGCGGCGCGGATCGCATCGATGACGAAGCGATGCTCGCGCAGATTTTTGTCCGAGGCCCGCAAGGCCTCGCCGAGAGCGGCATCGGCGGCGGTATCGGCGTTGCGGTCGGTGGTGCCGGCGATCGCATCGACCTCGAGCGCGCGGCCTTGCTGGCTGAGCAGACGCTCCGGCGTCGCGGCGACGAAACTCGAACCCTGCCGACGCAGGTTGACCACCTGACAGGAAGGGAACAGGCAACTCAGCACGCCGAGCAACCGATCGACATCGAAACGACGGCTCCCGACCACATCCAAGCGCCGCGACAGCACCACCTTTTGCAGCGAACCCTCGTCGATCGCGCGCAGCGCCGCGTCGACCAGCGCCGCCCATTCCGACTGATCGGGCTCGGCGAACTCGTGGCTGAGACCCGCCGCCATGAGCGGCCCCTCGACCGGGCGATAGAGCCACGGCACGAGTTCATCGAGGGCCGCGCTCCAGCGCTGCAACAGCGCCTCAGCGGTCTTCGGGCGCGGCGCCGAGAGCACCAGCGCGGCCGCGCCCGTACTGGCCCGCACACCGATCTCGGGCACCCAGAGCAACGCGTTCGGCAGATGGTCCTCGATCATCGGCGCCGGCTCGGGACTGGCGGCGAAGCCGAGCATGGCAAAGGCCTCGAAGCCGGTCTCGTCGGGATCGGCGCGATCCCAGTGCGCGCGCAGGGCCCGCCCCGAGGCGGCCAGTTGCCGCAACCGATCGGCGCCTGCCGCGTGCCATTCGGCGGCCGTGCCATAGCCAGCGCGCAGCTCGTCGCGCTGGACATGACGAAACTGGAACTGCGCCCCGGTCAACTGCGGCAACGAGCTGGGCACCCGTGGCAGCGCGAGCAACAGCGAGACCAGTCCGCGCCCCGCATCCTCGCCGACACCAAGGCTCGAGGCGAGCGGCAGCATCTCGATGCCCTCGGCGAGCCTGGCCTTCAGTTGGTCGAGCACTTGCAGTGGAGCGAGCACGTCAGGGCGCGTCCTGATCGCTGGCATGGCGCGGCATCGACCGTCATGCCCCGCCGGCCCAGGGCGGCTGGCGCCAGCACCGCGTCCAGCACCGGACCCGAAACCGAGCAGGGCGAAACGCCGGCCACCCTGGACTCAACCCCGCGCCGCCCAAAAGGCGTCCAGCGCCGCGACGCATTCCGTGGTGCGCTCCCATTGCGGAAGCCCCAGGGTCGGCTCGATGCGCACCGCTGTCCAGTTCGGATGCTCGGCGACGAATGCGGGCAGCAGATCGAAACCGACGTTGGCATCGCGATCGTAGAGCACCAGCACCGGCACCTCGACCTTCGCGTACAGCGTCTCGGTCGCCTCGCGGGTGAACAGCTGACCGGCGAGGAACCGATAGGGCGCGTGCCGGGCGCCGGGCTGGCGCGAGGTCGCATAGGCGTATTCGACCATTTCCTCGGGTGGCTTGCCGACATAGCTACGCTGCAGGAAGTAGCGGATGCTCGGGCGCTGGGTCAGCAGTCGATACAGCCCCTGACCGAGTCCGGGCAGGGTGAAGACCCCATGCATCGCCTGGCCGACGCCGCCGGAAGGCAGCTTGCGCACGCCAAAGCCGGTCGGCGACAGCAGGCCCAGGCTGAGGAAGCGCTCGCTGGCGCTGAGCGCGGCCCGCGCGGCGAATTCGCTGCTGAGCGAGAAGGCGACGACATCCGCCGGCTTCTGTACCACGTTGGTCAGGAAGGCGACGATGGCGTTGGCATAGAGTTCCGGCGAATAAGGCCGATCACTGCGGTCGGAGAAGCCGAAGCCAGGCAACTCCGGCACATAGACCCGCCGGGTGGCGCGATAATGGTCGTACAGCGGCTTCATCTCGAAGGCGCTCGGTGCCGCGTTGATGCTGTGCAGGAGCACCAACGGCTGGCCGTCCTCGGGCCCGCCGACGTAATAACTGATCTCTTTCAGATGCGCGGTCGCAAAGCAATCGCGCGTGGCCTCCAGGGCCTCTGGCAGTTCGACCTGCCGGCGCATCGGCGCGCCCGCGACCATCGTTTGCTGGCCGAAGCCGTGACCGACACGCGCTCCCGTGACTACGGACATGGGATTCACCTAAATACTGTTTGGGATAGCGGAAGTTTCCAGAAGCAGCCGTTCCAGGCCGCTTCGGTCAAGCATGCCGGGCGCGGCGGGTCAGTCGCGTGCGAACGGCGCCGAGCCATCGTCGGCGACCTCGACCAAGACCTCATTGCGGCGTAAGAACCCAGGCACGAAGGGGGCATTGTAGCGCGCGAAGATCGGCGCGCCGATGATTGTTGCGCCACTCGCCGCGAGCGCCTCCAACAGCGCGGCCTCCTGCTCGCGATAGCGCGCCTCGCCCCAGCCGCCGCGATAGCGGCGCACGGCCAGCAGGCGAGCCGGCAGTCGCTGCAGCGAGACGCGCTCGTCGGCCGGCGGCGGCAGATAAGACAACGGATATTCTCTCGGCATCACGAACTGGACCCGCCAGGCCCGCGGCGCCGTCGTGGATGTCGATGCGGATCCAGCCGCGGACGGCTCATCCAGCGGCTGTTGATTGACCGGCGCCATCATCGGCAGGTTGCGCCCACCGCGATTACCGCCCTTGATATAGCCGAGCAGCGGTTCGAAGGCACGTTCGCTGGCCTGCTCGAAATCGGCGTTCACCCGAACCTGGGCGACATTGAAGGGGGGGTAGCGGCGCAGCTCGAAGCCATCGCCCTTGGCGACGACCTCGAAATCGGGCTCCGCCACCGAGAGGAGCGCGAGGGCCAGCATCACCAGCGGGATCAGGAGCGCGAT
The DNA here is from genome assembly GCF_046541315.1 of Halochromatium sp. Taxonomy (GTDB): domain Bacteria; phylum Pseudomonadota; class Gammaproteobacteria; order Chromatiales; family Chromatiaceae; genus Lamprobacter. Next base: position 2,596 of record NZ_JBKHDN010000069.1, on the reverse strand, counting down.
CGCCATCAGCGCTTTGCGTTTCATGTTCAAGGATCGAACCGGTCTGTCAAGGAGCTGACCGGCGATTCAACCATGGCGGGCGCGCGCGCGCGTTGTCCACCGTCAAACGGCGGCGGCCAGACAAAAAAACGGCCACCGCGACATCTGTCGTCCCGGTGGCCGAAGAGGCTTGCTGCCCAGAAAACGTGTGATTCGTGCTATCTATCGATCCTGCGATGTCATCGCGACGAGGCGCTCGTCACCCGGCCTGCTCGGCTTGGACGAGACGCGGTCGTTATGCCAGACCAGACCGATCAAAAAGCCCCCGCTCAGCAGGGCAACCAATAAACCACCTACCGTCAACGCATCGAAACTCATACAACACCTCCGTTGCGTGCATCCATTTTAGAGAGAAGAACAGGGTTCTTGTCCCGAACCCAGGGGCACTCGGTGATGAGTATCGCCGCAGGCAACGCCAAAGGTATTTCAGCATATACTTATGCTGTAACAGTGTGTAACAACGAGCCCCGGAGACGCCCAGGAATCTGCGATGAACAGCGACGACCCAAGCGCGAGGACGCAGGTGCTCGTCGTCGACGACGATGCCTCGCTGCGCGAATTACTCCAGGACTATCTGCAGCGCGAGGGCTTCAAGGTCAGCGGCGTGCCCGATGGCGTCGCCCTGTTCGAGCGGCTGGCGGCGCGCAAACCGGACATCATCATCCTCGATCTGATGCTCCCCGGCGATGATGGCCTGACCATCGCCCGGCGCCTGCGGCAACAGACCCAGATGCCGATCATCATGCTGTCCGCACGCGGCGATGAGATCGATCGCATCGTCGGTCTCGAGGTCGGTGCCGATGACTACCTGGCCAAGCCCTTCAACCCGCGCGAACTGCTCGCGCGCATTCGCGCCGTGCTGCGCCGGCCCGCCCACGGCGGCAACGATGGCGCGTCCGCGGGCCAGTTCAGCTTTGGGCCCTATCGCCTCGAACCGGCCAGTCGGCGGCTGACCCGCGATGGCGAGCGCATCGCCCTCACCGGCAGCGAATTCGACCTCTTGCGGATCTTCGCCGAGCATCCGAATCGAGTGCTCGACCGCGATCGCCTGCTCGATCTGCTCAAGGGCTATGAGCGCAACCCGTTCGATCGCAGCATCGACGTTCAGGTCGCCCGCCTGCGCGCCAAGATCGAACCGGACAAGAAGGCTCCCTGCTATATCCGCACCGTTTGGGGTCGCGGTTACATCTTCACGCCGGCAGGCGAGATCTAAGCCCCGGCACGCATGCGTCCACCCGGCTCGCTCTTCACCCGCGTGCTGCTCACCTTGGTGCTGAGCTTCGGGAGCTTCGCGCTGATCACCTTCGGCTCTGCGCTCTACTATGTGCTTTACCCGGTCGTGCAGCGCTCCACGGCGGATCTCGCCGCCATCATCGAACTCTCCGCACGCACCCTCAGCCTGCTCCCGCAACAGGCGCGGGCGGACTACCAGGCCAGACTGCTCGATGAGTATCAGGTGCGACTGCTGATCGGCTCAGAGCCGCCGCGCGAACTCGACAACTTTTTCTACCCCTATGTCGTCCGCTTGAGCCAGGCGCTGAGCCGGCGCATGGGGCAACCGGTACAGATGCAGAGCAACCTGATCGATGGCCGCCGCTGGTTCTGGGTCGATCTGGAGACCTCGGCGGGGACGATCTGGGCCGGCATTCCACGCGATCGCATCGGTACCCGACCGCTGATCGGCGCGGTGGTCATCTGCGCGCTCGCGGTCTTGCTGGTGCTGGTCACCGCCGCCATCCTGGCCAGACGCGTCACCGCCCCGCTGACGCGACTCGCGCGGGCCGCCGAGGAGGTCGCCAAGGGCCGCTCGCCAAAGCCCCTCCCCGAAAGCGGGCCACGCGAGCTGGCCAACCTGGCGCGGCAGTTCAACGAGACCAGTCAGCAGGTGCGAGAACTGCTTGCCGACCGCACCGTGCTCCTCGCGGGCATCTCGCATGATCTGCGCACCCCGCTGACCCGGCTGCGGCTGGCTCTCGAGATGCTGCCGGCGGAGACCGATCCCGCGCTCAGTGCCCGCATGCAGCGCGATATCGAGGAGATGAGCGCGCAGATCGGCCAGGCTGTCGAACTCGGCGGTACCCTGGGCGCTGGCGAGCGCCACCGCGCGGACCTGACACAGCTGATCAGCGAGGTGGTCGGCAACCGACCCCGCATCCTCTGGCGCCCGCTCGGACGCTGTATCCACTCGGTCAACGCGCCGGCGCTCAGGCGCATCCTCGGCAATCTGATCGAGAACGCGCTGCGCTACAGCACCGCCACCGTCGAGGTCCGGCTCGACTGTCGCCACCAGACGCCGGCGTTGTTCGTGCTCGACCGCGGCCCCGGCATCCCGGACGAGGAGCGCGAGGCGGTGTTCCGCCCTTTCTACCGGCTCGAACGCTCGCGCAACCGCAGCACCGGCGGGTCCGGGCTCGGCCTTGCGGTGGCGCGCCAACTCGCGATTGCCAATGCAATGGAGATCGAACTCGCGAATCGCGACCAGGGCGGCCTGATCGCCAGCATCCGGCTGCCGACGCCACGCGCTGGCGACGACACCGAGGGGGCGCACTGACGCTGG
>NZ_JBKHDN010000068.1:0-12903 GCF_046541315.1 Halochromatium sp. | reverse complement strand
CGCCGGTGGCGACCGAGCCCGGGCGACCGTCCTGCACGGGCACCAGCTCGGGCGAGATCTCGGTGTCGAGAATCGCTTGCAGGATGCCGTTGGTGGGGGCATCGAACTGGTTGCTGGCGATGACCCAGCGGATCAGGTACTGGATCAACGTCTTCGGCACCGAGGCGTTGACGTTGTAATGCGACATCTGGTCGCCAACGCCATAGGTGGACCAGCCGAGCGCGATCTCGGACAAATCACCCGTACCGAGCACCAGGGCGTTGTGGCGGTTGGCGAGCCGAAACAGGTGCGAGGCGCGCTCGCCGGCCTGGACGTTCTCGAAGGTGACATCGTAGACCAGTTCGCCCTCGGCAAAGGGATGGCCGATGTCCTTGAACATCTGCGTGCAGGACGGGCGGATGTCGATCTCCTCGGCCTGGGTGCCGAGCGCCTGCATCAACGCCAGCGCGTTGGTGCGGGTCTCGTCGCTGGTGGCGAAGCCCGGCATGGTGTACGCCAGGATATGGCCGCGCGGCAGCCCGAGTCGGTCCATGGTGCGGGCCGCGACCAGGAGCGCCTGGGTCGAATCGAGACCGCCGGAGACGCCGATCACGATGCGCTCGATGCCGCTCGCCTGGAGCCGCTTGGCCAGCCCATGTACCTGGATGTTGTAGGCCTCATAGCACTGCGCATCGCGCTCGGCGCTGTCTGCGGGCACATAGGGGAAGCGGGCGATCGCGCGTTGTAGCCCGAGATCGCCGCTTGGCGGCTCGGGGCTGAAGCGCACGCGCCGCATCCGCTGCAGCCGCTCGCGGTGGGTGCGGATGCTGTCGCTGAAGCTGGTCACGCGCAGCCGCTCCTGTTGCAGCCGCTCCAGGTCGATATCGGCGGCGATCAGTTGCGCGCGGCCGGGGAAGCGTTCGGACTCGGCCAGCAGCCGATCCTGCTCGAAGATCACCGCATGGCCATCCCAGGCCAGATCGGTGGTCGACTCGCCCGGCCCGGCCGCCGAGTAGAGATAGGCGGCGAGGCACTTGCCGGATTGGGCCGCGCAAAGATCGTTGCGATAGGCGGCCTTGCCGATGGTGATGTTGCTCGCCGAGAGGTTCAGCAACACCGTGGCGCCGGCCAGCGCGGCATAGGTGCTGGGGGGGATCGGCGCCCAGAGGTCCTCGCAGAGTTCCATGTGGATGACCAGGCCGGGCAGGGTGCTGGCCTCGAACAGCAGGTCGGTGCCGAGCGGGACCTCTTGGCCGAGCAGCTCGACCTCGCGCGCGAGCAGCGCATCGGCGGCGGCGAACTGGCGTTTCTCGTAGAACTCGCGATAGCTCGGCAGATAGGACTTCGGCGTCACGCCGAGGATGCGGCCGGCATGGATGGCGACCGCGCAGTTGAACAGGCGTCCATCCAGGCGCAACGGCAGGCCCACCGCGATCAGCGGCCGCAGCGCGCGGCTGGCCTCGACCACCTGCGCGAGCGCCGCGCGCGCGGCATCGAGCAGCGCCTGCTGATGGAAAAGGTCGTCGTTACTGTAGGCGGTCAGCCCCAGCTCCGGGAACAGGGCGATCAGCGCGCCGGCCTCATCGGCGCGGCGGGCGAGCGCGATGGTCGCCGCCGCGTTGGCGGGCGGGTTGGCGATGCGCACCTCGGGCACGCCAACCGCCGCTCGGACGAGACCTTGCTGGTAGAGGTTGAAGAAGTCGTTCAATGTGTCAGGTTCTTGTCGAACAGGCTGAAGATCGTTGGCCCTCTAGTCATCATAATCCTCGAAAGAGCAGTTGGACGGTCGTCAGGCCGTCGCCATCCGAATCCACTCCACCCGCCGGCGCATCACCCCATAGTAGACCACCGGGATCACGATCAGCGTCAGCAGGGTGGAGACGAACAGGCCGAACAGCAACGACACCGCCAGGCCCGAGAAGATCGGGTCGCCGAGGATGAAGGAGACCCCGGCCATGGTCGCCAGCGCCGTGAGCACGATGGGCTTGGTGCGCACCACCGCCGAGCCGACCACCGCGCGTTCCAGCGAATCGCCGGCCCGCACCTGCTGATTGATGAAGTCCACCAGCAGGATCGAGTTGCGCACGATGATGCCGGCGAGCGCGATCATGCCGATCATCGAGGTCGCGGTGAACTGGGCGCCGATCAGCGCGTGGCCGGGCAGGATGCCGATGATGGTCAGCGGGATCGGCGCCATGATGATCAGCGGCACCACGTAGCTGCGGAACTGGAACACGACCAACAGATAGATCAACACCAGGCCAAAGGCATAGGCGACGCCCATGTCGCGGAAGGTCTCGTAGGTGACCTGCCATTCGCCCTCCCATTTGAGACTGGGCTCGTAGGGGTTCTCGGGCTGGCTTGTGTACCACTGCACGAGATCCGTATCGAGCTGGCCGGCGATGCTGAAGAGTCCGTACAACGGGCTGTCGATCTCCCCGGCCATGTTGGCGGTGACATAGACCACCGGCAGCAGATCCTTGTGATAGATACTGGACTCGCGCTGGCTCTCGACCACCGTGACGATCTCCGACAGCGGCACCAGCTGGCCACCGCGCGAGCGCACCCGCAGCGCCAGCACCTGATCCAGATCGGCCTTGTCGGCCTCGGCGTACTCGACCCGGATCGGTACCGCGTACTTGACGTTGGCCCCGTGCAGATAGGCCATGTCCTCGCCGCCGAGCACGCTGGCCAGGGCCTCGGCGACGCTGGCCTGATCGACGCCGAGCTGCGCCGCCTTGGGACGGTCGACCACGAGCACGAACTTGCGCCCCGGATACTCCATCGAGTCATCGATATCGACGATGTCATCGGTATCGGCGAAGACCGCGCGCACCTCCTCGGCGAGCGCCATCTGCTCGGTGTAGTCGATGCCATAGATCTCGGCGACCAGCGGCGCGAACACCGGCGGTCCGGGCGGGATCTCGACGATCTTGGCGTTGCCGTCATAGCGCTCGGCGATCGCCTGCAGCGGCTCGCGCAGGCGCAGCGCGATGGCGTGGCTCTTGTCCTCGCGCTGATCAGCGGCGACCAGGTTGACCTGGAGGTCGCCTTGATGCGGCTGATCGCGCAGATAGTACTGGCGCACCAGGCCGTTGAAGTTCATCGGCGAGGCGGTGCCCGCATAGGCCTGGTAATCGGCGATCTCGGGCTGCGTCTCCAGGTAATGACCCATCTCGGCGAGCACGCGCGCGGTCTGCTCCAGGCTGCTGCCCTCGGGCATGTCGAGCACGACTTGCAGCTCGCTCTTGTTGTCGAACGGCAGCATCTTCAGGATCACCGTCTGACTCAACGGCAGCAGCAGCGAGGCACCGATCAGCAGCAGGATGCCGGCGAGCAACAGCCAACGGTTGATCAGGCCGCGCCGCCCTTCCAGAAAGGGCGTGATCAGCCGCTCGAACAGCCATTGCAGACGCGGGTTGGCCGCGTCCTCGTCCTTTGCGCCGTTCTGATGCGCTGGCGTTAGCGCGTCGTCAGCGCCATGCGCGAGACGCGGTTTGGCCTGATCCTGCGGCCCTGCACCGCCATCCGGTGCGAGATGCGGGCTGGCCGCATCCTGTTGCGCCGCATCGCCGCCAGGAGCGGGACTCAGGCTGGCTCCATCCTGTCCTGACGTAACGCCGGCCGGTTCGTCTTGAGGAGCGTGCCGGGCGTGGTGAGCGTGGTCGGCGAGCGCGGCATCATGACGCCGCCCGAGTACCTGATACGCCAGCCAGGGCGTGAGCACGAAGGCGACGACCTGAGAGATCACCATCCCCATCGAGGCGTTGATCGGGATCGGACTCATGTAGGGCCCCATGAGCCCGGAGACGAAGGCCATCGGCAGCAGCGCGGCGATGACGGTGAAGGTGGCGAGGATGGTGGGGCTGCCGACCTCGTCGACCGCCCCCGGCATCAGGTCGAGCATCTTGCGCCGCCCGATGGCCATGTGGCGGATGATGTTCTCGACCACGACGATGGCGTCGTCGACCAGGATGCCGATCGAGAAGATCAGCGCGAACAGGGACACCCGGTTGAGGGTGAAGCCATAGGCCCAGGAGGCGAACAGGGTCAGCATCAGGGTGACGATGACCGCGCCGCCGACCACCAGCCCGGCGCGCCAGCCCATCGCCAGTGCCACCAGCACGATGACGGTGATGGTGGCGGAGGCCAGCTCGGTGATCAGCTTGCGCGCCTTGGCGTCGGCGGTCTTGCCGTCGTTGCGGGTGATGCTGACCTCGACCCCCTCGGGGATGAAGATCCCACCGAGTTGGTCGAAGCGCGCGATGATCTGCTCGGCCACGGCCACCGCATTGGTGCCTTCCTGCTTGGCCACGGCGATGGTCACCGCCGGCGTCGTGCCGGCCAGGACCTGGCCATCGGCGGCGGTGACCGAGTCGATACCAGCGTCGATCCCGGCGCCATCATCGGCACCGGTGCTGGCACTGGCACTGGCGCTGGCACTGGCACTGGCACCCGCGCCCATCCAGACATAGGCCTGGGGCACCTCGGGACCGCGCTCGATGCGGGCCACCTCGCGCAGATAGACCGGGCGGCCGCCGTGCATGCCGACCACCAGCTCGGCGATGTCATCGACGCTGGCGAGCATGGTGCCGGCCTGGACCCGGATCTCTCGGTTATCGGCGACGATGGCGATGTCGTCGCGACTGCTGTTGCCGGCCTGCAAGGCACGGCTCAGGTCGCTCAGATCGATGTCGTGCGAGGCGAGCGCTTGTGGGTCGAGGATGACCCGCATCACCTGTTGCGGCGCGCCCACCGTGTAGACATCGCGGGTGCCCGGCACCCGTTTCAGCTCCTGCTCGATGGCATGGGCGACCTGCCCCAGCTCATAGGCGCCGAACCGCTCATTCGTCGACCAGAGGGTGGCGGTGAGGATCGGCACATTGTCGATGCCCTTGGGCTTGATCAGCGGCTCGCCGACGCCGAGGCCGGCCGGCAGCCAGTCGGCGTTGGAGTTCACCTTGCTCCACAGGCGCACGATCGCATCGGTGCGGTCCTCGCCGACCTCGAACTGCACCGAGATCAGCGCCATCCCCGGGCGCGAGACCGAGTACACATGCTCGACGCCCTGGATCTCGGACAACACCTGCTCGGCCGGACCGGCGACCAGATGCTCGACCTCGCTCGCCGAGGCGCCGGGGAAGGGGATCAAGACATCGGCGAAGGTGACGTTGATCTGCGGTTCTTCCTCGCGCGGCGTGATCAGGATCGCGAACAGCCCGAGCAAGAGGCCGACCAGCGCCAGCAGCGGCGTGATCTCGGCCTGTTGGAAGCGCTGGGCGATGCGCCCGGAGACGCCGAGCGCATTCTGGCCGGGGGTGCCAAACCGACCCTCCTGAGCCGTGGCGGTGGCCGGAGCCGTCGGGGTGGGGTGCGACTCAGCCATCTTGGCGATCCTGGCGGTTTGCCTCGGCTTGACGCTTGAGGGCGAGGCCGGCGGCAATCGGGTCGAGCGCGACCCGTTCGCCGGCGCTCAGGCCGGAGAGGACGACGATCTCGTCGTCGATGCTCGACCCGGTGCGGATGTGGCGCAGGCGGATGCGGCCGTTCTCGCTGACCACATAGGCGCCGGTGACCTCGGAGCGATAGACCACGGCGGCGCGGGGGATGGTCAGCTCCTGCTTCTCGCCGGTGACGATGCCGGTCTTGACGAACATGCCGGGGAACAGCCCTTCGATCCGCCCTTCCAGATCGGCGCGCACCTTGAAGGTGTTGGAGCCGAGATCGGCAAACGGGAACACGGTGATGCGGCTCGGCTCGGTGATCTCGCCATCGGGCAGATAGACTCGGATCTCGCCGCGCTCGCGCACCGCTGGGATCGCGCTCTGCGGCACATCGATGCTCACCCGCAGTTCTTCCAGCGAGATACCGCTCATGACCGGACTGCCGGGGTTGGCGACCTCGCCCCGTTCCACATGCCGGCGGATGACGATGCCGGAGTAGGGGGCACGGATCTGGGTGTACTCGAGCTGCTCCTGCGCCTGCTCCAGATTGGCCTGGGCCGATTCGAGCCGGGCCTCGGCGCTTTCAAGATCGGCCTCGGCCTGGTCCATCCTCGACTCGGAGACGTTCTGTTTCTGGTAGAGACCTTTGATGCGCTGATGCTCCTCGCGCGCTTGCTCGAGCTGCGCCGACGCCGATCTCAGGTCGGCCGCCGCTTGGGCGAGCCGGGCGCGGTGCTCGGTGGCGCGCAGGCGCACGATGACCTCGCCCTTCTCGACGAAGTCATCGACATCGTAGAGGATCTCGTCGACCTGGCCGCTGGTCTGCGCGGAGACCGTGGTGCGATTGATCGCTTCGACCACGCCGTCGAGGCGGTATTCCTTGGGCACCACACGATAACCGACCTCGGCGGTGGCGATGCTGGCGCGGGCTGGGTCTTGGCTCGGATCGGCATCGGCTGCATCCGCATCGGCGGCGTTGCCGCTGGCGGCATGGGCGCACAGCAGCGGGGCGAGGATCGCTAGCTGCCGGAGTCTTGGGGTCGATGGCATCGATGGACACTCCGTAAATTAGTATTTCCTAATATTAAGCCAGAAGCTCGTCCGGTGTCGTCGCGCGATTGCTCTCGAGCATGCGCTGGAAACGCTATCCAAGTCAGTCAGGCGATCGTTCAGTCGACCTCGAGCACCCGGGCGTGAATGCGCAGGCCGCGCCGCGCGAGGGGATGATTGAAGTCGATCTCGACCTCGGTGTCGTCGGTGCTCAGGATGGTGCCCAGGGTCTCCTGTCCGCCCGGGGCCTGGAACGGGATCACATCGCCCGGCTCGGGCGCGAAACCATCCGGGAGGTCGGTGCGCGGCACCCGCTGCACCAGCGCCGCGTCACGGGCGCCGAAAAGCGCGGCGCCCGCGGCCAGCATCTGTTCATCGGCGCCCGCCTCCAGGCCGAGCAACAGGCCTTCAAGACCAGGCGCGAGCGTGCCATCGCCGATGCGAAAGCGCATCGGCTCGCCGCCGAAGCTGGAGAGCGCCTCGGTGCCGTCATCGAGATAGATCGCCAGATGCAGCCTGACCTGGCTGCCGGGGCTGATGCTCATGATCGGTCTCCTCAATGGATCTTAAGGGTAGCATGGGGGGCGATGCGTGCCGAGGCGGCGGCAACGCGGGCATTGAGCCTTCAGCGTTGGCCGTTTAGACTGTGGGGTTTGTTTTCCGATCGGAGCAACGCCCGATGGCGGCTCAACACCACCCACCAAGAACACTCCTCGACAAGATCTGGGACGATCACATCGTGCGCATCGATGAGCACGGCACCGCGCTGCTGTATATCGACCGCCAGCTGGTGCACGAGGTGACCTCGCCGCAGGCCTTCGAGGGACTGCGCCTGACCGGCCGCAAGCCGCACCGCCCCGAGGCCAACCTGGCGGTACCGGATCATAACGTGCCGACCAGCGATCGCCATCTCGGGATCGTCGATCCGATCTCGCGCCTGCAGGTCGAAACGCTGGAAGCCAACTGCCGCGAGTTCGGCATCCCGCTGTTCCCGATGGGCGATCCGCGCCAGGGCATCGTCCATGTGATCGGCCCCGAGCAGGGCTTCACCCAGCCCGGCATGACCCTGGTCTGTGGCGACAGCCATACCTCGACCCACGGCGCCTTCGGCGCGCTCGCGTTCGGCGTCGGCACCTCCGAGGTCGAGCATGTCCTCGCCACCCAATGCCTGCTGCAGCGCAAGCCAAAGAGCATGTTGGTCAGCGTCGCGGGCGACCTCGGGCCGGGCATCACCGCCAAGGACATCGTGCTCGCGATCATCGGCGAGATCGGCACCGCCGGCGGCACCGGTCATGTGATCGAATATGCCGGCGAGGCAATCGAGGCGCTGAGCATGGAAGGCCGGATGACGGTCTGCAACATGAGCATCGAAGCGGGCGCTCGGGCCGGGCTGATCGGCATCGACGACAAGACCGTCGATTACCTGCGCGGTCGGCCGCAGTCGCCGACCGGCGAGACGTTCGAGCAGGCCGCCGCCTACTGGCGCTCGCTGAACAGCGATCCTGGCGCGAGCTACGACCGCGTGGTGCGCATCGATGCGGCCAGCATCCGCCCGCAGGTGACCTGGGGCACCTCGCCGGAGATGGTGCTGCCGGTCGATGGCGAGGTGCCGGACCCGGATGCGGTCGCCGATCCGGTCAAGGCCGGCAGTTATCGCCACGCGCTCGCCTACATGGGGCTCGAACCGCGCACGCCGATCGCCGCGATCGGCATCGATAAGGTCTTCATCGGCTCCTGCACCAATGGCCGCATCGAGGATCTGCGCGCGGCGGCCGAGGTGGCCAAGGGCCGCCATGTGGCCGACTCGGTCAAGCTGGCGATGGTGGTGCCGGGCTCGGGGCTGGTGAAGCAGCAGGCCGAGGCCGAGGGGCTCGACCGGATCTTCATCGATGCCGGCTTCGAGTGGCGCGATCCGGGCTGCTCGATGTGTCTGGCGATGAACGCCGACCGCCTCGAGCCGGGCGAGCGCTGCGCCGCGACCAGCAATCGCAATTTCGAGGGCCGCCAGGGGCAGGGTGGACGCACCCATCTGGTGAGTCCCGCGATGGCCGCCGCGGCTGCGGTGAGCGGGCGCTTCGTCGACGTGCGGGAGTTCTAACGATGCAACCCTTCGAGACCTTTCGCGGCATTGTGATGCCGCTCGATCGCGCCAATGTGGATACCGATGCGATCATCCCCAAGCAATTCCTGAAGTCGATCCAGCGCACCGGTTTTGGCCCCAATCTGTTCGACGAATGGCGCTATCTCGACCACGGTGAGCCGGGACAGGATTGTCGCGGACGGCCGCTGAACCCGGACTTCGTGCTCAATGATCCGCGCTATGCCGAGGCCAAGATCCTGCTCACGCGGCACAACTTCGGCTGTGGCTCCTCGCGCGAGCACGCGCCCTGGGCGCTCGCCGATCACGGCTTTCGGGTGCTGATCGCGCCGAGCTTCGCCGATATCTTCCGCCAGAACGCGATCAAGAACGGCCTGCTGCCGATCGTGCTCGACGAGCGGAGCGTCGATGCGCTGTTCGCGCTTGCCGACGACGAGACCGCGCTCGCGATCGAGGTCGACCTGGAACGACAACGCTTGCAGCCGAGTAGCGGCGAGGCGATCGCCTTCGAGATCGATGCCTTCCATCGCCACTGCCTGCTCAACGGGCTCGATGACATCGGCCTGACGCTGGAACGCGCCGACGAGATCGCCGCCTACGAGCAGCGTCGCCAGCGGCAGGCACCCTGGCTCTTCGCGGCGGTCGCCTCGTCTTAGCGGCGCTGCCCCGAAGGATCACGACAGCGTTCATCGGTGGTTCAACAGCCACCCATCAAGGCCCATGAGGCGTTCCCAGTCAGACGCCCTTGGCGCCAACGGAGAGACGATTGACCAAGAAGATTCTGATCCTGCCCGGCGATGGCATCGGCCCCGAGATCGTCGCCGAGGCGGTGAAAGTGCTCGCCGGCCTGCGCGACGAGTTTGGGCTCGCCATCGAGACCGAGACCGCCCTGGTCGGCGGCGCCGCCTATGACGATTGCGGCTCGCCGCTGCCGGCATCGACCCTGGACCTGGCCAAGGCCGCCGATGCGGTGCTGCTCGGCGCCGTCGGCGGCCCCAAATGGGAGCCGCTGGAGATCGCGCTGCGCCCGGAGAAGGGCCTGCTCGGCCTGCGCTCGGGATTGGGCCTGTTCGCCAACCTGCGCCCGGCGATCCTCTATCCGCAACTCGCCGAGGCCTCGACCCTGAAGCCGGAGGTGGTCGCCGGGCTCGATCTCATGATCGTGCGCGAGCTGACCGGCGGCATCTATTTCGGCCAGCCGCGCGGCGTCGAGACGCTGGAAAGCGGCGAGCGGCGCGGTATCAATACCCTGGTCTATACCGAATCCGAGATCGAACGCATCTGCCGCGTCGCCTTCGACACCGCGATGCAGCGCAACCGGCGCCTCTGCTCGGTCGATAAGGCCAATGTGCTCGAATGCACCGAGCTGTGGCGCGAGGTCGCGATCCGCGTCGGTCGCGACTACTCGCAGGTCGAACTCAGCCACATGTACGTCGATAACGCGGCGATGCAACTGGTGCGCGCGCCCAAGCAGTTCGACGTGATGGTCACCACCAACATGTTCGGCGATATCCTCTCGGATGCGGCGGCGATGCTCACCGGTTCGATCGGCATGCTGCCCTCGGCCTCGCTGAATGCCGACGGCCAGGGCATGTACGAGCCGATCCACGGCTCGGCGCCGGATATCGCCGGCCAGGGGATCGCCAATCCGCTCGCGACCATCCTCTCGGTGGCGATGATGCTGCGCTACTCGCTGGCGGCGCCGGAACCCGCGGCGCGGATCGAACAGGCGGTCGCGAAGGTGCTCGATCGCGGACTGCGCACCGGCGATATCGCCGCGCCTGGCACCACCACCGTCGGCACGGTGGCGATGGGCGATGCGGTGCTCGAGGCGATCCGGGCTGCGGCTGGTTAGGCGGCTTTGGTCGCGCGGCCTGGTGTCGTCGAATGTTGTTCGTGAACGGTCTCCAAAACAGGTGAGGTGGCGATGAATCGGGTCGGTTTCGTTGGCTGGCGTGGCATGGTGGGCTCGGTCCTGATGGACCGGATGCGCGTCGAGGATGACTTTGCGCTGATTCCCGAGGCGCGTTTCTTCTCGACCTCGCAGCAGGGCGAGCCGGGGCCGGATGTGGGACAGGACGCGCAGGCGCTGCTCGACGCCCATGATCTCGACGCCCTGGCCGGGATGGACGCCATCGTCACCTGCCAGGGCGGCGACTACACCGAGCAGGTGTTCGCGCCCCTGCGCGCGCGCGGCTGGCAAGGCTATTGGATCGACGCCGCCTCGACGCTGCGGCTGCGTGACGACAGCACCATCGTGCTCGACCCGGTGAATCTGGAGGTGATCCAGCAGGCGCTGGCGGCCGGTAAACGCGACTTCATCGGCGGCAACTGCACGGTGAGCCTGATGCTGATGGCGGTCGGCGAGCTGCTGCGTCGCGATCTGGTCGATTGGGTCAGCGCCATGACCTATCAGGCCGCCTCCGGTGCCGGCGCGCGCAACATGCGCGAGTTGCTGGCGCAGATGGGCGCCTTGCAGGCCAGCGTCGGCGAGCTGCTGGCCGATCCGCGCAGCTCGATCCTCGACATCGATCGCGCGGTGACCGCGGCGATGCGCGCCGAGGGCTTTCCGAGCGAGCAGTTCGGCGCGCCGCTCGCCGGCAGTCTGATCCCCTGGATCGACAAGCCGATGGAGAATGGCCAGTCGAAGGAGGAATGGAAGGCCGGGGTCGAGACCAACAAGATCCTCGGTCGCACGCAGAACGCGATCCCGCTCGACGGCACCTGTGTGCGCATCGGCGCGATGCGCTGCCACAGCCAAGGGCTGACGATCAAGCTCAAGCGCGCGCTGCCGATCGACGAGATCAGCGCCATGCTCGCCGCGGCCAACGACTGGGTGCGGGTGATCCCGAACGCGCGCGAGCGGACCGTCGCCGAGCTGTCGCCGGCGGCGGTCACCGGCACCTTGAGCATTCCGGTCGGCCGCCTGCGCACGATGGCGCAGGGGCCGGAGTTCCTCAACGCCTTCACCGTCGGCGACCAGTTGCTGTGGGGCGCGGCCGAGCCGCTGCGGCGGATGCTGCGGCTCCTGCTTGAGCGTTAATGGTGGCACGCGCGTGGGGGCTGTCGATCGTCGAGCGACGCGATGCCGATCACCGTTCGCCGCGATCCTTACGCAAGCGCTGACTGCATCAGCGTTCCCTCCAGGGCCAAGCCCGGCCAGGCCTGGGCAGGGTGGCTCGGACGCGGCTCGGTGCGTGAGCAAGCGCCGTGCCGGGGTCGGCTGCTGAGCGACGCTCAAGCGCTGAGCGCTCCGCTCGCCATCGTCCTGCTGCTGGTTGGTGCGCAGGCCGCCGCGCTGGGGCTCGGCGAGCTGCGCGTGCGGTCGGCGTTGCATCAGCCCTTCCAGGGCGAGATCGAGCTGTTCGAGGTCGAGCGATCGGATCTGGATCGGATCGCGGCGCGTCTTGCCAGCCCTGCGGCTTTCGAGCAAGCGGGACTCGAGCGGCCAGCGTTCCTGACCGAGATGCGCTTCACGCCGATGATCGGTCCGGATGGTGGGGCGATGCTCGAGGTCATCAGCCGCGAGCCGATTCGCGAGCCCTATCTGGCCCTGCTGCTCGAACTGCGCTGGCCGGATGGGCGATTGGTGAAGGAGTATGCGGTGCTGCTCGATCCGCCCGCCGTCGGCGGCGAGCGAGAACAAGGGCAAGGGCAAGCTGAGGCGCCGTCTTGGTTGCGAGCACGGCCGGCTCGGTCACCCCTGGCAGCGGTCGCAGATCGGTTTCCGTTGCGCTATGGGCCGGTACCTGCGGGAGTCGGACTCACCGAGGTTGGGAGACGCCTAGCGATGCCGGGCGTCACGCTGGAACAGATCGCGCTCGCCTTCTATCGCAACAGCCCAGATGCCTTCGTCGATGGCAACATCAATCGCCTGCGACAGGGTGTCGAGCTGATCATCCCAAGCCGGGCCGAACTCCTCGCGCTCACTGCCGACGCCGCGCGCGAGCAGTATTGGGCCGCCGTGACCGGGGCGCGGATCGCGCAGGTGCCGCTGACCGATGTGGACGCGCCTTTGACCAGCGCCAGCCAGGAGGCGAACGCGAGCGAGGAGGCCAGCGCCAGCCATGAGGCGAACGCGAGCCAGGAGAGGAACGAGCGCGCTGACGCCGAGGATGCGTATGCCGAGCAAACGCCGGTTGCGGCAGAGAGGACAGCGGCAGAGGCCGGGGCATTGGCGCCGACGCCAGAGGCCGTGTCGCTCCCGTCCGTGGCCTGGCTCGAGGCCGAGCTGTTGTTGATGCGCGAGCAGAGCGAGGCCAGTCGGCAAGAGGTGGCGGAACTGCGGGCGCGGTTACAGGAGTTGGAGGCGCGGTTGAGCGATAGCCATCG
>NZ_JBKHDN010000067.1:0-12959 GCF_046541315.1 Halochromatium sp. | reverse complement strand
CTCATGTTTCTCACCTCGGTGCATCTTCAGCGATCGTCTTGACGTACCATAGCAGGTCGTTGGCCGCGCTCACTGGCGATGTGCCGTGTCACCTCGGGCAAGGCGCCCGCGAACGTCGGACAAGACGCGCGCGACCGCCGCGCCCCAACGCCTCCCCGCAGACCGCTGCGATCGCTTTGCTAGCAACCGCTCTGCTCGGCTTGCTGCCGTTATTCGCCGCGCAACCTTTGGCGCGTGGGAGCGATGAACAGCATAAGGATCCGCGCCAGACGGGATGAAACTGAACTGAACCGGATGAACGCCATGCCAACCTCTCGCAATCTGCTTGTCATGCTCCTGTTGGGCCTGAGCACCGGCATGGCCGCCGGCGCCCCTGAAAATCGCGTGTTCACCCTCGCGCACCAGCGTGCCGAGAGGGTCGTCGACCAGCTTCGCGGCCTGTATGGGGATGACCTCCGGCTCTCCGTCAACGGCCAGACTCTAGTGGTCAGGGCCGAACCGAAACAGCTCGGCGAGATCGAGACACTGCTCCAGCAGATTGACCAACCGCCCCGGCAGGTGCGGCTCTCGCTGCGCCACTTCGCCAACGGCGACCCGCGCGCCGGGCGCTCCAACCAGGTCTACAGCACGGGTCGGCAATCCACCCGGAGCCTCACGGTCCAGGACCAGCAGGTTGCCCAGATCTCCTCCGGTGAAATGACCCGTCTGCCGGTTGCCGCGCGCGGCGGCTGGAACCCTGCCGCCTTGCTCAAGGAGGTCGACATCAGCAGCGGCTACCTGGTGCGGCCCACGGTGCTCAGCGAAGACCAGGTGGAACTGCAGATCACCGCGATCCACAACGAGCCCTACCGGGGACGACAGAGTGAGGAGACCGCACGGATGACGACCGTACGCCGCGTCCAGCCCGGCGAATGGGTGACCCTGGGCGCGGAGGATCAGCGACGGAGCGCTCCGGGCAACACTCGCTCCTATGGCTCCCAGTTACACGGCAATCGCCTGTGGGAATTACAAGTGGAGCTGCTTCCCGCGCCCTGAGGCGATTCCCGTCAATCGCCTAACCGCCGTGAAGCTCCGCGTCGCAGCCGATCTCGGCTTTCGGCGATTCAGCGCTGGGCAGCACTGAATGGGCGCGATAGAGCTGCTCGTTCAGCAGGCTGAACAAGGCCTCGGTCAATGGATCGCGCTGCAGCGCCAAGGCGCGGCGCAATGCGTGCCACGCCAGCCCGAGGTCATTGCGCAGCAGATGCCCGATGCCACGCCGCAGCCAGACCTCGGCGGCGCGTTCGGTCGCCAGCAGCAGGCCGAGTTCCATGCCGCAGCGCCGGCAGGTCTCGGCCTCATCCAAACGGGCGCGACAGTTGGGACAGCGTTCCATGGTGGCTTAAAAGATCGCTCCGAGACAAACCCAGACGCTCGTCGTCGACTCAAGTCTCCAGGTAATAGATCAGATCCGAGAGCGCGTCGGTGGCGCGCTTGAGGCCCTCCATGTCCGCGGCCTCCAAGGCATCACGCACCGCTTCGACCAGATCGATCAGATCCTCCTGGTCCTCGGCGCTGGCGCTCTCGAGCAGGCGCTCCGCCTTATCGAGCAAGGCCTTGGCCCGCACCTGCTCGCGATGCTGCTCGGTGTCGGCGTCGACGTCCTCAACGCGCTCGGCATCGCCGTCGATGAGCGTCGCGAGACGTTGTTTGGCCGCGTCAAGCTCCTGCGACTCGAAGCGGGCGGTGGCGTTATCGATCTCGATGTGCTTCTCCAGCCCGGTGCGCTTCTCGAGCGCGGTGACCTTGAGGATGCCGTCCAGATCGAGATCGCAGCGCATCAGGATCACATTCCCGGCCGGGACATCGCTGAGACCCTCGATGCGGAACGAGCCGATCTCGGTGTTGTTGAGGGCATCGCGATCCTCGCCCTGATAGATGCGCACGTCGACCGCTTCCTGGCCGTCGACCATGGTGTAGAAGGCCTCGGACTTGCTGGTCGGGATCGGCGTGTTCTTGCGGATCACCGGCACGAAGCAGTACGGATAGGGCATGCCGTTCATCTCGCCGAGCGCGCTGGTGCCGAAGGTATAGGGCGTCACGTCGACCAGCACCGCGCTGGTGGACTGACCCGCCATGACCCCGGCCTGGATCGCGGCGCCGGCGGCGACGCAGAGGTCGGGATCGACCTCGGCGCGTGGCTGCATGCCGAGCATCTCTTCGAGGCGCTGCTGGATCGCCGGGGTGCGGGTGGCGCCCCCGACGAGCACCACCTCGTCGATGTCGGTGACGGTCAACTCGGCACCCTTGAGCGCGGTATGCACGGCCTCCAGGGTCTCGTCGAGATAGCCCTCGATCATCGCCTCGTAGTCGATGCGGCTGATCTCCAGCGACAGATTGACCGGCGGATTGCGCTCCGGCAGCAGGTATTCCTCGTCGATGCGTGCATAGGGGGCGTCGCTGAGCGCGATCTTGGCCGCCTCGCAGGCGCGCATGATGCGCGCCATCGCGGCCGGTTCCTGGCTGGGATCGCAGTCGTGCTGCTCCTTCAGATGGTCGACCACATGCTCGATGAGTTTGGCATCGAAGTCGTCGCCGCCGAGGTGGTTGTTGCCATGACTGGCCAGCACCTCGGTGATCTCGCTCCCGGCGCGCACCACCGAGCAGTCGAAGGTGCCACCGCCGAGGTCGTAGACCAGGATGGTGCGCGCCTGCTGGGCATCGACCTCGTAGGCCAAGGCGGCGGCGGTGGGCTCGTTGATGATGCGCACCACCTCGAGCCCGGCGAGTTCGCCGGCATTGCGCGTGGCCTGACGCTGGGCATCGGAGAAATAGGCCGGCACCGTGATCACCGCCTTGCCGACCGCCGCGCCTAGCTGTTCCTCGGCAGCGCGCTTGAGCCGCTTCAGGATCAGCGCCGAGATCTCCTGCGGGGTATAGGACTGATCGCCCATCGACAGCCGCACATCCTCGCCCATGCGACGTTTCACCGAGCGAATGGTGCGCTCGGGATAGAGGGCGTATTGATTGCGCGCGGCCTGGCCGACCAGCAGGGTGCCATCGTCGGCGATACCGACGATCGAGGGCAGGATACGGGAGCCATCGACCTCGAGCACCTGCGGCCGGCCGTCGCGCAACACCGCGACCTCCGAGTTGGTGGTGCCAAGGTCGATGCCGATGATGATGTCGCTCATGAGGAAGACTCGGTCGGGGTCTGGATAACGGGGGCGTTGGATTCGGTCGCCTCGCCCGGCTCGACGCCGTGGTCGGGCGCGGCGCTCTCGCGGCGATTGACGACCACCTCGGCGGTGCGCAGCAGCTCGCCCTCGAGCAGGAAACCGGGGCGGCGCTCGGCGATGACCTGGCCGATTGGCAGCGCGGGATCGAAGTCCAGCTCGGCGGCATGCATCCGATGCGGATCGAAGGCCTTGCCGAGCGCCGGCAGCGGCCGCACGCCGCGCCGCGCCAGGGTCTCGTCGAGCCGACGCAGGTTCATCGCCAGGCCCTCGGCCATCGCCGCCGCGAACTCGCGCGCTCGGCGCCGACCGAACAGTCCCTTGGGCCGATAGCCGGCCGCGCTGGCGTGCCCGGCCTGGAGCCGGTCGCGCAACTCCAGCAGCTCAAGCAGGAACTCCTTGCGCTCGCGCAGGCGCGCGCCGCGCTCCTGCTCGCGGCGACGCTGCTGCTCCTGATCGAGCCGCGTGGTGGCCGACTGCAGGGTCTCGAACAACGCGCGGAACTCGTCGAGCGCGGTCTTGACCTGGCGCGATTCGAGCTTGACCTCGTTCTTCAGCGCCGCGACCTCGGCGAGCAGGCTGAACAGATCCGGCGCCTCGGGCGGCGCGTCGGGAGCCGCGTCCGGCGCATCGTCGTCGAGGCCCGCGCTGGCGCGCGCGGTCACTGGGGGACGGTCGAGATAGGCGCGAAAACGCTCCGCGAGCCTATCCTTCGTCGCGCTGTCCACGCTCAGCGCTCTCCTCGCAGGAGGGCCTTGATCAGCTCCGCGTCGGGTCGCCCGCCGGATTCTCCAGCGTTTGCTCGACCGGCTCGGTCGACAGCCGCGCCGGCGCCCGACTCAGCGCCCGGCTCAGCGCCCGGCTCAGCGTCCGGTTCAGCCATGGACGCGGCGGCGCGACGTTTCGCCTCGGCCCGCCGCAGAATGTCGACCGGCCGTGGCGGCTCGGTCTCGAACAGCCGATAAGCGACCCGATCGCGCTGGGTGCGCACGCGCTCATAGGCCTCGCGCACGGCCTGAAACGCGGCCGGGGCGCGATCCGGCGGATAGCGCTTGATGGCGCTCCGATAGGCCGCTTCGACAGCGGCGTCGTCGGCAGCGGGATCGACGCCAAGGACGAGAAAGGGATCGGACATCAGAACAGGTCGAAATTAAACGGATGTTGCTTGGATTTGCGCTTGCGCTCTCCGGTCGCCTTCAGCGCGATCTCCTCGAGGACCTCGACGACGACGTCCTCGCCCTCCTCGCGCGCCATCTCGAGGAAATGGTCGCGCAGGAAAGGGGGCATGTTGGCCTCTTCGAGCGCCCGCTTCAGCGGCTTGCGCCGGAGGGCGTCGAGCAGTCGATCGAGACCGAGCATGCCCGCGAGGACCGCCGATAGATCGATGGCGGGTCCATCCTCATCATCCTCGTCGAGGTCGAAGTCCGGATCCAGGCCGGGTATCGGCAGGCCGCCGAACGGCAAGAACTCCTGGATCAACCCCTGCAACTGGTTGGCGGCACGCATGTCGCCCGCCTCTTGCGCCTGCATCAACGCCGCCTGCATCCGGTCCAGCTCCTTGGTGCTCGGGCGACCGCCCTTGGCATACTTGGCATCGTAGAGGTGATACTCGAACACCGGGGTGCGCGGCCACCGTTTCAGCGCCGCCCGCGCGGCCTCCTGACGCGCATCCCCGAGCTGCATGCGGCTTAGGGTCTCGCAGGCCAGCTCCAGCTCGGCCCGCTCGAGCCGTTTCCAAGGCGCCCCCTTCAACAGGAGTTGCAGCTGCTCGACCAAGCCGACCGTGAAGCGGTCGGTTTGCTCGCGAAAATCGCGTAACTGGGCGATGATCGCACGCAGATCGTCCGGCTCGCGCACCTTGCCCGCGCGCCAGTCGAGCAGCTTGGCGATCTGGTCCTGGCGCAGCCCGAGCAGATCGATCGCCAGCATCAGCTCGACGCGACCGAGCATGCCCTCGCCCCGGTGCTGGAGCTGCTCGAGCAGGCGGGCGCGCCCCGCCTCGCGCTCGACGTAGAGCATCTGCAGCACGCCATCGATCCAGCCCAAGCGCGCGCGTAGATTCTCGAGCCCGGCGCCCCGCCCGACCCAGCCGCGCGCCTCGCCGACCTCCTTGATCGCGAGATCCCCACGGCGATGACGGATCTGTTTCGCGGCATGCCGAAGATGCGCATTGACCAACTGCTGGCGCACGCTGTGGTTGATCGGGTCGATCGTCAGCATCTGCCGCGCCAGACCGGCGGCCTTCTTGAAGGCATTGCTGGCCAGCGCGGTTTGCATCGCCGCTTCCAGCACCGCCATGTCGCGCGGCCAGCGCGCCTGGGCCGCGCTCAGGATGCGCCGGGCATCCTTGAGTCGATCCGCCCGCCGGTACCAACGGATCAGGCGCAGATAGGTCTCGCGGTGGTCTGGATCCCATTCGAGACTGCGTTCGAGTTGCCGCGCGGCGATCGTCTCGGGCGAATCCGGATCCGTGTCCGGCTGCTCGGTCTCGAGCACCCTGAGCCGTGCGTCGAAGCGCCGCAGTGCCAAGGCGATCGCCAACGACCGTTCCTGAGACCGCTCCTGATCGGGGCCCGTGTCCGGTTCGTCGGCCAGCGCCATGGCGAAGCTTTCCCAGACCTCGGACAGATCCCAGCCATAGGCGTTGTGATGCGCCTCGGCGTTCCAGGCCTCGACCAACGCGCGTTCCGGCTCGCTCAAGGCGTTCCAGCCCTTGGGACGCCGACTCCAGGGCTCGGTGATCGGTGGCAACAACCGCAGCCAGGCCTGCTGCACCCAATCCGCGCCGAGCTGATCGCGGTAGCGCTGTAGCACCCGTTGCAAGGCCTGTGGACTCGGCGCCTTGGTCGGGGACGCATCCATCTCGATCGCGGCCAAGTCTCGCGCGAGCTTGAGGTGTTGCGGGGACCAACCGCGCAAGCGTGCGGCCAGTTCGGCCTGGCGCGGTCCGGCGTGGATGATTGCGTGGAGGAGATCCGTATCCTCGAGCAACGCCATCTCGGCGGCGCGCCGCAGCGGGGCGAAGGCGGAATCGTCATCGATGCGCTTGAGCATCTCGCGGGCCGCTTCCGGTTCCCGCTCGGCCCGCGCGAGCGCCTTCAATAACAGCGCCCAGGTGCGATAAGGCGAGCGGAACGGGAGTTGGCCGAGCGCCGCTTCGAGGGCCTCGGCATCGCCGGCGCAATAAGCGTCGAGGGCGGCGCGCGCCGGGGCGGCATGGCGGCGCACGAGATCCTCCGCAGCGAGCCGTTCGAGCAGCGACTCGGCGCCGGCCAGCACCGCCGCCGCGAGTTGCTCGCCGATGCGCTCACGCACCTCGCGCGACAACGCGTCGCCCTGCGACCACTGCCGCAATGCCGGCTCGTGATCGCCGAGACGCAGGCACAGCAGGCTGTGCTCCAGGGCTGGCGCCATCTCGGGAGCGAGGGCGGCGCGGTTCTCCCAGAGCACCAGCGCCTCCTTGAGCATGCCCTTGTCGCTCAACTCACGCGCGCGCCCGGCATAGGCATCGGCGAGCGCCAGCCGCCGCGCCTGAGAGCGCTCGCTGGCCGCGTCCTCCTTCAGCAGGGTCTTGAGTTCAGCGATCGCATCGCGATAACGCCCGGCCTCAAGAGCCTGCAGCGCCGCGGATTCACGCGCCGCTGGTGTCTGTGCCGCAGCCGCCTTGGCAGTCGCTCGACTTGCTGGTTTCTTTCGCTTTTTCGCCATGCGCTTCAGACTAACGAATTCTGTCGATCAATGCGATCACTAATCAGCCTCGCGCGGCCGTCAGCCGGGCCCGTCACCCTCGCCTCCCCGGCGGCGGATACTCGACAAGCGGCCGCGGTCGGGCCAGATGGTAGCCCTGGGCATAGTCGACGCCGATCTCGCGCAAGATGTCGACCACCCGCGCATGTTCGACGAATTCGGCGATACTGCCGAGCCCCATCACGCCAGCGATGCCGACGATCGCCTCGACCATGGCGCGATGGACCGCGTTGCTGTCGAGGTCGCGAATGAAGCTACCGTCGATCTTGACCAGATCCACATCGAGATCATGCAGATAGCCGAACGACGACAGGCCGCTGCCGAAGTCGTCGAGGGCGAAGCGGCAGCCGAGCTGCTTGACCTCGTCGATGAAGCGCTTGGCTTGATCGAGGTTGGCCATGGTCGAGGTCTCGGTGATCTCGAAACAGATCAGCCGGGGATCGATACGGTGACGCCTGAGGCAGTCGCGGATGCGAGCCGTATGCTTGTCGTTGCCGAGCGTGGCCCCGGAGAGGTTGATCGCGCAGCGTTTAATCCCCGTGCCGCCTTGCGCCTGATAGGCCGAGAGCCAGCGCAGGCAGTGCTCGACCACCCAGTAGTCGACCTCGGGCATCAGCCCGTAACGCTCGGCGGCGGGGATGAAGGCGCCCGGCGGCATCACCTCGTCATCCTCGCCGGTCAAGCGCAGCAGGATCTCGATGTGGCCGTTGGTATCCTCCGGTTGCATCACCGGCGCGATGCCTTGATAGAAGAGCTGGAAACCATCCTCGTCGAGCGCGCGCTGGATGCGCGATACCCAGGTCATCTGGCCCTTGCGCAGACTGAGTTCGCGGTCGCCCGGATCATAGACATGCACGCGATTGCGCCCGCTATCCTTGGCCGCGTAACAGGCCTCATCGGCGCGGCTCAAGGCATCGGCGAGATTGCCCAGACCGCGCGACAAGGGCACCAGGCCAACGCTGGCGCCGATCGCAAAGACCTTGTCCTCCCAGGGAAACCGCAACGCATGCACGCGCTCGCGCATGGCCTCGGCGATCTCGATGCCACGCTCGAGCGGGCAGTTGGTCAGCAGCACGCCGAACTCGTCGCCCCCCAAGCGCGCCAGGGTGTCGGCGCTGCGCAACCGGCGTTGCAACAGATTGGCGACTTGGCGCAGCAAGGCGTCGCCAGCGGCATGGCCGCAGACGTCATTGACCAGCTTGAACTGATCGAGGTCGACATAACACAGCAGATGCTGGGCGGGACCGTCTTCGAGCTGGTCGATCAACTCGCTCAGGCGGTGCTCGAACTCGCGCCGATTGATCAGCCCCGTCAGCGCGTCATGCTTGGCCTGATAGGTGAGTTGACGCTCCATCGCCCGCTCCTGGGTCTTGTCGTGAAAGACGACCACGAGCCCACGCACCTGCCCCTCGGCACTGCGAATCGGCGCCGCCGTGTGCTGCACCACATGGACATTGCCATCGCGGCAGTAGAGCAAACGCGACTTCGACTCGACCAGGGTCTCGCCGTCGCCGAGCACCCGGCGCGCGATCCAATCGCTCGGCATCTCGGTCGGCGAATCGACCACCGGAAACACCCGCGACAAGGGCTGGCCGCTCGCCGCCTCCAGCGGCCAGCCGGTCAGCTCGGCGGCGACCGCGTTCATGTACAGCACCCGCCCACCGCGGTCGGTGGTGATGACCCCGTCGGCGATCGCCTCGAGCGTGGTCTGGGCAAGCTCCTTCTCCTCGAACAACTGCGCCTCGACCCGGCGGCGATCGCTGATATCACGGATCAGGCAGGTGTAGCAGCCAGGCGACTGCGAGTCCGGCGTCACCGCCAGTTCGACGAACACCGGGCCATCGGCCTCGCGCCGCCGCAACGCGATCTCGACCTTGCCGGCGCTGGCCAAGGCTGCCGGATCGCCCGGCCAGACCGCCTCCGGCCCGTCCGTGCCGCGCGCCTGGCCACCACCGGGATCGAGCAGGTCGACGAATGCGGTGCCCAGCGCGGCCTCGCCCGAGACCGCGAGGATCTTTTCGGCACCAGGATTGAGACTGGTCAGGAGACCGCTGTCGGTCAGGGTTACGATGCCATCGCGCAGATCGTGCACGATGGCCTGGCTGCGCGTCACCGCCTGTTCGAACGCCTCCATCAGCCGATTGTGCTGGGCGGCGATCTGGCCGACCTCGGTGAAGGGCTCGACCGGCACCCGGAGGGACAGATCGGTCGAGCGCTCCTGACGTTTGAGCGCGGTCATCAGATCGACCAGTTCGGTCTTGGCGCCGTGCTCGGAGACGTTGAGGCCGATCGCCTCATCGTCCGCGCTGACCCGGAGTCGATAGAAGCGATCGATCAGGCGCAGCAACAGATAGGCGACGGGAAACGACCAGGCCCCGGCAACGGCGACGCCGAGGGCCTGCACCGCCAGTTGTTCGCCCAGCGCGAGACCGCTGTCGATCAGCGCGGGCGCGCCGAACAGGGCCACGGCCAGGGTGCCCCAGAGACCGGCAACCAGATGCACCGGGATGGCGCCGATGGCATCGTCGATGCGCAGGCGCGCAAGTCCTTCGATGGCCAAGACCATCAACAGGCCGGCGACGGCGCCAATCACCAGCGCCGCCCAGGTGGCGACGACGTGACAACCGGCGGTGATCGCGACCAGCCCGGCGAGCACGCCATTCAACGGCGCCGTCACCCGGTCCTGCCCGGGAAACGCAAACCAGCGCGTCAGCAGATAGGCGACGACACCACCCGCCGACGCCGACAGCAAGGTCTTGACGACGATGGCTGGCACGGCCGCATCCAGCGCCAGGGTGCTGCCGCCATTGAAGCCGACCCAGCCGACCAAAAACAGCAGGATCCCGAGCATGGCCAGCGGCAGATTGCTCCCTGGGATGAGCCGCGCCTCGCCCCCGTCGAACCGGCCCGCGCGCGGGCCGACCACCAGCAATGCCGCGAGCGCGATCCAACCACCGACGCCATGGACCACGGTCGAGCCAGCGAAGTCGACGAATCCCAACGCGGCCAACCAGCCAGGCTCGCCGCCCAGGGCGCCGCCCCAGGCCCAGTGGCCGAAGACCGGGTAGATCAGCGCAACCGCGATCAGGGTGACCAGGTGATAGCCGCTGAAACGCATGCGCTCGGCGACCGCGCCGGAGACGATGGTCGCCGCAGTGGCGCAGAACATCAGCTGAAAGAGGAAGAAGCTGGCCTCCCAAGGGTCGCCGGCGGAGAACTCGGGCAGGAAGCGATCGATGCCGATCCAGCCGCGCTCGGAGTCGCCGAACATCAGCCCGAAGCTGACCAGGTACCAGAGCAAGGTCGCGATGAGAACATCCGACGCGTTCTTCAGCGCGACATTGATCGCGTTCTTGCTGCGCGTCAGCCCGGACTCCAGGCACAGAAAGCCGCCCTGCATGAGCAGCACCAAGACGCTGCTCAACAACACCCAGAGAATATCGAGCCTGGTGATCGCATCCATGTTCTAAGAAGGGCCTCTACAGCAGCATGCGCCAGCCCGAGGTTCCGGGAACAACCGGTCAATGCATTGTTCGTGGTCCTGGATGAAGAGCAAACCGGGAGCTTGACCTCAGGACGGCATGGTTTCGGCGAGATAGCCGCCCATCGCCATGTCGGCGCCATAGATGTGGCCAGTCAGCCAATGCTCGAGGAACGCGATCTCGCGCGCGGACGGCGGCGCCCCGGATCGCCGCAGTTGCTGCTGGAGCGCCTTGCCACTGGCGAGCAAGTCTTGGTGCTCGGCTTGATGCGCCGGCAAGCCGGGATAGCCATACCTTTCCATCAGCCGTTCCTCGTGCCGGAAATGCCAGTCCGTGCAACTGATCAGCTCGTCCATGATGGCTTCGATGCTGGCCTGCGGCTCGCCTTCCTCCGCGGCATGACCGAGCCGATTGAACAACTCGAGCAGGCGGCGATGATCCTGGTCGATCTCCGGCACATCGACACTCAGCGTCTTATCCCACAGAAGCTCTTTCATGGCAGTGATCTGGCAGCATTGACCCGGTGGTGCGGCGAAGCTTGACCGGCTGCGGGCTGGACGTCAATCGCACCAGGGTCACGGATCATCGAGGCCTGACCCCGGGATGCGCGGGGATCGAGCACTGTACAATGCCGTCTTTGGCCGCCTTCATTCGATCCTTATGCTCGATCCCGCCCAGACACCACATCAGACACCGTCCCAGACACCGCCATCGCCCGTGTCCGCAACCAACGCCGGCGCCAATCCCGGCGCCAATCCCACTGGCAGCGACGCGCCGCACGCTCGTCCGGAAACCAGCCGCATCCGCGAGATCCCCTACAACTACACCTCGTTCTCGGACCGCGAGATCGTCATCCGCTTCCTCGGCGCGGAGAGCTGGCAGCGCATCGAGCAGCTGCGCGGCTCGCGCCGCACCGGGCGCTCGGCGCGGATGCTGTTCGAGGTGCTCGGCGACATGTGGGTGGTCAGCCGCAATCCCTATCTGCAAGACGACCTGCTCGACGATCCCAAACGCCGCCGGCTGCTGCTCGAATCCTTGCGGCATCGGCTCGAGCAGTTCGAGCTGCGCCTGAACGACAACCGCGAGGCCGCCGCGCTGCTCGAGACCGCGCGCGCCGCCATCGCCCGCTTCGACGCCCAGCTCGATGCCGATCGCGCGCTGCGCCAGCGCCTGCGCAAGCGCCTCGGCGGCATCACCCGCAAGGACAACATCGACTTCGGCGGGCTGGCGCGGGTCTCGCACGCGACCGATGCCACCGACTGGCGCGTCGAGATGCCGTTCGTCGTCATCCTGCCGGACACCGAGGACGAGGTCGCGCCGATCGTCGCCGCCTGCATCGACTGCGGGCTGTCGCTGATCCCGCGCGGTGGTGGCACCGGCTACACCGGCTCGGCGGTGCCGCTGTCGCCGCGCTCGGCGGTGATCAACACCGAGAAGCTCGAAGCGCTCTCCGGCGTCGAGCGCATCCGCCTGCCCGGCGTCGCCGAGCCGGTGCCGACGGTGCGCTGCGGCGCCGGCGTGGTCACCCGCCGCGTCGCCGATCTGGCCGACGCCAATGGCCTGGCCTTCGCCGTCGACCCGACCTCGCAGGACGCCTCCTGCATCGGCGGCAACGTGGCGATGAACGCCGGCGGCAAGAAGGCGGTGCTCTGGGGCACCGCGATCGACAACCTCGCCTCCTGGCGCATGGTCACGCCCGATGCCGATTGGCTCGAGGTCGAGCGCCTCGATCACAACCTCGGCAAATTGCAGGACATCGAGGTCGCGCGCTTCCGCATCACCCGTTTTACCCGAGACGGCACCATGCAGGTCGGCGAGCCCGAGCTGCTCGAGATCCCGACCGCGCAGATGCGCAAGCCGGGGCTCGGCAAGGATGTCACCGACAAGGCCCTCGGCGGCCTGCCCGGCGTGCAGAAGGAGGGCTGCGACGGGCTCATCACCTCGGCGCGCTTCATCCTGCACCGGATGCCGGAGCATGTGCGCACGGTCTGCCTGGAGTTCTTCGGCACCGATCTGAATCGCGCCGTGCCGGCGATCGTCGAGATCAAGGACTTCGTCGACGCGCGCGCCGATGTGCAGATCGCCGGCCTCGAGCATCTCGACGAGCGCTATGTGCGCGCGGTGCGCTACTCGACCAAGGCCGCGCGCCGCGAGCTGCCGAAGATGGTGCTGGTCGCCGACCTGGTCTCAGATGACGAGACCGCCGTCGCCGCCGTCGCCGATGCGGTGGTCGAGCTGGCCAAGGCGCGCGATGGCGAGGGCTTCATCGCCATCAGCCCCGAGGCGCGCAAGCGCTTCTGGCTCGATCGCGCCCGCACCGCCGCCATCTCGCGCCACACCAACGCCTTCAAGATCAACGAGGACGTGGTCATCCCGCTGCCACGGCTGGCCGAGTACAGCCGCGAGATCGAGCGTCTGAACATCGAGCAGTCAATCAAGAACAAGGGCGCCATCATGGCAGCCGTGCTCGAGTATCTCGATGGCCCGCTGCGCGAGGCGCTGCCGGCCGGCGAGT
>NZ_JBKHDN010000066.1:0-13008 GCF_046541315.1 Halochromatium sp. | reverse complement strand
ACCTCGAGGACGAGAAGACCTCACTTGAGGCAGCACATGCCAGGCTCAAGGCGGACAAGGACTCGCTCAAGACGGAAAGGGATCAGCTCGAGCAAGAGACCAGCCGGCTCGAGACCGAGCTTGAGCAGGCGCGCGAATCCACCGAAGAGACCGAGGATCAAGCCGCGTCCCTGCAGGCCAAGCTCGAGGCGGTCGAGGCCGAGCGCGCGGATTTGCGCGCGCAGCTCGAGGCGCTCACCCGCAAGCATGCGGATCTCGAGGACCAAGCGGCGCAGGTCGCCCTGCTCAAGCGTCAGCTGGATGAGAGCCAGACCGCCGTCGAACGCGCCGAGGCCCGCGCCGAGGCGTTGCACGACGAGATCGAGCAGCTCAAGCAACAGCGCGAGGACGCCGCGCGCAAGCACACCGCGCAGCTGACCGCGTCGGAACTGCGAGTGCGCGAGCACAAGGATCGGCTCGGGGACGTCGAGGCCCGCATCCAGCACCTAGAGCAGCAACTGGCCGAGCGCGACGCGCAAATCGAACGCTTGCAGGCGGCCGAGGAGCGTCATGTGCAAGCCACCCAGCAGCTCGAAACGCAGCTTGCCGAGCTGCGCGGGCGCCTTACCGCCCCGGAAGGCGGCAGCGTCACCGCCGAGCAGGCCCGGGCCGACGCGCGGCAGCAGGCCGAGACCCTTGCGCGGCTCATCCGCGCAGGCAAGGGCGTCGACAATACGCAGCTGCGGCAGCAAATCCGCGATATCGAGAATGCGCTGCACCGCAGTCAGTATTTGGTGGCCCGCGCCGAGGACGCTCGCACCGTCTATCGCGTGCGCCCAGGCGACTCGATCGGGCGCATCAGCGCGATCGTTTACGGGGACGGCGGCGAGTGGGAGCAGATCTTCGAGGCCAATCGTCACCTCCTCGATAATCCCGACCAGGTGCTGCCCGGTTTTACCCTGGTCATCCCCTAACGACATTTCTTAGCGATCCCTTAGCGATCCCTTAGCGATCCCCTAGCGATCCCCTAGCGATTCCTTTAGCTTGCGCCCATGTCCATCGCTCCTAGCGCCCTGTTTGGCGCCCTCGCCCACGACACGCGGTTGCGCACACTCATGCTGCTGAGCAAGCATGGCGAACTCTGCGTCTGCGAGCTCACCCATGCGATCGGCGTGAGCCAACCGCATCTCTCCCGCCATCTGGCGCAACTGCGCGAACAGGGCGTGGTGACGGATCGGCGCGCAAGCACCTGGGTCTATTACCGCATCAATCCGGCGCTGCCCGGCTGGGCACAGGCGGTGGTCCGCGACACCGAGATCGGTCTGCGGGGGACGGCGCCCTTCATCGACGACAACAGCCACTTGGAGGCGATGCCGAACCGCCCCGACGCACCGCGCTGCGCCTAAGCCGCCGAACCCTCCAGGCGGTCCCGACGGCGCCGCAGGCGGTGCCTCCGCTCCCAGGCACGTCACTTGGCCGTCATCGTTTCGTAAACATTCGTTCATTCGTATATATCATTTGATTGATAGACTACGCCGAGTTCAGAATCCCCTCGGCCCCACGGAGACCGCGATGCGCCTGCGTCTATCCGTCCCGCACGCGATGCCGCCATCACCGCCGCCAACCCTGGCCTCAAGCCGATCGCCCAGCCGATCGCCCAGCCGATCCAGGTCGTCAGCGGTCAGTGGACGCACTGTATGACCCCACCCAGATAACGACTCCCGGAGGAACCCTTGAGCATCCGCATCGGCATCAACGGCTTCGGCCGCATGGGCAGGCTCGCGCTGCGCGCCGCCTTGGATCGCGCCCCTGGCCCAGGCGCCAGCGCCGCGCTGACCTTCACCCGCGTCAACGAGATCGCCTGCGACGCCGCCGGTTCCGCCCACCTCCTGCAGTTCGACTCGGTCCACGGGCGCTGGAATCATGAGTGTCGCGGTACCACGACAAGCACCGGCGCCGGCGAGCTGGCGATCGACGGAGAAACCCTCGCCTACGGTCAGCACAAAACCATCGCCGCCGGCGACTGGTCCGACTGCGACCTCGTCTTCGAGGCCACCGGCAAGCACCACAAAGACCCCCAGCTGCTGCAAGGCTACTTCGATCAAGGCGTCAAGACCGTCATCGTCGCCGCGCCGACCCAGGGCGCGCTCGACATCGTCTACGGCGTCAACCACGACCGCTACAACCACTCCGAGCACCGCCTCCTCACCGCCGCCTCCTGTACCACCAACTGCCTCGCGCCGGTGGTTAAGGTCATGCACGAGCAGGTTGGCATCAATCACGGCTGCATGACGACGATCCACAACATCACCAACACCCAGCGCATCGTCGACCTCGGCCACAAAGACCCGCGCCGCGCCCGCGCCTGCGGCCAATCGTTGATCCCGACCACCACCGGCAGCGCCAAGGCGATCACCAAGATCTTTCCCGAACTGACCGGCAAGCTCAACGGCCACGCCGTGCGCGTGCCCCTGCTCAACGCCTCGCTCACCGACTTCGTCTTCGAGGCCGCGCGCCCGGTCACCGCCGAAGAGATCAACGCCCTGCTCAAGAGCGCCGCCGAGGGCGAACTCGCCGGCATCCTCGGCTACGAAGAACGCCCGCTGGTCTCGGTCGATTACCTCAACGATCCGCGCTCGTCGATCGTCGACGCCCTCTCGACCATGGTCATCGATGACACTCAGGTCAAAATCTATGCCTGGTACGACAACGAATGGGGCTATGTGAACCGCATGGTCGACATCGCCGAGATGGTCGCCGAATCCCTCTGACGCGCGCCCGTCCCGCCTCCCGCACCGACGATTGCAGAAGGGGTCGGGGGTGCGCGGCAGGGAGCCGCGCTCAGGCCGCCAAGGACGGATTCACGGCGTCCCGCGCGCAGCGGCACCCGCTCCCTTCTAGCGACGACGCCAGAACCCAAGCAGCAAACCGCCCTCGGCCGATCAGTCTCCAACATGGACAAGAGTACCCGCAACTACCTCACGGTCACCGCCGGCTACTGGGCCTTCACCATCACCGACGGCGCCATCCGCATGCTGGTGGTGCTCTACTTCCACCAGCTCGGCTACTCGCCGTTCGAGGTGGCGATGCTGTTCCTCTTCTACGAGGTCTTCGGCATCGTCACCAACCTGGTCGGCGGCTGGCTCGGCGCGCGCATTGGGCTGAACCTGACCATGCACATCGGCATGGGCCTGCAAGTGGTCGCGCTGATGATGCTGACCGCGCCCGATGCCTGGCTCGGCGTGATCTACGTGATGGCCGCCCAGGCGCTGTCCGGCATCGCCAAGGACCTGAACAAGATGTCGGCGAAGGCCACGGTCAAGACCCTGACCGGCGACGGCGCGGCCGCCGAGTCGAAGCTGTTCAAGTACGTGGCCGTTCTCACCGGCTCCAAGAACGCGCTCAAGGGCGCCGGTTTCTTCGTCGGCGCCGCGCTCTTGCAGGCGTTTGGCTTTCGCAACGCGCTGTTCATCCTCGCCGGCACCCTGTTCCTGGTGATGATCGTCACCATCGCGCTGCTGCCCGCAGGCGTCGGCAAGCTCAAGGAGAAGGCCAAGTTCACCCAGGTCTTCTCCAATACACCGGCGATCAACTGGCTCTCGGGCGCGCGCTTGTTCCTGTTCGGCGCCCGCGATGTCTGGTTCGTGGTCGCGCTTCCGGTCTTCCTCTACGACGTGCTCGGCTGGGAGTACAGGGCCGTCGGCGCCTTCCTCGCGCTCTGGGTGATCGGCTACGGATTCGTGCAGGCCGGCGCACCGGCGCTGATCCGCCCGAACCGGCAGGGACAGGGCCCCGGCGGGCGCACGGCGTTGCTCGGCGCGCTGGTGCTGGCGCTGATCCCGGCCGCTATCGCGCTCGGCATGACGCAGGGTCCGGAACTCGCGCCGACGCTGGTGACCTGGCTGACCGACCTCAGCGGGGCCGACCTCAGCGGCCTCGCGGCGGCCTCGCCGGCCGAGATCCAAGGCGCGGTGTTGATCGGCGGCCTGATGCTGTTTGGCATCGTCTTCGCCATCAACTCGGCCGTCCATTCCTACCTGATCCTCGCCTATGCCGACGCCGACAAGGTCGCACTCAATGTCGGCTTCTATTACATGGCCAATGCCGGCGGCCGCCTCACCGGCACCGTGCTCTCGGGGCTGATCTACCAGACTCAGGGACTTACAGGCTGCCTCTGGTGGTCGACCGGCTTCGTGCTCGCCGCCGCGCTGCTCTCGCTCTGGCTGCCGCGCGTGTCCCACGCCGCCCGGCCCGGCGAATCCGCCCCGGCGGCGGTCTTGCCCCGCGCCAGCGCATCGCGCCAAGACGCGGGCCATGCCGCGGCCTCGCTATCGGCTCACTGCGTCGACGCCGACGGCCGCGTCGAGGCGACCCGGCGCGCCGAACTCCATGCGCCCATCGCCGGATGGATTCATGGCTGCTCGGCGCGCGAGGGCGATGCCGTCAGCGCCGGACAGATCCTGCTGCGCATCCTGCCGACCGAGACCGACGCCGCCGAACACCCAATCCAGGCGCCTTGGGACGGCGTGATCGCGCGCGCCCATGCGCGCGTCGAAGGTCGTGAGGTCGCGGCGCGGACGTTGCTGATCGAGCTTTTCGATCCGGACAGCCTGGTGCTGCGCTTCTCCGTCGACGGCTCGCGGGCGCTCGGCCTGGCTGCGGGGCACAAGATACAGGTTCACTTCGACGGCGCGCCGGCCAACCCCATGGAACTGACGCTGACGCGCGCCTGGCCGGCCCTGGAGCCGGAGACCGGTCGCCGCATCTGCGAGGCCCGCCTGCCAGCACACGCCGGCTTCGTCATCGGTCTGGCGGCGCGAGTGCGTCTCGAGCCCGCCGAGCCCGTGTCGACCGCTCCCCTTGGCGCGGCAACCTAAGGCGATTTCCGTCAAAGCTCAGAGCGCCTAAGCGCAGCCAGCAAAAGCGTCGATTCCGCGAGAAGTGCCCTGCTTTGCCTGGCGCGGCGGCTCGCCATTTGTCGGCGCGCCCGAGCTTTCAGGCGCGCATCAGTCGCTCGCGAACAGCCCAATGCCGCGCGGGCCGTTCATCTCGAGCGCCATGCCGGCGCCGCGCGCGACACAGGTCAGCGGATCGTCGGCGACGATGACTGGCAGGCTCGTCTCCTCGCTGATCAGGCGATCGATGTCGCGCAGCAAGGCGCCGCCGCCGGTCAGCACGATCCCGCGCTCGGCGACGTCCCCGCCGAGTTCCGGCGGTGTGCGCTCGAGCGCCTGCTTGACCGCCGTGACGATACACATCAGCGACTCCTGCAGCGCTTCCAGGATTTGGTTGCTGTTGAGCGTGAAACTGCGCGGCATGCCTTCGGCGAGGTTGCGGCCCTTGATCTCGATCTCCATCACCTGACTGTCCGGAAAGGCGCAGCCGATCCGGTGCTTGATGCGCTCGGTCGCGGCCTGGCCGATAAAGGTGCCGTAATGGCGACGCACAAAGTTGAGGATGGCGTCGTCGAAGGTATCGCCACCGATGCGCACCGAATGGGAAAAGACAATGCCGTTCAGCGAGATCACCGCCACCTCGGAGGTGCCGCCGCCGATATCCAACACCATCGAACCACGCGGCTCATGCACCGGCAAGCCGGCGCCGAGCGCGGCCGCCATCAGCTCATCGATCAGATACACCTCGCGCGCGCCGGCAACGGTCGCCAGCTCCTTGATGGTGCGCCGCTCGACCTGGGTCGAGCCGCAAGGCACGCAGGCCAGCACACGCGGACTCGGGCGCACCATGGCCGCCCCCTGGACCTTGTGCAGAAACGACTGCAACATCCTTTCGGTGATGGTGAAATCGGCGATGACGCCGTCCCTCATCGGGCGGATGGCGGCGATGTTGCGCGGCGTGCGTCCGAGCATGCGCTTCGCCTCCGCACCGACCGCCACCACCCGCTTGCGGCCGGTCTCGTGGTCCTCGCGCACGGCCACGACCGAGGGCTCGTTGAGCACAATCCCTTGGCCATATCGGTAGATCACGGTGTTCGCCGTTCCCAGATCGATCGCCAAATCGCTGGAAAAGAGCCCTCGAATACGCCTTAATACCATTTTGTGTGTTCCCCAGGATCAGAACCGCTCTCCCAGCCTTCCTGGGACCGGCCGCGCGCGTCCATCGCCGCCGCGCCGGCCGTTGGCCCAACGGTCGAGCCAGCGGATGAGCCTTGCGAATATACCGTTCCGATCCAAGATTTTCTCTGCGCAATGTCGCACAGCCTTCCGCCAACCCGTCGCAATCCCGAAACGCGTGATCGCATGAACGATACCACCGACAGCCTCGCCCAACTGCATGTGCGCAACGCCACCCCGCGCGACGTTCCCGCCATCCGCGCCCTGTTCGAGCGCGCCTATGCCGGCAGCGGCGTCAGCAGCTACAGCGCGGCGATGCTGCGCGGGCAGATCAACAAGTTCGCCGAGGGCCAGTTCGTCGCCGAGTACCAGGAAGACGATGGCGCGCGCCTGATCGGCTTCTGCTCCAGCTTCCTCGTCAGCGGCGAGATCGCGCTGAAGCCGCATGGCTGGAACTGGATCACCGGCAGCGGCTATGCCTCGCGCCACGACCCGGACGGCGATTATCTCTACGGCATGGAGGTCTGCGTCGATCCCGAATACCGCGGGCTGCGCATCGGCCAGCGCCTCTATGACGAGCGCAAGAAGCTGGTCCAAGCGCTCGCGCTCAAGGGCATCATCTACGGCGGCCGGCTGCCCTCGCTGGATGCGGCGCTGACGCGCGCTGAAGACCCTTACGACAGCCCGCAGACCTATGTCGACGCGGTGGTGGAAGGCCGCGAGCGCGATCCGGTGCTGACCTTCCAGTTGCGCAACGATTTCCAGGTGATCGGCCTGATGCCCGGCTACTGGCCCGAGGACCAGCAATCGCGCGGCTACGGCGTGCATCTGCTGTGGCGCAATCCGCACGCGCCGGACGAGCAAGAAGAGGAACGCGCCAAGCACTATGGCGGCCGGCTGATGGACACGGTGCGCGTCGCCACCGTGCAGTATCAGCAGCGTCGCGTGCGTTCGTTCGATGAGTTCCTCGACATGCTGCGCTACTTCGTCGATGTCACCGCCGATTACCGTGCCGATTTCTGCGTCTTCCCGGAGCTGTTCTCCTTGCAACTGCTGTCGATGGAGGATCAGGAGCTGTCGCCGGCCGAGGCCATCGAGGCGTTGACCCACTACACCGACCCGATCAAGGAAGCGCTGCGCGAGATGGCGATGCGTTACAACATCAACATCATCGCCGGCTCGCATCCGACCAAGATGGACAATGGTCGGGTCGAGAACATCTGCTACATCTGCCTGCGCAGCGGCGAGATCCACGAGCAGGCGAAGATCCACCCGACCCCGAACGAGGTCTATTGGTGGAACATCGAGGGCGGCAACGAGCTGGCCGCGATCAATACCGACTGCGGGCCGATCGGCGTGCTGATCTGCTACGACGCCGAGTTCCCGGAGCTGGCCCGGCATCTCGTCGATCAGGGCGCGAACATCATCTTCGTGCCCTTCTGCACCGATGAGCGCCAGTCCTATCTGCGCGTGCGCTACTGCGGCCAGGCGCGCGCGGTCGAGAATCAGTGCTATGTGGTCATGTCCGGCAACTGCGGCAACCTGCCGAATGTCGCCAATATGGACATCCAGTACGCGCAGAGCTGCATCCTGACGCCGTGCGACTTCCCGTTCGCGCGCGACGGCATCGCCGCCGATACCACGCCCAATGTCGAAACCGTGGCCTTCGCCGATCTCGGGCTCAAGGCGCTGCGCGAGGCGCGCAATTCCGGCACCGTGCAGAACCTCAAGGATCGCCGCCATGATCTGTACACCACGGTGTGGCGCGAGCGTTAGGCCTGTTTCACCGATCTCGCTGTCTACTCACATAGCCGAGGTGGCTCTATCCGAATTGCTGAGCGGGACGCTGCTGGCACTGCTGCCGGCATTGGGAACCACGCCTCGACACATCGGCAACACTGTGCAACCGGCGTTAGAATCATCGCAAGCCATGCTGGTCTAAACGCGATCGACGGCGATCCCGCGCGCTCGCCCACATCCTTATTGCCGAGATCTCCCGATGACCGACAAAGAGCACTTGATCATCTTCGACACCACGCTGCGCGATGGCGAGCAGAGCCCGGGCGCGTCGATGACCCGCGACGAGAAGGTGCGCATCGCCACCGCCTTGGAGCGGCTGCGGGTCGATGTGATCGAGGCCGGCTTCCCGGCCGCCAGCAACGGCGACTTCGAGGCCGTGCAGGCCGTCGCGCGCGCCGTCAAGGACAGCACCGTCTGCGGGCTGGCGCGCGCGCTGGAGCGCGACATCGATCGTGCCGGCGAGGCGCTCAAGGACGCCCATGCCGGGCGCATCCACACCTTCATCGCCACCTCGCCGATCCACATGGAGAAGAAGCTCAAGATGAGCCCGGACCAGGTGGTCGAGCAGGCGGTGATCGCGGTCAAGCGCGCGCGCCAGCATTGCGACGATGTCGAGTTCTCGCCCGAGGACGCCGGGCGCTCCGAGATCGACTTCCTGTGCCGCGTCATTGAGGCCGTGATCGATGCGGGCGCGCGCACCATCAACATCCCCGACACCGTCGGTTATGCCGTCCCGCACCAGTTTGGCAGTCTCATCGCGCAGCTGCGCGAGCGCATCCCGAACGCCGACAAGGCCATCTTCTCGGTGCACTGCCACAACGACCTCGGCCTCGCCGTCGCCAACTCGCTCGCGGCGGTGCAGCATGGCGCGCGTCAAGTCGAATGCACCATCAACGGTCTCGGCGAGCGCGCCGGCAACGCGGCGCTGGAAGAGATCGCGATGACGGTGCGCACGCGCCAGGACTATTTCGCGTGCGACACCCGGCTGGACACCACCCAGATCGTCAACTGCTCGCGCCTGGTCTCCGGCATCACCGGCTTCCCGGTGCAGCCGAACAAGGCCATCGTCGGCGCCAATGCCTTCGCGCACGAGTCCGGCATCCATCAGGACGGCGTGCTCAAGCATCGCGAGACCTACGAGATCATGCGCGCCGAGGATGTCGGCTGGCAGCAGAACCGGATGGTGCTCGGCAAGCACTCGGGGCGCAACGCCTTCCGCGCCCGACTCGAAGAACTCGGCGTGCGACTCGCCACCGTCGAAGAGCTGAACGAGGCCTTCCGCCGCTTCAAGGATCTGGCCGACAAGAAGCACGAGATCTTCGACGAAGACCTGCAGGCGCTGGTCACCGATGCCACCCTCGGCAGCGCCAACGAGCGCGTCAAGCTGGTGTCGATGCGGGTCTGCTCCGAGACCGGCGAGACCCCGCGCGCCGATCTGGTCCTGAGCCTCGACGGCGAGGAGGAGCCCGGCACCGCGATCGGCGGCGGGCCGGTCGATGCCACCTTCCGCGCCATCGAGTCGATCGCCAACAGCGGCGCCACGCTCAAGCTCTATTCGGTCAACGCCATCACCAGCGGCACCGACGCCCAGGGCGAGGTCACGGTGCGGCTCGAGAAAGGCGGACGCGTGGTCAACGGCGCCGGCGCCGATACCGACATCGTCATCGCCTCGGCCAAGGCCTATCTGAATGCGCTCAACAAGCTCAGCAATGTCAGCGAGCGTGCGCATCCGCAGACGGGCGATGTTTGAGGGCGGTGGGCGTCGTCATGGATGAAGGGCGCCGTTTGCACTATCTGGCGGCCATGGGCATCCAGGTCTGGCAGCCTCGGGTCGCTGGCGAGTCCGTCGGAACGCCGGCTCAGTGGGGCTCCCAGTCGGCCCCCGACCCATCATCGGAGCCTCCGCCCTGGCTCGACGAGCCACCGCCCTGGACGAATGACGACCAGCCGCCCTGGGAAACGGAAGAAGCGGCAGCGGATCGCCTCGACGCCGCGCCCGATCCATCGCCAGCCGTCGCCGCCACCGACGCTCAACATGAGATCGCCGGCCTGGATTGGGAAGCGCTGGAGGCCCGTGTCACCGAGTGCCGCCGCTGCCCACTCTGCGAGACCCGCACCAAGACCGTGTTCGGAACCGGCAACCGCCAGGCCGAGCTGCTCTTTATCGGCGAAGGCCCCGGCCAAGACGAGGACCTGCAAGGCGAGCCCTTCGTCGGTCGCGCCGGCCGGCTCCTCGACAAGATGCTCGCGGCGATCGGGCGCGCGCGCACACAGGTCTACATCGCCAACATCGTCAAATGCCGGCCGCCGCGCAACCGCAACCCCGAGCCTGACGAGGCTGCGGCCTGCCGAGCCTATCTCGAGCGCCAGATCGCGCTGATCCAGCCCAAGCTCATCGTCAGTCTCGGCGCCGTTTCGGCCAACAACCTACTCGGCAATCGCGAAGCCGTCGGCCGCCTGCGCGGCAAGTCACAGCATTACCAGCCGCGTGATGGCGCCGCGCCGATCCCGCTGCTGGTCACCTATCATCCGTCCTATTACCTGCGCAGCCCGGCCGAGAAGGCGAAGGGCTGGCAGGATTTACAGCGGATCGTCCATCTCCTGGAACAGTTGCCCAAGTCATGAATCCCATCGACGACGCAGACAGAACCTCAAGGCTCGCCGCGTGACCAGAGGACACCCGCCGACACCGGCGGATGGCGCCCCTCGGGCGGCCCTCGGCCACGCCCCGCAGCGCCCGATTCGCAGCTTCGTGCTGCGCCAGGGGCGGCTGACGAGCGGTCAGGAACGCGCCTTTCGCGAGCTTTGGCCGCGCTTTGGCGTGGACTGGCAGCCGGGCGAGAGGCTCGATCCGTCGGCGCTGTTTGCTGCCGACCCGTCGCTCCGTTGCGACAGGCCGATCACCCTCGAGATCGGCTTCGGCGACGGCGAATCGCTCGCGGCGATGGCGGCGGCCGCCCCCGAGCGCGACTTCATCGGCCTCGAGGTCCACCGCCCCGGCGTCGGTCATCTGCTGCTCGCGCTCGCGCAGCAAGGGCTGACCAACGTGCGCGTGCTGCGCGCCGATGCCACGCCGTTGCTCGCGACCGGCCTGCCCAGCGCCAGCCTGGATGCGGTCCAGCTGTTCTTCCCCGACCCCTGGCCGAAGCAGCGCCATCACAAGCGACGCATCGTGCAGCCCGGCTGGATCGCTACGGTGGCGCGGGTGCTGCGACCCGGCGGCACCTTCCACTTGGCCACCGACTGGACGCCTTATGCCGACTGGATGCTGGCGGTGCTCGACGGCGCCCCCGAGCTGTTCGAGAACAGCGCCGGCCCAGGCCGCTTCAGCGCGCGACCGGCGCACCGGCCGCTCACCAAGTTCGAGCGCCGGGGCCAGCGCCTCGGCCATCAGGTCCACGACCTGATCTATCGGCGCCGCTGATGGCCGCACTGACCCTCTCACGCCTGCGGCCCCGGTTGCTCGCGCCGATCGATCTGGCGATCGACGCCGGCGAACTGGTGTTCATCTCCGGCCCCTCCGGCGCCGGCAAGAGCCTGTTGCTGCGCGCCATCGCCGATCTGGATCCGAGCCAAGGCGAGGCCCTGCTCGACGCGCGACCGCGCGCGGCGATCCCCGCCCCCGAGTGGCGCCGGCGCGTCGGCCTGCTGCCCGCCGAGAGCGGCTGGTGGGCCGATCGCGTCGGTGCGCATTTCGCTGCGTCCGAGGTGACCGCGCCGAGGGCCATCGCTGCGGCCACAACCGCCAATCCCGATCGTTGCCAAGACGCCCCCTTGCCGCTGCAAGATCTCCTCGCGCGGCTCGGCTTTCCACCCGATGTGCTCGACTGGGAGGTCCAGCGACTCTCGACCGGCGAGCGCCAACGCCTGGCCCTGGCGCGCATGCTGCACAATGGCCCCGAGGCGCTGCTGCTCGACGAGGCCACCGCCAACCTCGACCCAAGCAACCGCGCGCAGGCCGAGCAACTGATCGACGACTATCGCCGCCAGCGGGGCGCGGCCGTGCTCTGGGCCAGCCATGATCCGGAGCAGCGCCGGCGTCTGGCGCACGCCGCAGGCGGACGCTGCTTCGTCATCGCTGACGGCCGCCTGCTGCCAGAATGATCGGCCCGATGCGAACCCGAACCGTGCGCCCGAGGCGCGCTAGAACCGTCCGCCTGGCGCGAGCCAGAGCCCTCATCCGCCTGGCGCGGTCGCAAGACGATCCAGAGGCGGCGCTCAGGATGCGTGCGACCCTGCCGCCGATGAGCCAGCCGCGCTGGCACGAAGACACCCCTCCCGGCGCGGCTGGACGAGCATGGAACTGATCTCGCTCAGCCCCTTCGATCTGGCGCTCGCCTCCGGTCTGGTGCTGCTCCTGGCCTGGCTCTCCTGGCGCCTGCATCTGGGCATCGAGCGACGCATCCTGATCGCCGCCGCGCGCAGCACGGTGCAGTTGGCGCTGCTCGGGCTGGTGCTGAAGGCGCTGTTCGCGACCACCGAGCCGCTGCTGATCGGGCTGCTCGCGCTGATGATGCTCTCGGTGGCCGGCTGGGAGGTGATGGCGCGGCAGCGGCGGCGCTTTCGCGGCGCCTGGGGCTATGGGATCGGCGCGTTGTCGATGTTCCTGTCCTCGTTCAGCATCACGCTGCTGGCCTTGACCACGATCATCGGCGTCACGCCCTGGTATCAGCCGCAGTATCTGATCCCGCTGCTCGGCATGCTGCTCGGCAACACCATGAACGGCATCGCGGTCGCGCTCGACGGGCTCAGCCGTCAGGCCTGGGAGGGCCGCAACCGCATCGAGGCGCGACTGCTGCTCGGCGCGACCTGGAACGAGGCGATCGCCGAGATCCGCCGCGACGCCCTGCGCGCCGGCCTGATCCCGATCACCAACGCCATGGCCACCGCCGGCATCGTCAGCTTGCCGGGGATGATGACCGGCCAGGTCCTCGCCGGCAGCCCGCCGATGGAGGCGGCCAAGTATCAGCTGCTGATCATGTTTTTGATCGCCGGCGGCACCGGGCTCGGGAGCGTCGCCGCGGTCTGGATCGGCGCGCGGCGGCTGTTCGATGGGCGCCATCGGCTGCGCCTGGAGCGGCTGCGGGCGGTGCGTGGATAGAGAGATCAGGCCTCCAGGGACGCGATATCCTCACCATCGCCATCGCCATCGCCATCG
>NZ_JBKHDN010000065.1:0-13046 GCF_046541315.1 Halochromatium sp. | reverse complement strand
TCATGCCTCGATATTCCGAAGAACGCCGCGCCGCTGTCGTGGCCAAACTGCTGCCGCCGCAGAACCTGATTCCCCAGGAGGTGGCGGAACAGGAAGGGTTGTCCTTAGCCACCGGCTAGGAACCGCTTGAGTACCTGGAGCGGCTGATCGACCAGATCGCCAATCGTGATCCCCAGAGCATGCCTATTGACGGCACGGCCTAGTGGGGGGCGGGGCTGTTGCCTGACCCGGAGCGGGTTCTGAACACCGAAAACGGATCAACAATGGGTCTATCGTGACTGCGATAGCCTGCAGGAGCAGCCTCCAGGGATTGGTGGACTGGCGTGTTATTCTGGAAGAAAGTCCGCCTTGAGCACTTCGTCGACGGAATAGGGGCATGCGACAGGAAACTGATCTTGATCGATGCCTGTCTCATTTTCAGCCTTGAGCTTGGCTTTTTGATAGGCCGTTTCAAGTTTCTCGCTCAAGTAAGGCTTCAAGCTTGGACTGTCCGCGAGCAACTCGTGTATATCGATCCGCTGCGTGGCAATGGTATTGCGCCAACTGCGGGTGCGCTTCGGAACTTGGTACTGCCATTTCAACAAATGCATCAACAGCAGACTGAGTCGATTCACAAGCTCACGTTTCTCGCTCTTTGCCATGGCTTCTAACTCTTCGGCAAGGTGGTCGATATCGAGCTGATCCCATTGTTGATGGCGCATGAAGTTGACGTTCTCGATCAGCCAGCCATGAAAATCTTGCTCATAAGTGGTTAAGCCAGACATGGTCGTGTCTTTCGCCTCGCGTTCGATGGATGGGTGTTGCGGATGATCAGGGCGTCATCTAAGGCTGCAGCGGAGGGCGGCAGCGACCTGATCTTGCAGAAATGGACCCCAATTCTTGGACAGTAGGAAAAGGGAAATCTTTGGTTGGTTTCAGGCGGCGCGATCAAGGTCGGCCTTCTGGAAGTAGACCGCATCCGGGATGCGTCCGTCCAGGGCACTGTGACGACGCTCAGCGTTGTAGAACTTAGTAGTGTGTCAGGCATTCTTGAAGTTGCCTTGGCGTCTCGTAGGCGCGCAGGTAGACATCCTCGTACTTGACGCTGCGCCAGAGCCGTTCGACGAACACATTGTCGAGCCAGCGGCCTTTGCCGTCCATGCTGATGGCGATGTCGTGGTCTTTGAGCACCCCGGTGAAGGCTTCGGACGTGAATTGGACCCCTTGATCGGTGTTGAAGATCGCCGGCTTGCCGAAGCGGTTCAGCGCCTCGTGCAGGGCCTCAAGGCAGAAGTCCGTCTCCAGCGTGTTGGACAACCGCCACGCGAGCACGCGGCGTGAATGTCAGTCCAAGATGACCACCAGGTCCATGAAGCCTTTGGCCATCGGGATATAAGAAATGCCGCTCGCCCAGACCTGATTCGGTCGTTCAATGATCAGATCGCGCAGCAGGTACGGAGAGATCCTGTGGCCCTTGCCGGGCGGGACTGGCCTCACCCGGTTGAGCGACCGCTTGATCCAGGGGGTCGTCGTCGGCGGCGGCGGCGTCATGCGGCTCGTCGCCGCCCGCCGACGGGCGATCCCAGGGCGCTTGGCTGCTGGGGGACGGGAGCTGTTGGTTGAATCCTGATGCAGCCGTTCGCGGGCCTCGTTGAGATCCTCCAGGGCGCGCAGCAACAGACCGCGCAACGAGCCCCCGTGCCTCAGTCGCCGGTATAAGGCTCCTTCAGCGTCACCAACTCCTCGGCGCTGACCGGATGGATGGCGACGGTGTTGTCGAAGTCTTCCTTGGTCGCGCCCAGCTTTACCGCCACGGCGAAGCCTTGCAGCATCTCGTCGACGCCGTCGCCGACCATGTGGATGCCGACCACGCGCTGGTTGTCGCCGACGCAGACCAGCTTCATCGCGGTCCGCGGCTCGCGCTCGTTGAGCGCGTACTTCATCGGCGTGAAGGTAGTCTGATAAATCGTCACCTTCTCGCCGGTCTCGCGCGCCTGCGCCTCGGTCAGGCCGACCGCGCCGGCCGGCGGATGCGCGAACACCACCGTCGGTATGTTCTCGTAATCGAGGCGCCGCTCGGGCTGATCGTTGAATAGCCGATCGGCGAGCCGGCGGCCGGCGGCGATCGCCACTGGCGTCAATGGCGCACGGCCAGTGATGTCGCCGAGCGCGTAGACGCCCGGCACATTGGTGTTCTGGAAGGGATCGGTCGGGATGATGCCATTGGGCTGGCGCTCGATGCCCGTCGCCTCGAGATTGAGCGCGGCGGTGTTGGCGCGCCGGCCGACCGCCCACAGCGCAGTGTCGAAGCCAGTCAGGGCGTTGCCGTCGCGGTCGATCACCGCGATGCCATCCTGCCGTTGCTCGAGCGCGCCGACCGCGAACGGCAGGTCGAGCTTGATCCCTTCCTGTTCGAGGTTGTGCTTGACGGTCTCGCTGATCAGCGGGTCGAAGGTCTCGAGCACCTTCGGCTCCAGCGCGACCATGGTGACCGCGGAGCCGAGCGAATGGAGGATGCCGGCCAGCTCGACCCCGATGTACCCGCCACCGATCACGCACACCCGCTTCGGCGGTTGTTCGAGCTTGAAGAAGCCATCCGAGGTGATGCCCAGTTCGTGACCCGGCACCGGCGGCACGATCGGCTGTCCGCCGGTGGCAATGACGATGTGCTCGGCGCTGTATCGTTCGCCGTTGACCTCGATCGTCTTGTTGTCGACGAAGCGCGCGGCGCCCTGGAGCAGGGTGATGCCGAGTGTCTCGACGTAGCCGTTCCAGTAGTTGCGGATGCCGTCGATGACGCCGTCGCGGCCCTTGACCAGCGTCGGCCAGTCGATCGCCGAGATCTCGGCCTGGATACCGAGCTCGGGCGCGTCACGCACCGACTGGGCGATCTCGGAGGCGTACCACATCAATTTCTTCGGCACACAGCCGACGTTGACGCAGGTCCCGCCGATGAGATTGGCTTCGACGATGGCGGTGCGTTTACCGTAGGCGGCGGCCTTCTCGGCGACCGCAAGCCCGCCGCTGCCGCCGCCGATGGCGATGAGATCAAAATGCGTGTCCATGGGGGTCTCCTAGTCGAGCAGTGCGCAGAGCAAACAGCCGCTGGGCAGGGCGCCCAGCGGCTGTCGGCGGTGTGTGAGCGGCCTGGGCATGAGCAATCTGCAAGCGGTCTGTGGCAAGCAGCGCTTGACCCGCTCAGCCCA
The DNA here is from genome assembly GCF_046541315.1 of Halochromatium sp. GTDB lineage: Bacteria > Pseudomonadota > Gammaproteobacteria > Chromatiales > Chromatiaceae > Lamprobacter. Next base: position 9,861 of record NZ_JBKHDN010000065.1, on the reverse strand, counting down.
CCTCGCTCAGCACCGGCTTAGCGGCTGGCGAGCCACTTCTGCAGGTCGTCGGAACCGCCGATCTTGGTGCCGTTGATGAACACCTGCGGCACCATGGTGGTGGCGGCGACGGCGCGCAGGGTCTCCTCGGTGTAGTCCTTGTTCAGCACCAGCTCCTCATATTGCATGCCGGCATCGTTCAGCAGGCCCTTGGCCTTGGCGCAGAACGGGCAGCCGGGGCGGGTGAAGATGGTCACGTCGGCCGGTTTGGCGGCGTTCGGCGCGATGTACTCGAGCATGGTGTCGGCGTCGGAGACATGGAAGGGGTCGCCCGGCTCTTCGGGCTCGATGAACATCTTCTCGATGGTGCCGTCCTTGACCAGCATCGAGTAGCGCCAGGAGCGCTTGCCGAAGCCGAGGTCGTCCTTGTCGACCAGCAGGCCCATGCCCTCGGTGAACTCACCGTTACCGTCCGGGATAAAGGTCAGGTTATGGGCGTTCTCGTCCTCCTTCCAGGCGTTCATGACGAAGCCGTCGTTGACCGACATGCAGATGATGTCGTCGACGCCTGCGGCCTTCAGCGCTGGTGCGAGCTGATTGAAGCGCGGCACGTGGGTCGAGGAGCAGGTCGGGGTGAAGGCGCCGGGCAGCGAGAAGACGACCACGGTCTTGCCCTTGAACAGATCATCGGTGGTGACGTCCTTCCAGTCGTGATCGGTGCGGGTGCGGAAGGTGACGTTCGGGACTTTCTGACCGGTGCGATCTTGCAGCATGAGGGATACTCCGTGCGTGGTTGAGGGGAATCTGTGACTTGTCAAGGAGTCGGGCGGGCCGTGGTCCCGCTCAGCCCCCAGGATGGGGTAAATACCGCGAGCATCCAAATGGGTTCTACGGATGATGGCGATTGGTTTGACCGATCATGAGCGATTGTTGCGTGCAGCGGACCCATGCCTATCATAGGCCAGCAAGCCCCGGTCATCAGGTGATCACATCCGGCTGTGCGCGACCGGTGCGCGACTCGATCTGGGCCAGCTCGCGGGCGATCAGGATCAGCGGCGCCAGCGCCTCCTGCACGGGCAGGTGGTGGCGCGCGCTGTCGGCTTCGTACTGTTCGATGTAGACGCGGAGCGTCGCGCCCTGGGTACCGGTGCCGGAGAGCCGCAGCACGATGCGCGCGCCGCCCTCGAAGCCGATGCGGATGCCCTGCTGTTCGGCGACGCTGCCGTCGATGGGGTCGGTGTAGGCGAAGTCATCGGCGAAGGCGACCTTGAAGCCGCCATTGGTGCCGCCGAGCTGCTGCCCGGGCAGGCTCGGCAGCAGGATGCGCAGATGATCGATCAGACCCTCAGCGGCGTCGCTGTCGATGCCTTCGTAATCATGGCGGGTGTAATAGTTGCGCCCGAAGCGGCGCCAATGATCATGCACGATCTCGGCGACCGATTGGCGCTTGGCAGCGATCAGATTGAGCCAGAACAGCACCGCCCAGAGCCCGTCCTTCTCGCGCACGTGATCGGAGCCGGTGCCGAAGCTCTCCTCGCCGCAGAGGGTGATCCTGCCGGCATCGAGCAGGTTGCCGAAGAACTTCCAGCCGGTCGGGGTCTCGAAGCAGTCGACGCCGAGCGCCTCGGCGACGCGATCGGCGGCCTGACTGGTCGGCATCGAGCGCGCGACGCCGCTGATCCCATCCTTGTAGCCGGGCGCCAGTTGGGCATTGGCCGCAAGCACAGCGAGGCTGTCGCTCGGGGTGACGAAGAAATCGCGCCCGAGCACCATATTGCGGTCGCCGTCGCCATCGGAGGCGGCGCCGAAGTCGAAGCCTTGCGCGCCGCTGGTCAGCTCGACCAGCTCGTGCGCATGCACCAGGTTCGGGTCCGGATGGCCGCCGCCGAAGTCCTCCAGCGGCACGCCGTGCATCACCGTGCCGGGCTCGGCGCCAAGCCGCCGCTCGAGGATCTCGACCGCATAGGGGCCGGTGACCGCGTGCATGGCATCGAAGCGCATGCGGAAGCTGCCCGAGCTGAACAACTGCTGGATGGCATTGAAGTCGAACAGGCTGGCCATCAGCTCGGCATAATCCGCGACTGGGTCGATGACCTGCACGACCAGCTCGCCGAGGCGGGATTCGCCGAGCTGATCGAGATCAACCGCATCGGCGTCGAGGATGCGGTATTGATCGATGGTTTGGGTGCGCTGGTAGATGGCGTTGGTGACCGATGCCGGTGCCGGGCCGCCGGCGTCGATATTGAACTTGATGCCGAAGTCTTCGCTCGGTCCGCCGGGGTTATGGCTCGCCGAGAGCACGATGCCGCCCTGGGTCTGGTACTTACGGATGATGCAAGATGCCGCCGGTGTCGATAGGATGCCGCCCTTGCCGACGAGCACGCGCGCCACGCCGTTCGCCGCCGCCATGCGCAGGATGACCTGGATCGCCTCGCGATTGTAGAAGCGCCCGTCGCCGCCGAGCACCAGGCTGCCGCCCGCGAGCTTGGTCTGGGTGTCGAAGATGGCCTGGACGAAGTTCTCCAGATAATGCGGTTGCTGGAAGCTGGCGACCTTCTTGCGCAGCCCCGAGGTGCCTGGCTGTTGGCCCTCGAATGGCGTGGTCCGGATGACAGATGCTTGCATCGACATAACCCTTGATTTTGAGTTGGTTTGCCTCTAACACAGCGGCGCCGGCGAGGCCTGAGCACCGCAATTGTAACGAGAGCGGCCGGCTCGCGACCGATCAAATGACAACATTCAACCTCTAACCATAGGTGATCGACATCCATGACCGTTGATGCCCATAAGGAAACCCTCGAGTTCAAGGCCGAAGTCAGCCAGGTCCTGGACCTGGTGATTCGCTCGCTGTACTCGAACAAGGAGATCTTCCTGCGCGAGCTGATCTCCAACGCCTCCGATGCCGCCGAGAAACTGCGCTTCGAGGCGCTGACCGACGAGGCGTTGCTTGAGGATGATCCGCAGCTGCGGGTGCGGATCTCGATCGACAAGGAGGCCGGCACCATCACCGTCGCCGACAACGGCATCGGCCTCAACCGCCAGGAGGTGGTCGACACCATCGGCAGCATCGCCAGCTCCGGCACGCGCCGCTTCCTGCAGGCGATGAACGAGGGCGAGGTGACCGATAACGCGCTGATCGGCCAGTTCGGCGTCGGCTTCTACTCGGCCTATATCGTCGCCGACAAGGTCACCCTGACCTCGCGCCGCGCGGGTCTGACCGCCGAGCACGGCGTGCGCTGGGAATCGGACGGGCGCGGCAGTTACACGCTCGAGACCATCGAGAAGCCGAGCCGCGGCACCGAGGTGACCCTGCATCTGAAGGAGGACGAGAAGGAGTTCCTCGACCCCTGGCGCGTGCGCAGCGTGATCGGCAAGTTCTCCGATCACATCGCGATACCGATCGAGATGCTCAAGGAAGACCTCGGTGGCACGGACGACGAGAAGAAGGACCAGGACGCCGAGCCCGAGTTCGAGCAGGTCAACCGGGGCACCGCGCTCTGGATGCGCAACAAGGCCGAGATCTCGGACGACGACTACAAGGCGTTCTACAAGCACATCTCGCACGACTTCGACGAGCCGCTGGCCTGGGCGCACAACCGGGTCGAGGGCACCAACGAGTACACCGCGCTGCTCTATCTGCCCAAGCGCGCGCCCTGGGATATGTGGGACCGCGAGCAGAAGCATGGCGTCAAGCTCTATGTGCGCCGCGTCTTCATCATGGACGAGGCCGACAAGCTGATGCCGCACTGGCTGCGCTTCGTCAAGGGCGTGGTCGACTCCGACGATCTGCCGCTCAACGTCTCGCGCGAGATCCTGCAGCACAATCGCAAGATCGACACCATTCGCGGCGCAAACACCAAGCGCGTCCTCAGCCTGCTCGAATCCATGGCCAAGGACGAGCCGGAGAAGTATCAGACCTTCTGGGACGAGTTCGGGCGCGTGCTCAAGGAAGGGCCGGCCGAGGACTTCGCCAATCGCGAGCGCATCGGTGGCCTGCTGCGCTTCGCCAGCACCCACAACGACGACGACGCGCAGACGGTGTCGCTCGACGCCTATATCGAGCGCATGAAGGACGGCCAGAAGGACATCTACTACATCACCGCCGACAGCCCGGCGGCGGCGCGCCACAGCCCGCATCTGGAGGTGTTCCGCAAGCAGGGCGTCGAGGTGCTGCTGCTCTCGGATCGGGTCGACGAATGGCTGGTCAGCCATCTGCACGAGTACCAGGGGAAGCACTTGCAGTCGGTGACCAAGGGCAAGCTCGACCTCGGCGAGTTGGCGGACAAGGACGCGCAAGAGAAGGCCGAGCAGGCCGAGAAGGAGCACGAAGACCTGCTCAAGCGACTCAAGGACTCGCTCGGCGAGCAGGTCGACGCGGTCCGCGTCTCGACGCGGCTGGTCGACTCGCCGGCCTGCATCGTCGTCGGCGAGCACGACATGAGCGCGAACCTGGCGCGGGTGCTGAAGGCGGTCGGCCAGGAGGCACCGAGCATGAAGCCGACGCTGGAGATCAATCTCGACCATCCGCTGGTGCGCCGCCTGGAGGCCGAGTCCGACCAAGGGCGTTTCGACGATCTCGGCCTGATCCTGCTCGATCAGGCGATCCTGGCCGAAGGCGGGCAGCTCGATGATCCCTCGGCGTTCGTCGGTCGTCTCAACAAGCTGATGATGAACATGTTCATGAGTGGCGCTTGATGGATGCCGTCCCGGTCACCCTTGGCTGGCGCGAGTGGGTGGGCCTGCCCGAACTCGGGCTGCCGCTGATCAAGGCCAAGGTGGATACCGGGGCGCGCACCTCGGCGCTGCACGCGTTTGAGGTCGCGTGCGTGACCAAGGACGACGCCGACTGGGTGCGCTTCGCGGTGCACCCGTTGCAGTACCGGGACGATCTGGTGATGCGCTGCGCGGCACCCCTGCTCGATCGGCGCGCGGTCACCGACTCCGGTGGCCATTGCGAGGAGCGTTTCGTGATCGCGACAACGCTCGCGCTCGGCACCCAGCGTTGGCCGATCGAGCTGACCCTGACCGATCGCGACAGCATGCGCTTTCGCATGCTGATCGGGCGCACTGCGCTCGCGGGTCGCGCGCTGGTCGATGTGCGTCGATCCTTCCTCATGGGACAGCACGCGGACGCCGCTGCGGTGTATCTCGATGCCGCCGCCTCACTGGATGCCGGCGAGGGCGTCTCGCTGGATGCCTGCACGGGCGAGAGCGTCGGGGGCAGCGATGATCCGTAGCTACAAGGTTGCCTTCGTCGCGCTCTTCGTCGGCCTGCTGGTGCTGACCATGTTCGCGGTGTCGGTGAATACCTATCGCCACGCCACCCGGGTGTCGCTGGATTTCTCCGCCGATATCCTCTCCGAGATGTCGGCGAAGGTGATCGGGCGGACCTCGGAGGTGTTCGAAGCGGCGCGCGATTTTGCCGAGATCAATGCGCTGATCATCGCCGAGCAAGGGCTTGCCGATCATCAGGCGCTGTTTCGGCTGTTTGGCCAACAGCTCGCGTTGCGGCCACAGTTGGAGTCTCTCTATGTCGCCAGTCCCGACGGCGATTTCATCCAGGTGCGCAGCTCGCCGCAGTTGATGACACGGCTGATTCGTCGCCCCGCAGAGGCGGGCGAGGTCGCAGAGACGAGTGAGCAGACGCATGGCGAGCAGGCCGGTCGCTCGCGTTCGCCGCTGGTCAGCGAGCGCATCGTCTATCGCGATCCCGATTTTGCGCCGATCGCGCGCATCAATGGCGACTCCGGCTATGATCCGCGCCAACGCGCGTGGTACCGGCAAGCGATGGCGTCGGAGGGGCTGCAATGGTCACGGGTTTATCGCTTTGCCAACACCGAGATACACGGGATTACCGCGGCGCGGGCGGTGCGCGCGGCGGACGGATCGCTGCTCGCCGTGGTCGGGGTCGATATCTCGCTTGGCAGCCTGTCGCAGTTCCTCACCGAGCAGCGGGTGGCGCGCGGTGGCATCGCCCTGATCCTGGATGCCGAGCGGCGTTTGATCGCGATCCCGCGCACCTTGAAGCTCCGCTCCGGCGCGCCCGCGAGCGGCGCGCTGCCGAGCGTCGATGACTTGCAGATGCGCTGGCTGGTGGATGCCTATCACCATCACGGCGCCAATACGCTGCGCACCTCGGGCATCAACCGCGTCGCGTACAGCCTGACCGAGACCCAGGGCCAGCGCTATCTGGGTCATCGGCAGGCGTTTCCGCCGGAGATCGGCAACGACTGGGAGTTGATGATCGTGGTGCCCGAGGCCTCGCTGCTCGAATCCGCGCGCCGGCTGTTCAGCGAGGCCGCCGCGGTCTCGCTGATGCTGCTGGTGATCGCGACCACGGCGGTCTCCTATCTGGCGCTGCGTCTGTTCCAGCCCCTCAAGCGACTGGTGCGCAATACCGAGTTGATTCGCGAGTTTCGCTTCGCCGATGTCAAGCGGGTGCCCTCGCGCTTCACCGAGATCAAGGCCATGGACGAGGCGATCTGGAAGATGAGCCAGGGCCTGCGCTCGCTGGAGAAGTTCGTGCCCAAGGATGTCGGCCGGCAGTTGATCAAATCCGGTAAGCGCGTCGAGCCCGGCGCCGAGGTGCGCGAGCTGTCGCTGCTGCTGACCGGCGCCTCGGATCTGGCGAGCCTCTGCGCGGCGCTGCCGCCGGCACGTATCACCGCGCTGCTGTCGCGTCAGCTGGATGTCTTTACCGATACCATCCTGCGCCATAAGGGCACCATCGATAACTTTCTCGGCGAGAGCATTCTCGCCTTCTGGGGCGCGCCGGTGGCGATCGAGGACAGCGTCGATCGCGCCTGCCGGGCGGCGCTCGCCTGTCGCGATGCCGAGGGCGCGCTGCATGCCGAGTGGGCCAAGACGCGACCGACGGATGAGCCGGCGCCCTCGTTGAACCTGTTCTCGATCCATCATGGCCGCGCCATCGTCGGTGCGATCGGCTCGCGCAAGCGCATGAGCTGGACGGCGATTGGCGACAATGTCGCCTTGGGCTGGGATTTGCATCAGCTCAACCGGCGCTATGGAACCCGCATCATCATCAGCGGCGAGGCGCGCCGCCAAGTCGCCGATCGCTACTGGACGCGCCGGCTCGATGTGCTGCCGCTGAGCGGCGGCGCGCGCCAGCTCGAGGTGTTCGAGCTGATCGAGCGGCGCGAGCGCGCGCTGCCGCCGGATCGTCTGCAGGCGATCGCCAGTTACGAGGCCGGTCTTAAGGCCTTGCTCGCCGGCGACTGGGAAACGGCCGAGGCGATCTTCACGCCGCTCGCCGAGCAGGCCCCTGACGATCTCGCGGTGGCCTTGATGATGAATCGCTGTAGTGCCGGCGATGCCTGTTTCTGGCCGGGGCTTGCGGGACCGCGCGACGACCTGCTGACGGGACCCTTTGCCACCCGGGCCAGGGCCGACGCCGCGGTCGATCTGAGCATCGAGCATCCTGGCGACGATTCCGATGGCGAGCCTGGCGACGACGCGAGTGCGACCGAGCGCGGAGACTAAGCCATGCAGTTGAACGACGAGCAGGCGCTGGATCAGGTCATGGATCGCTTCGCGAAGCTCATCCGTCGCATCGACGCGCGCCAGAGCCGGATCGAGGCACGCATCACCTTGCTCTACCAGTTGCTGTTCGGGGTGGTGATCGTGCTCGTCGTCTCGCTGTCGTTTCTGACCATCATCCTCTCGCGGCAGATCCCGGACGCGACCGCTGCGGTGACCGGATTGAACGAGCATTTCGCCCGCGTCGCCGATAATATGGACCGCATGGAATACTCGGTGCGCATGATCGATAGCGGCATGCAAACCCTGCCGGAGATCATTCGCCATGTCGATACCATGCATGGCGGCGTCGCCTTTATGTCGCATGATGTGGTCGACATCGCCGGTTCGGTGGCGGCCATCGACACCGAGGTGGGCGCGATGTCCGCCAGCCTCGACGATATGCGCCACTCGTTCCGGCTGATGGAGGCGACGGTGGGTCACATGGGGCGCGATGTGAATCAGCTCTCCCAACCGATGCGGATGTTCAACTGGATGAATCCATTCCGTTGATCGTCCCTTGTCGTTCAATACGAGTCCCGCATTCCCCGAACGAGCCTATCCTATGATCGAGCGCGATCGCCTCGAGGCCCTGACCGAACTCATGGTTGAACTGGAAATGGATCTGGATCGCAGCGATGTCCTGACCGGTCGTCATCGCCGCGGGCTTGCCCCCTGGGTGCGCATCCTTATCGCCTTGGTCGCGCTGCTCGCGCTCTCGAACCTCTACTTCGTGAATGATCTGACCGACGAGGTGCGGGTGGTGATCACCCGCATGCAGGAGATGAACCGACTCTTCACCCGGGTCTCGGAGCGCATGGACGAGATGAGCGTCGAGGTCGACGCGATCGAGCGCAATGTCTTCCTGCTGCCGGTGGTCGCCGAGCAGATGGGCGAGATGGCCTCGCATGTGCAGGCGATGGAGCAGGCGGTCGCAAGCATGGGCCAGGCCACCGGACGCCTTGATGGCTCGGTGGCGGCGATGAAGACCAGCGTGCACGAGATGGCCGTGCGGTTTCATGGCCTCAACCAACGCATCGGCGCCATGAGCGTCGATGTCGATCAGATGGCGCGGCCCTTGCCTTAGGCGATGTCTGTCCATCGCCTTAGCCTGCTGCTATTCGAACAGAGGGATGCTCAAGGCAAAGATGACCTCGATCGGAGACAGCTGGCTCTCGTGCATGATCAGCAAGGTGTTTTCGGTCTTGTGCTGGGGACCCGGCGGAATGATGATGGCGAATTCGCCCTCTTCCAGATGGAACTCATGGATCTCGCGATGTCCCTCGGCGGTCATGCATTGACTCGAGCGGTAGGCATCATCCTCACTGTAGACGAGGCGGTTGTACATCTTGAAGAGGGTGTAGAGGCTCAAACCGCCAGGGAAGCTCGGCCAGCGCGCGGGGATCGCCCTTGTCTCCTGGTCGATCCGTTGCCCGGCGGCCTCGGCGGCGGCGATGGCGGCATCAAGCGGCTCGGCGAGCAGCGAATTGCCATGGCTGGGAAGCGGCTCCTGCCGCTCGCGCGCTTGCTGAAAGGTCATGCGCACCCGTTGAAAGTCATCGAAGCTGTGTAGCGGATAATCGATATGCTGTAGCTCCTCGGGCGCGAAGCTGCCGTTTTCCCAACCGTGGATCACCCGCAGGATCAGATGGCGGCGTTTCATCGGGCGCACCACCAGCAGATGCAACATGATATGAATATGGAGCAGCCGCTCGATCGAGTCGTTGGTGAAGGCCTCGTAGGGTGCCGCGAAGATCTCGTGCAGGCGCCCATGGACATGCTCCCGAGCTTCTTGATAGGTCATGATGGATTCCAAGTGGTATGACTTGGCGACTCAGTATTCGCCAGTCCGCCAATGCTGGCAAGCCTGAGCGCGAGACCGGGGTGGCGCCTAGCCCGCGTCCTTCAACAGGAGCCGGGCCAGCTCCTCGAGGAGCTTGACAACGCTCTCGGCACTCATTTGATAGGGATTGAATTCCGTGCCGATGGAATACTGCGCGATGCGGGTCCGGGTGGCTTCGGTCCAGGGGACATAGGCCATGCTCCAGGCGCTGAAGAGGCGTTGGCTCACCTCGCCATAGGTCAGCAGTTGTGCGTTATGATGACGCTGATCGCAGCAAATCCGGCAATAGATACCATTGACGGCAGCGCGGGAACCCTCGAGACATTGCAGGAAATAATGGGTATTGAAGAGCAGTACCCCGGACACCGCCTGCTTTGCATTGTTCTCGCGGGAGACTTGGAGAATGTCGGCGATCTCGTCGCTCCCGATATTCTCGGTTAATTCACTGCAATAAACGATGCGTGTCAAGGGCATGGCGGCATTTCTCCGGTTGATTGTCGAGC
>NZ_JBKHDN010000064.1:0-13063 GCF_046541315.1 Halochromatium sp. | reverse complement strand
ACGTCAAGGACGTGCTGCTGCTCGACGTCACCCCGCTGTCGCTCGGCATCGAGACCCTCGGCGGCGTGATGACCAAGCTGATCGAGAAGAACACCACCATTCCGACCTCGGCGAACCAGGTGTTCTCGACCGCCGACGACAACCAGACCGCCGTGACCGTGCACGTGCTCCAGGGCGAGCGCGAGCGGGCGGCCGATAACAAGTCGCTTGGACGCTTCGATCTCTCGGACATCCCGCCGGCGCCGCGCGGCGTGCCGCAGATCGAGGTCAAGTTCGACATCGACGCCAACGGCATCCTCAACGTCCATGCCAAGGACAAAGCCACCGGCAAGGAGCAGTCGATCGTCATCAAGGCCAGCTCCGGTCTCTCGGATGAAGAGGTCGAGCGCATGGTCAAGGACGCCGAGGCGCATGCCGAGGACGACCGCAAGTTCCACGAGCTGGTCGGTGCGCGCAATCAGGCCGACTCGATGATCCATGCCACGCGCAAGTCGATGGAGCAGCTCGGTGACGACAAGCTCGAGGCCGGCGAAAAGGAGCGCATCGAGAGCACCATCGGCGAACTCGAGGAGGCGATGAAGGGCGAGGACAAGGAGAGGATCGACTCCCTGACCAAGGCCCTGGGCGAGGCCTCCGGCAAGATGGCCGAGCGGCTCTATGCCCAGGATCAGGGCGCGGGCGCGGCGGGTGACGCCGGTGCCGGGGCTGGCGAGGGCGCGAAGGCGCAGAGCGACGATGTGGTCGATGCCGAGTTCGAAGAGGTCGACGACGACAAGCGCTGAGCCGCGCGCCATGCCCCAAGCGCCTGTGCTGCGGCCAGGCGACGGCGTGTGGGCGCTTGCTCACGCGCCGTTTCGTTTTCGATGATCCGAGCGTTCCGCGATGCGGATTTCTGTTTCCCAACGACTGACCGATTACGCGAATGTCCCAGCGCGATTACTACGACGTCCTCGGCCTGAGCCGAAATGCCAGTGAGCAGGACATCAAGAAGGCGTTTCGGCGTCTCGCCATGAAATACCATCCGGATCGCAACCCGGATGATGCCGAAGCGCTTGCCAAGTTCAAGGAAGCCAAGGAGGCGCACGACGTCCTCACCGATGCCCGCAAGCGCAGCGCCTACGATCAGTTCGGCCATGCCGGCGTCAGTGGCCAAGGCGGTTTCGGTGGCGGCGGTCCGGGTGACTTCGCGGGCGGCGGTTTCTCCGACATCTTCGGCGATGTCTTCGGCGACATCTTCGGCGGCGGTCGCGGCGGTGGCCGGCGTACCGCGCGCGGCGCCGATCTGCGCTACGACCTCTCGCTGACGCTGGAGGAGGCGGTCACTGGCAAGGAGGTCAAGATCCGCATCCCGACCACGGTGGAATGTCATCACTGCGGCGGCAGCGGCGCCAAGCCCGGCACCAGCCCGAAGGATTGTCCCACCTGTCACGGCATGGGCCAGGTGCGCATGCAGCAGGGCTTCTTCTCGATCCAGCAGACCTGTCCCGAGTGTCGCGGCACCGGCAAGGTGATCGAGGAGCCCTGCCGGTATTGCCGTGGCGCCGGTCGCCTGAAAGAGGAGAAAACGCTCTCGGTCAAGGTGCCGGCGGGCGTCGACACCGGCGACCGCATCCGCCTCGCCGGCGAGGGCGAGCCGAGCGAGCATGGCGGCATGGCGGGCGATCTCTATGTGCAGATCGTGGTCCAGGAGCATCCGATCTTCAAGCGCGAGGACAGCCACCTGTTCTGCGAGGTGCCGATCAGCGTCGTCACTGCCGCGCTCGGCGGCGAGATCGAGGTGCCGACCTTGAACGGCAAGGTGGTGCTCAAGGTGCCGGCCGGAACCCAAACCGGTAAGCTGTTCCGCATGCGCGGCAAGGGCGTGAAGCCGGTGCGCGGCGGTCCGGTGGGCGATCTGCTGTGTCGCGTGGTCGTCGAGATCCCGGTCAATCTGACCGAGCGCCAGAAGGAACTGCTGCGCGAATTCGAGGAGAGCGTCAGCGCCGGCGGCAAGCACCACAGTCCGCAGTCGAGTTCCTGGCTCGACGGCGTCAAGCACTTTTTCGAAAAGATGGGGCTCTAGCCCGGGAGAACAGCGATGGAACCGATTCGTGTCGCGGTGGCGGGCGCAGGCGGCCGCATGGGCCGCACCCTGATCAGCGCCGCACATGCCACCGAGGGTCTACGCGTCACTGCCGCGACCGAGCAATCACAGAGCACCTTGGTCGGTGTCGATGCCGGCGAACTCGCGGGCATCGGGCCGATCGGCGCCCCGGTGCGCCCCGACCTCGACGAGGTGCTGGCCGATTTCGATGTGCTGATCGATTTCAGCACGCCGCGCGCGACCATGCATCACCTGGAGTTGTGCCGCGACGCCCGCTGCCGCATGGTGATCGGCACCACCGGGCTGACGCCGGATCAGCGCGAGGCGGTCAGCGAGGCGGCGATCGACATCGCCCTGGTGCTGGCGCCGAACATGAGCGTGGGCGTGAATCTGTGCTTCAAGCTGCTCGATCTGGCGGCGCGGGTGATGGGCGACGATGTCGATATCGAGATCATCGAGGCGCATCACCGGCACAAGGTCGACGCGCCCTCCGGCACGGCGTTACGCATGGGCGAGGTGATTGCCGAGGCCCTCGGGCGCGACCTCGGCGAGGTCGCGGTTTACGGCCGGCAGGGCCACACCGGCGCCCGTGAGCGCCAGACCATCGGTTTCGAGACCATCCGCGCCGGGGATACGGTGGGCGAGCACAGCGTCTGGTTCGCCGCCGATGGCGAGCGGGTCGAGATCGCGCACAAGGCGAGCAGCCGCATGACCTTCGCGCGCGGTGCCTGTCGCGCTGCGCGCTGGATCGCCGAGCGCGAGCGCGGTCAGTTCGACATGCAGGATGTGCTGGGGCTGCGCGAGCTGTAGCTCAGGCGAGCTGATGCTGATCGCGCATGTAATCGTAGACCAGCCCCGACACCGCGCGGAGGGTGTTGCTGCGGTTGGTGATCCAGGTGGTGTAGTAGTTGGTGCGTTGGCTCTTTTGGATGATGCCGATAAAGGTGTAGGGGCGGGGACGGCCAAGACGGTCGTGGGCCTCGATGATGCCCATCTCGCCGCAGAGCATCGCGGTCGAGCCCGACTTATGGTAGACGCGCACCGTCGAGGGGATGTTGTTGACGCCGCGCGTGATGCGATTGTGGTTGGGGAGTCCCATGATGCGCCGGACCTCATGGGCATACGGCATGCGGTCGTGCCAAAGCGCCCAGAGGTAGCGGCTGTAATCGTGTGCCGAGGCCAGATTGCGATAGGTGCGGCCGTTGGCCGGCACATATTCGACGATACTGGTCTGCTGGAAGACGCCCGGCGCATGGCGCTTGAGCACATACTCGACATCCTTGGGGCCATGGTTGCCGTTGTAGTGGCTGATCAGCTGCATCAGCTCGGTCGTTGCCGGATTGCTGCTGTTGCGGATCATCCGCTCCATGGTCTCGCGCACGCTAGGGGTATAGCGCAGCCGCGAGCCCTGCTCCTGCATGGTGTAGAAGAAGGCCTGCGCGATGAAGGGCTTGATCATGCTGGCGGCTTGGCGGGGTACCGCCTCGTTGATCGAGACCAGCTTCCGCGCCGAGGTGAAGTCATAGATCGACCAGGAGGTTTGCTCGTCGGCGCGGATCAGCCCCTGCACGCGCTGTTGCTTGACCAGCCGGACCAATTGGCTCTCCAGGGGGGAGGTCGCCGCCACGCTTGGTCTTGGAGCGCCGAGCAGCACGGACGCGGCGGCCCCGCCAAGCGTGGCGATGAACCGGCGGCGATCGAGGTGCAGGCCGGCGCTGCCAGCGTCTGCGCGATGAGCTCCCCACATCCCTGGCTCCTCCAAACCGCTGTCTTCTCGATCGCTGCTCTCTAGACCGCTCATCGACTGCGCCTCGATGCCTGTTGCGTCCGCGCTCTGAACCTATCCGCTCCAAGGGTAGGAGAAGCAGCGCCTAAAAACAAGGGGCGCTTGATCAAAAAGAGCTTTTCAGTCAGTGTGATCGAACGCTTTTCTCAGAAATGTCCTGATCTTTCGCGAACCTCTCGATCAGCTCTCGGTGACGGCGGTTTCGGCCGCGTAACGGGCCAGGACCTCATCGATCTTGTCCGTCAGACGCGCTTCGATCTGCGCCTTCATCGGGCTCAGCAGCCCGAGGTCGATCCGCAGATCCATGGAGTCGTCGGCGAGCGCGAGCAGGCCTCCGATCCCCGAGCGATTGAAATGGAGCACATCGCCTTCCCAGTGATAGTCGGCGCCGTACTCGTCGCGCACCCGTGTGGCGATGCGCTCGATCTCGGCCCGAGCGGCGTCAAGGCCAAGGCGGTGGGGGCGAGCAACATGGATTGTCGACATGGATGTCCTCGGTGTCTAGCGGGTGTCCGGTCAGTGTAAGGTCGCCGCTTGCCGCAGCGTACGGCGATAGGCCGCCGAGCGCCGATCGCCCCCGCGGGCAAGCGGACGCGCGCGCCGATTGAGCCTGTGTTTGATGGCTTGGCAGAAGCGCTCGTCACCCAGCACCCAGGCCTTATTGGTGGCGGCCCTGATCTGCTCGATGAGGGTTTGACTCAAGCCGGCGTCGAAGCGCGCGCGGTAGCTTTGCTGGCGATCCGCAGCGGTGTCGCCGAGAGCGCGATAGACCGGGTGCGGGGTGGTCAGTTCGTCCTCGATGCCGAGCGCGTTGGCGGCATGGCTCGACCAATCGTAATCGTCGGCCTGCTCGACGAACGCGGCGCGCACCGGATTGCTCTCGATATAGCGGCTCACCGGCAGCAGCAGGGTCTCCGGGTCGAGCAGGGTCGCGCGGTAGCGACCTTCCCAAAGCGTTCCGGCGCGCCCATAGCGGTGGTTGAAGTACTGCACGAAATAGCGGCCGGTGTACTGCATCAGTTTGCCGATGCCGTCGTCGCGCCAGGGCGTGAGCAGCAGATGGAAGTGATTCGGCATCAGCACATAGGCATGGATGTCGCAGTCGAACTTGGCCGCCGCATCGCACAATCGCCCCCAGAGGAACCAGTAGTCCTCCTCGTCGCGCAAGATCCGTTGATGATGCGTGCCGCGTTGGATCACATGCTGTGGAAAACCGGGAAGGACGAAGCGCGGAAGACGGGCCATGGGACGATGACTCCTTGTTGCGAAAGGGTCTGAGTTCCAGTATAGACGATCGATGGGGGCGACCGATGTGACGGCGTGACCAGTTTGCCTACGATGACGAGGCCGGCTAGGGTATCATGGTGCGTTTTGCATCCAACGGAGGCCCGCATGGAAGACATCAACCCGGCGCGTACGCAGATCGCCGATCTCAAGGGGCGCCTCGAGCTCCTTAGGGGGTATCTTTGACGTTGCCGGCAAACAAGAGCGCCTGACCGAGGTCCTGCGCGAACTCGAAGAGCCCGAGGTCTGGTCGGATCGCGAGCGCGCGCAAGCATTGGGGCGCGAGCGCGCCGCGCTCGAGAGCGTGGTCGATACCATCGGGGAACTCGATAGCGGACTGGCCGAGGCCGAGGATCTGCTGGCGATGGCGGCCGAGGAGGAGGATGCCGAGACCGTCGCGGCGGTGCTCGCCGACCTGCAAGGCGACGAGCAACGGGTCGCCGAGCTTGAGTTTCGGCGCATGTTCTCCGGCGAGATGGACGACAAGAATGCGTTCATCGACATCCAGGCCGGCTCCGGGGGCACCGAGGCGCAGGACTGGGCCGAGATGCTGTTGCGCATGTACCTGCGCTGGGCCGAGACGCACGCCTTCAAGGCCGAGCTGACCGAGGTCTCGCCCGGCGATGTGGCCGGGATCAAATCGGCCACGGTCTCGGTGCAGGGCGATTATGCCTTCGGTTGGTTGCGCACCGAGACCGGCGTGCATCGATTGGTGCGCAAGTCGCCGTTCGATTCCGGCAATCGGCGCCACACCTCGTTCGCGGCGGTGTTCGTCTCGCCCGAGATCGACGACTCGTTCGAGATCGAGATCAATCCGGCCGATCTGCGCATCGATGTCTATCGCGCCTCCGGTGCCGGTGGTCAGCACGTCAACCGCACCGAATCGGCGGTGCGCATCACCCATCTGCCCACCAATACGGTCACCCAGTGCCAGAACGGCCGCTCGCAGCATGCCAACAAGGACCAGGCGATGAAACAGCTCAAGGC
This sequence comes from Halochromatium sp., assembly GCF_046541315.1. GTDB lineage: Bacteria > Pseudomonadota > Gammaproteobacteria > Chromatiales > Chromatiaceae > Lamprobacter. The sequence goes on along the minus strand of NZ_JBKHDN010000064.1, from coordinate 6,923 downwards.
CAAGCTCTATGAGCTGGAGATGCAGAAGCGGCGCAGCGAGCAGGAGGCGCTGGAGGAGAGCAAGTCCGATATCGGCTGGGGCAGTCAGATCCGCTCCTATGTGCTGGACCAGTCGCGCATCAAGGATTTGCGCACCCATGTCGAGACCGGCAACACCCAGGCCGTGCTCGACGGCGGCTTGGACCTCTTTATCGAAGCGAGTCTCAAGAGCGGGCTTTGATGCCCCGCCGACACCGGGCCTGCGGCCCGATACGCATCACCACAACAGGCGCGGATAGGCGCCACGCATCCGCCAACCACGCTGATTGGGAGCCATGAACCAGACGCAGCCGAACGACGCCGAGCCGGGCACCGAGCCGAGCACCGAGCAGGGCGCCGCCCCATCGCAGCAGGACGAGAACAAGCTGATCGCCCAACGCCGCGAGAAGCTCAACGCCATCCGCGCGCAGGGCACCGCCTTTCCGAACGATTTTCGCCGCAACGCGGTGGCCGGCGAGCTGCATGCCCGTTACGGCGAGATCGACGGCGCCGAGCTGGAGACGCGCCATGTGCGCGCCAAGCTCGCCGGCCGGCTGATGAGCCGGCGCGTGATGGGCAAGGCAAGCTTCGCCCATCTGCAGGACATGAGCGGGCGCATCCAGCTCTTCGTGCAGCGGGATGTCCTCGGTGCCGAGGACTATGCCTGGTTCAAGAAGGAGCTGGATATCGGCGACATCATCGGCGTCTGCGGTCAGCTGTTCCGCACCAAGACTGGCGAGCTGTCGCTCAAAATCGATCGCTTGCGGCTGCTGACCAAGGCGCTGCGGCCGCTGCCGGAGAAGTGGCACGGGCTCGCCGATACCGAGAGCCGCTATCGCCAGCGCTATCTCGACCTGATCATGAACGAGGCCACGCGCGCGACCTTCCAGGTCCGCACGCGCGTGGTGCAGGGCATCCGGGCGTATCTCAACGAGCGCGCCTTCCTCGAGGTCGAGACGCCGATGATGCAGGCGATCCCGGGCGGCGCGGTCGCGCGGCCCTTCGTCACCCACCACAACGCGCTCGACATGCAACTGTTCCTGCGCATCGCGCCGGAACTCTATCTCAAACGCTTGGTGGTCGGCGGCTTCGAGCGCGTCTACGAGATCAACCGCAACTTCCGCAATGAAGGATTATCGACACGGCATAATCCCGAGTTCACCATGCTCGAGCTGTATCAGGCCTATGCCGATTACCGCGACCTGATGGACCTGACCGAGGATCTCCTGCGCACGCTCGCCGAGCAGGTGCTGGGCACCACCCAGATCGCTTATCAGGGCGAGACCTACGACTTCTCGCAGCCGTTCGCGCGTCTCAGCGTGCGCGAGTCGATCCTGCGCTTCAATCCGGACCTGAGCGACGCCGATCTCGACTCGCTCGAGCGCGCCCGCGCGGTGGCCGAGCGTCTCGGCATCCACCTCAAGGACAGCGCTGGGCTGGGCAAGGTGCAGATCGAGATCTTCGAGAAGACGGTCGAGGGCCGGCTACTGCAACCGACCTTCATCACCGCCTATCCGACCGAGGTCTCGCCGCTGGCGCGCCAGAGCGACGACGATCCCTTCGTCACCGATCGTTTCGAGTTCTTCGTCGGCGGTCGCGAGATCGCCAACGGCTTTTCCGAGCTGAACGATCCCGAGGATCAGGCCGAGCGCTTTCGCCAGCAGGTCGCCGACAAGGACGCCGGCGATCTGGAGGCGATGCACTTCGATGCCGACTACATCCGCGCGCTCGAGCACGGCCTGCCGCCGACCGCCGGCGAAGGCATCGGCATCGATCGCCTGGTGATGCTGTTCACCGACGCGCCCTCGATCCGCGATGTGCTGTTGTTCCCACACATGCGCCCGCAGGACGCTGAGCGCTGAGCATCGACCATGAGCGGCACGCGATTCGATGGCGAATGCGCTGGCGTGCTGATGGCCAGACATGCGTATGAGACGGCGAGGCACATCTTGGCGCCCCAAGCGTTCCCGGCTGGGCGCGCTCCTGCTGATCGGCGCGCTGGCGATCGCGCTCCTGCTGGCGCTGTGGCTGTTTTGGAACCATGAACGGATCCTCGACTGGAAGCGCGAGGCCGATCCGCTCTCGTTCTTCCTGCTGATGGCCGTGCTACCGGCGCTCGGCTTCCCGATCACGCCGCTGTTCGTGCTCGCTGGCGCCGTGTTCGGTACCCTTCTCGGGCTGCTCGGTTCACTGCTGGCGTTGGCCGCCAACCTCGTGCTCTGCCACTGGATCGCCCACAGCGGACTGCGGCCGTACCTGGAGCGCCTGCTGGCGCGCACGCGCTACCGCTTGCCGTCGTTCGATGGCCGTCAACGCAGCGCCCTGCGGTTCACGCTGTTGCTGCGGATCACGCCGGGCGTGCCGCTGTTCATCAAGAACTATCTGCTCGGCTTTTCCGGCATCCCGCTGCGGCTGCACTTCCGCGTGTCGATGCTGCTGACCGGGGCCTATGGGGCGGGCTTCGTGCTGCTCGGCGAGTCCATGCTCAAGCGCAATCTCGCCGAGGCGACCATCGGCCTGCTGGTCGTGGTCGTGATCGCGCTGGCGGTGTTGCTGCTCAGGCGCCTGCTGCGCGCGGGCGAGGCGGCGCCGTAGGCAGGCGATGAATAGGCGGCGGGGCGACCATTGCGGGCGATGATGATCTCGCATTCACGCCCTTGCTCGATCGCTTCCACCAAGCGGGACACAGAGGATTGAGCTGTTTATGCCGCATGATTTGTCATTCGCTCGCCGAGACCCTGGCGCACGTCTACCTGCGGTGGTTCGAGAGCGACCCGGCCATCTCCGGGGACGAGCGGCGGCGCTGGGAGGAGCGGTAAGGGGCGCCCGGCGCGGCACGCCGATCGGCCTGCGAGCGTTGCGGTGCTCGCGAGCAAGTCGCTAGACTAGAGCGCCTTCCCGTGCCGCTGATCCCTGGAGCGCGCCTTGTCGTCGGAACCCCGGTTCGTCCATCTGCACCTGCACTCGGAGTATTCGCTCGTCGATGGTTTGGTGCGGATCAAGCCGCTGGCGAAGGCCGTGGTGGACCGCGGCATGCCGGCGGTGGCGGTGACCGACCAGACCAATCTGTTCTGCTTGGTGCGCTTCTATAAGGCCGCGCTGGCGGCTGGCATCAAGCCGATCGTCGGCAGCGAGCTGGCGGTGCGCAATCCGGCCGATCCGGCCAAGCCGCACCGGCTGGTGTTGCTGGTGCACGAGGAGCGCGGTTACACGGCCTTGACCCGCCTGATCTCGCGCGCCTACATCGAGGGGCAGCGCGACGGCCTGCCGGCGCAGGTCGAGCGCGATTGGGTGTTGGCCGCCGCCGACGGGCTGATCGCGCTCTCCGGCGGCACGGGTGGCGATGTGCAGCGTGCCTTGCTCGGCGGCTATCGGGCCGAGGCCGAGGCGCTGCTCGATGATTGGCTGGCGGCCTTCGGCGATCGCTATTACCTGGAGCTGATGCGCACCGGGCGCGCGGACGAGGAGCGCTGCGTCGAGCTGAGCGTCGAGCTGGCGCTGGCCAGGGACGTGCCGGTCGTCGCCACCAACGACGTGGTGTTCCTCGCCGCCGAGGATTTCGACGCCCATGAGGTACGCGTCTGCATCAACAGCGGGCATACGCTGGATGACCCGCGCCGGCCGCGCCGCCATAGCCCGCAGCAGTCTCTGCGCACGCCGGCGGAGATGGCCGAGCTGTTCGCGGACCTGCCGGAGGCGCTGGAGAACAGCGTCGAGATCGCCAAGCGGTGCAATCTCGATCTGCGCCTGGGCGAGACCTTCCTGCCCGACTCGCCGGTGCCCGCGGGACTGAGCATCGCCGAGCATCTGACCGCCGAAGCGCGCGCCGGGTTGGAGTGGCGTTTGGAGCGTACCTTCGATCGCGACGCACCGGCATTCGCCGAGCAGCGCCGCATCTATGACGAGCGCTTGCAGCGCGAACTCGATGTCATCTGTCAGATGGGCTTTCCCGGCTACTTCCTGATCGTCGCCGACTTCATCCAATGGGCCAAGGTCGAACGGATTCCGGTCGGTCCGGGGCGTGGCTCGGGGGCCGGCTCGCTGGTTGCCTATGCGCTGAAGATCACCGATCTCGATCCGATCGAACACGATCTGCTGTTCGAGCGCTTCCTCAATCCCGAGCGCGTCTCGATGCCCGACTTCGATGTCGATTTCTGCATGGAGCGTCGCGACGAGGTCATCGATTATGTCGCTGACAAGTACGGCCGCGAGGCGGTCTCGCAGATCATCACCTTCGGCACCATGGCGGCGAAGGCGGTGGTGCGCGATGTCGGCCGGGTGCTCGGGCATCCCTATGGCTTCGTCGACAAGATCGCCAAGATGGTGCCGTTCGAGCTGAAGATGACGCTCGACAAGGCGCTGGAGGAAAGCCCGGACCTGGCCAGCGCTTACGAAGACGACGAGGCCGTCGCCGGCATCATCGACATGGCGCGCAAGCTCGAAGGCATCACCCGCAACGCCGGCACGCACGCCGGGGGCGTGGTGATCGCGCCGACCAGGCTCACCGACTTCGCGCCGCTCTACTGCGAGGAGGGAGGCGACCCGGTCACTCAGTACGACAAGGACGATGTCGAACAGGTGGGCCTGGTGAAATTCGACTTCCTCGGCCTGCGTACGCTGACCATCATCGACTGGGCGCTGAAGACCATCAATGCCGAACGTGAGGTCGAGGGCGAGGCGCCGCTGGACATCAATCTGATCGATCCGCACGACACGGAGGCCTTCGCGCTGCTGAAGGACTGCCAGACCACGGCGGTGTTCCAGCTCGAATCGCGCGGCATGAAGGAGCTGATCCGCAAATTGCAGCCGGACAGCTTCGAGGACATGACCGCGCTGGTGGCGCTGTTCCGGCCCGGTCCGCTGCAATCCGGCATGGTCGATGACTTCTGCGACCGCAAGCATGGGCGCGCCGAGGTCGCCTATCCGCACCCGGACCTGGAGCCGATCCTCAAGCCCACCTACGGCGTCATCCTGTACCAGGAGCAGGTGATGCAGATCGCGCAGGTCCTGGCCGGCTATTCGCTCGGCGGTGCCGATCTGCTACGCCGCGCGATGGGCAAGAAGAAGGCCGAGGAGATGGAGAAACAGCGCACGATCTTCGAGCAGGGCGCGGCCGCGCGCGGCGTCGATCCGAAGATCGCCACCCATATCTTCGATTTGATGGAAAAATTCGCCGGTTATGGCTTCAACAAGAGCCATTCGGCGGCCTACGCGCTGGTGTCGTACCAGACGCTCTGGCTCAAGGCGCATTATCCAGCGGCGTTCATGGCGGCCGTGCTCTCGGCCGATATGGACAACACCGACAAGGTGGTGACCCTGATCGATGAGTGCCGCAACCTGGAACTCACCGTCGAGCCGCCGAAGATCAACCGCTCCGAACTCAGGTTCACGACCGCCGGCGACCAGACCGTCATCTATGGCCTCGGCGCGATCAAAGGCGTGGGCGAGTCGGCGATCAAGGCAATACTCGATGCGCGCGGGCAAGACCATCCGTTCGAGGATCTCTGGGCGTTTTGTCGCCGCATCGATGCGCAGAAGGCGAACAAGCGCGTGCTTGAGGCACTGGTGCGCGCAGGGGCGCTGGATGGACTCGGCGAGAACCGCGCCACGCTGATGCACCGGCTGCCACTCGCCCTCAAGCTCGCCGAGCAGCATCACGCGCAGGCGGCAGCCGGGCAGGGCGATCTGTTCGGTATCGCGGAAGCAAGCCCCGACACCGCGGTGGCGCCGGACCCGCAGATCGCGGCCCAGACCTGGCCGGATTGGGACGACGACGAGCGCCTGCGGGGCGAGAAGGAGACCCTGGGCCTTTATCTCACCGGGCATCCGATCAACCGCTACGAGGCCGAGCTGAATGCGATGGTCTCGCAGCGCATCGGGCGGCTGCTGGAGAGCACGCAGGGGATGTCCGCCCCGGCCTGGGGACAGGAGCGCGAGCAGCGCACGCTGATCGGTCTGATCATGGCGATCCGCGCCAACAAGACCGCGCGCGGGCGCATGGCGACGGTGACGCTCGACGATCGCACCGGTCGCATCGAGGTGACGGTGTTCCCGGAGTTGTACGAGCAGGTGCGGCATCTGCTGGTGCCGGATGCCATCGTCGCCGTGACCGGCAGCCTGCGCCCGGACAACTTCACCAATGGTTGGACCCTGACCGCGAGCGAGGTCCGCACGCTGGCCGAGGCGCGCGCGCAGCTCGGCGATCATCTGCTGCTGCGGTTCGACCTCAGCGATCCAGACGCGCATGCGGACGGGGCGCAAAAGGTGCAGGCGTTGGCGACGCTGCTCGAGCACTCTCGCCTCGAGACCGGCCTGCCGATTCAAATCGAGTACCGGGGTCCAGGGGCTTCGATGCGCTTGCGGCCGAGCGGTCGCTGGAGGGTCGATCCCAGCGATGGGTTGCTGAAGCGGTTGCGGCAACTGCTCGGCGCTGATAACACGGCCGTCGAAGTGGTCTATCAGCGGTCGCGAATCGGTCGCGAGGCCGTGCCCAGGCTGTCGCCGCACCCCCCTTGGAGCTCGGCGTTGGAAGCGGACGCGGCGTGCCCGCAGGCGGTGGCTTGAAGAAGATTCTCGGCTGTCAATGTGGTTGCACCTTGAACCCGAGCGCGGATTCAGGCAGTCTCTACACGGTTTTGACCTGCCCCCTGTGCGGTGCGAACTTGCGCGAAGAGGAAGATTTCAGTGAGTGAGAAAAAGTCCGGTCACGATTTCATGTCGCAGATCCTGAAGACTCAAGACCTCGGCATGTTATCGGTCAAGGCCGTTGCCGTATTCCTAGTGGTTGGTACCGCCTACGTCATCCTCGCCGACGATGGCTCTGGCGACGACCAACTCTCGCCCGCGACCATCTCGGCGAACCTCGCCCCGGTCGGTCGCGTTCAAGTCGAGAAGGCGGAGGATGA
>NZ_JBKHDN010000063.1:0-13131 GCF_046541315.1 Halochromatium sp. | reverse complement strand
TGATCGCGCATCACGACACCGTCATCGAATCCGAAGACCATGTGATCCTGTTCCTACAGGACCGCTTGCGCGTGCCCGAGGTCGAAAAGCTGTTCCAGGTCGGCGTCACCTTCTTCTAGCGCTCGCCGCTGGCCGTTTGCGAGAACCGATCGCCCATGCTGAAACGCTTGCTCACCGTGCAGAAGGTTCTCGGCCTGCTGCTGATCCTGTTCAGTGTCTCGATGCTGCCACCGGCGGTCGTCGCGCTCATCTATCGGGACGGCGCCTTGCTGCCCTTCCTCTATGCCTTCGCGCTGATCCTCGGCATCGGCGTGCTGAACTGGCTGCTCGCGTTCCGCGCCAGCCATGAGCTGCGGGTGCGTGACGGGTTCCTGGTGGTGGTGTTGTTCTGGGTGGTGCTCGGGCTTCTGGGCGCGCTCCCCTTCTGGCTCTCGCCGGAACCGACCCTCTCGCTCACCGACTCGGTGTTCGAGTCGATCTCGGGGCTGACGACCACCGGCGCCACGGTGATCCTCGGCATCGATGAGCTGCCGCACTCGATGCTCTGGTATCGCCAACAACTGCAATGGCTCGGCGGCATGGGGATCATCGTGCTGGCGGTCGCGGTGTTGCCGATGCTCGGGATCGGCGGCATGCAGCTCTACCGCGCCGAGATGCCGGGACCGATGAAGGAGACCAAGCTCACGCCGCGTATCACCGAGACCGCGAAGGCGCTTTGGTACATCTATTTCTGGCTCACGGTCATCTGCGCCGGCGCCTATTGGCTGGCCGGCATGGACGGTTTCGACGCCATCGGCCATGCCTTCTCGACCATCGCCATCGGCGGTTTCTCGACCCATGACGACAGCATGGGCCATTTCGACAGCATCTGGATCGAGATGATCGCGGTCTTCTTCATGCTGCTCGCCGGGATGAATTTCGCGCTGCACTTCGTCGCCTTTCGGCGCCGCTCGCTGTTCGTCTACGGCCTCGATAGCGAACTGCGGTTCTACCTGTTCCTGATGATCGCGGTGACGACGATCGTCACCCTCGCGCTCTTCCACACCCAGACCTATTCCAACTGGGAGCGCTCCTTCGTCCACGCCCTGTTTCAGACCGTCTCGATCGGCACCACCACCGGCTTTACCACCGATGCCTTTTACTTCTGGCCGCCGTTCATCCAGATCCTGCTGATCTTCCTCGCCTTCGTCGGCGGCTGCGCGGGTTCGACCGGCGGCGGCATCAAGGTGATCCGGTTGCTGTTGCTGATCAAGCAGGGGCTGCGCGAGATCGGGCGCCTGATCCATCCGAACGCGCAACTGCCGGTGCGCGTGGGCGGCAAGGTTATCAACCATCGCGTCATCGATGCCGTCTGGGGCTTTTTCTCGCTCTATGTCGCGACCTTCACGCTGATGTATCTGGCGCTGGCCGCGACCGGATTGGATCTGATCACGGCCTTCTCGGCGGTGGCCGCCTGCATGAATAATCTCGGCCCCGGCCTCGGCGCCGTTGGCGCCCATTATTCCGATATGCATGACCCCGGGATTTGGATCCTCTGCGTGGCCATGCTGCTCGGGCGCCTGGAGATCTTCACCCTTTTGGTGCTGTTTAGCCCGACCTTCTGGCAGCGGTGAGGATCGATTCCTTGACCCTTGACCAGCCCAGAAGGGCCACTATTATCGGCTACGAAGCCCTTGCGAGCATGGCTTGGCTTGTCCGTGCGGCCTGCCAGTCCCACGCTCGAGGCGATAGCCGATCGACCCGAGCGTGGGACGACATCGACCCAGGGCCCAGAGTCTAGGCGTTCTTCGAGTTTGCGTGTCAGGGCGTCAGGGCGAATGGGGACAACCGGCCGCAAGGGCCGGACCCGCCGGCGCGGCGGGATTCAGCAAACGACGGCACCATCAGGAGTCAACCTTGGAAATCGTACACTTCGGCAGTGACGACATCGAAAACAATCTCGCCAACATGAGCGACGAGGACCTGGATAAGCTGGCGTTCGGCGCGATTCAGCTCGACGCCAGCGGTAAGGTGCTCCAATACAACGCTGCCGAGGGCGGGATCACCGGTCGCGACCCCAAGAGCGTGATCGGGAAGAATTTCTTCACGGATATCGCACCCTGCACGCAAAGCAAGGAGTTTCAGGGGCGCTTTCAGGAAGGCGTCAAGAACAAGAACCTGCACACCATGTTCGAGTATGTCTTCGACTACAAGATGCAGCCGACCAAGGTCAAGGTCCACATGAAACAGGCGCTGATCGATGACAGCTACTGGATCTTCGTCAAACGCCTCTGAGCCTCGCTCAGTCGCCCCCATGGTCGAAACCGCGCGGCATGGCCCCATGGATCTACCGCTGATGTCTTCGTAATGCCCCAGTGGTTGCCCGAGTCCGCATGCGCGGATGTCCTGCGGTCGTTGCTGCGCGCGGCGCTCTCGACCTATCGCGGCTGCGCGGCGCCGCCCGAATGGGACGCCTCGGTCCCGCTCGATTCGCTCGAACGGCTGCATCTCGCCGCCACGGTCAACCGCTTCTTCCGGTTGCACGAGACCGGCAGCGAGGACCGCCTGTTGATGCTGCGCGCGTTCGACGACTGGGTCGGTTTCGTCGCCGAGGCCATGGGCTCGACCTCTGGACTCGCCTTCCAGACCTCGGGCAGTACCGGCGCGCCGACCACGCAGGTGCATCCCTGGGCGCACCTCGCGCTCGAGGCCGAGGCCTTGCAGCAACGCTTGTGCGAGGTCGCGCGCATCGAGCGCGTGGTCGCTTGGCTGCCATTGCATCATCTCTATGGCTTCATGCTCGGCGTCGCCTTACCGGGCGTGATGGGGACCGCGAGAGTCTCGGTGGAGAGCGCGATGCCGCCTGAGCTGCGCGCCGGCGACCTGTTGGTGACGGTGCCGCCGCGTTGGGATTATCTGGCGCGCACGCGCGTTGGCTGGTCCCCAGGCCACCAGGCATCAACCCAACAGGCGCCAACCCTGGGCGCGTCCTCGACGGCCCCGCTCGCCGCCGCGACCCACGCCGCCTTGCTCGACCAAGGGCTGACCGGACTGTTGGAGATCTACGGCAGCACCGAAACCGGCGGCGTCGCCACGCGCTGGCGGCCGGACGCGCCCTATACCCTGCTCGCGCATTGGCAACGCCAGGACGCCAACCGCCTGCGCCATGCCAGCGGCGCGCTCGTCTCCCTGCCGGATCACACCGAGTGGCAGGATGCGCGTCGCTTCACGCTCGGCGCGCGCCAGGATGACGTGGTCTCCATCGGCGGCGTCAATGTCAGCCCGGCCTATGTCGCGCAACGGTTGCAGGCGCTCGACAGCGTCGCCGACTGTGCCGTGCGCCCGACCACCACCGCCGAGCCGCGCCTGAAGGCCTTCGTGGTGCCCGCCACCAGCGCGGCCGAGGCCGCCGCCGAGATCGCCCGCGTCACCGCCGACTGGCCGGCGGCGGAGCGCCCCGTGACCCTGACCTATGGCGCCTCGCTCCCGCGCACCGCGCTCGGCAAGCTCGGCGACTGGTCGACTTGAGCACGTTGTTGGCCTGGCTGGCGAGCGAGCGATTCTCGTGGAGGCACTGATGACCATCATCGACAATCTGGAAGCCATGCGCGGGCGTGGTCAGGATTCGGCCCTGTTGCGCTACAGTCTTGGCAACGAGTATTTGAAGCTGGATGAGACCGAGCAGGCCATCGCGCATCTCGCCGAGGCGGTACGCCAGGATCCGGAGTACTCGGCGGCCTGGAAGCTCTACGGGCGGGCGCTCGCCCAAGCCGGGCGCGCGGCCGAGGCCGTCGAGGCGCTGAACCAGGGGATCGAGGTCGCCGAGCGCAAGGGCGACGCGCAAGCCGCCAAGGAGATGCGGGTCTTCCTCAAGCGGGCGCGGGCGGCACTGGACTGAATCAGTCGGCCGGCTGTGCCGTCTCGTCCGGCACCGATGTCACCTGTGCCGCAAAGCAACCGCCCTGGACGCGCACCGCAATCTGCACGCCGGGCGCAACCTGCTGGGGATGCTGCACCAGCGCGCCGCTGGCGGTCTCGGTGACGATGGCGTAGCCACGCGCCAGGGTCGCCAGCGGACTGCGCGCTTGCAGACCAGCGGCCACGGCGGCCAGCCGTTCGCGGCGGCGTTCGACGCTGGCTTGACCAGCCCGCACCAGCCGCTCGCAGACGCCGGCAACGCGGGCCGACTCCAAACGCAGCCGCGGCTCCGGCGAGACCTGGCGCAAGCGTTGCTGCAACCGTTGCAGACGCGAGCCGGCCGCGTCCACCCGCGCCGCCAGAGCGCGTTCGAGCCGACGCTGGAGTTCATCGACGCGCTGTTGTCGCTGCTCCAGGCGCGCGCGCGGATGCAGCAACCGCAGTTGACGGATACATGCGCCCAAGCGGTGACTCGCCGTCGCCAGCGTCTGCCGCGACGCCGCCCCGAGGCGCGCCTCGAGCCCACGCAGGTGGTGCCGCACCTGCTCGACATCGGGCGTCACCAGTTCGGCCGCCGCCGAGGGCGTGGCGCCACGTCGATCGGCGACCAGATCGGCGATGCTGAGATCGATCTCATGGCCGATGCCGGTGACGATCGGCAGCTCGGAGGCGGCGATCGCGCGCGCCAGCGCCTCGTCGTTGAAGGCCATCAGATCCTCGAGCGAGCCACCGCCGCGCGCCAGGATCAGCAGCTCGCACTCGCGGCGGCGGTTGGCCAGCTCGATCGCCGCGATCAATGCCGCCACGGCATCGGCGCCTTGCACCGCGCTTGGATAGACGAGCACCGGCAACAGCGGGAACCGGCGCCCGAGCACCGTCAGCAGGTCATGCAGCGCCGCCCCGCTGGCCGAGGTGATCAACCCCAACTGACGAGGATAGGCCGGCAGCGGACGCTTGCGCGCCTCGGCGAACAGGCCCTCGGCGGCAAGGCGCCGTTTGAGCTGTTCGAGCGCCAGCCGCAAGGCGCCATCGCCGGCCGGCTCCATCTGTTCGACGATGAGCTGGAACTCCCCGCGCGGCTCATAGAACCCCACCCGCGCCCGCACCAGCAGTTGCTGGCCATTCGCGGGCTGGAAGCCGAGCAACCGGCGCTTGCCGCGGAACATCGCGCCGCGCACCTGCGAGGCGCCGTCCTTGAGGCTGAAGTAGAGGTGCCCGGAGGCGGGCTGGGCCAGGTTGGACAGCTCGCCCTGGACCCAGAGCAGCGGGAAGCTGCCATCGAGCACGGCGCGCACCTCGGCGTTGAGGCGCGAGACGCTGTAGATGTCGCGCGAGAAATCGATGATCGGAGCGGCTGGAGGCGTTGGCATGGCAGAGGATCAGGGTGCCGGCATCGGCAGCGCTTGCGCGATGTCGTTGCAGATACGTGGTTGATTTCCTATGATAGAAGGTTACCTTTTTGCACACCGCCGCCGCGCGCGGTCCCTGCTCAAACCCCAATTTCGAGGTTTCGCCATGCGCCTGATCGAGGAAGCCCTGACCTTCGACGACGTGCTGCTCGTGCCAGCGCATTCGACCGTGACCCCGAATGCGGTGGACCTCAGCACCCAGTTGACGCGCGCCATTGCGCTCAAGATCCCGCTGATCTCGGCGGCCATGGACACGGTGACCGAATCGCGGCTGGCGATCGCGATGGCGCTCGAGGGCGGTATCGGCATCGTACACAAAAATATGTCGGCCGAACGCCAGGCGCGCGAGGTGCTGGCGGTGAAGAAATACGAGAGCGGCATCATCCGCGATCCCATCACCGTCGATCCCGGCGTCAGCATCGGCGAGGTGCTGGCGCTGACGCGGGCGCACGATATCTCGGGCGTGCCGGTGACCGAGGGCCGACGGCTCTGCGGCATCGTCACCGGCCGCGATCTGCGCTTCGAGCGGCGCATGGACGCCCCGGTTTCGGCCATCATGACCCCGCGTGAGCGGCTGGTCACGGTCAAGGAGGGCGCGAGCCGCGACGAGGTGGTGGCGCTGCTGCATCAACACCGCATCGAGAAGCTGCTGGTGGTCAACGACGACTTCGAATTGCGCGGGTTGATCACCGTCAAGGACATCCAGAAGGCGACCGACTTCCCGAAGGCCTCGCGCGATGCGCATGAGCGCCTGCGCGTCGGCGCGGCGGTGGCGGTCGGCCAGGGCACCGACGAGCGGGTCGCCGCGCTGGTCGAGGCCGGCGTCGATGTGCTCGTGGTCGATACCGCGCACGGACACTCGCAGGGCGTGCTCGATCGCGTCACCTGGATCAAGCGCCACTTCCCGCAGGTGCAGGTGATCGGCGGCAATATCGCCACCGCCGAGGCAGCGACGGCGTTGGTCGAGGCCGGTGCCGATGCGGTGAAGGTTGGCATAGGCCCTGGGTCAATTTGCACCACGCGCATCGTCGCCGGTGTTGGCGTGCCGCAGATCACAGCGGTGAGCAATGTCACCCAAGCGCTCGAAGGTACCGGGGTGCCGCTGATCGCCGATGGCGGGCTGCGCTTCTCGGGCGATGTCGCCAAGGTCATTGCGGCGGGCGCGCACAGCGTGATGGTCGGCGGGCTGTTCGCCGGCACCGACGAGGCGCCGGGCGAGGTCGAGATCTATCAAGGCCGGTCGTACAAGTCGTATCGCGGCATGGGCTCGCTCGGTGCCATGGGCCAGAAGGAGGGCTCCAGCGACCGCTACTTCCAGGAGCAGACCGATAAGGAGAAGCTGGTGCCCGAAGGCATCGAGGGCCGGGTGCCCTACAAGGGCAGCGTGCTCAACGTCACCACGCAGCTGATCGGCGGGCTGGCCTCGAGCATGGGCTATACCGGCTGCCGGACCATCGAGGAGATGCGCACCAAGCCGATGTTCGTGCGCGTGAGCGCAGCCGGGATGCGCGAATCCCATGTGCACGATGTGCAGATCACCAAGGAAGCGCCGAATTACCGCATCGATAACTAAGGCGATTCCCGTCGATCGCCCAAGAAAGTGGGTGGAATCGATATCGCCGCAGCTCCATGTCCGATGCCTGTTCTATACGAAGCCCATCCTGTCTCGATGCCGATCTCCAGACCGCCTCTAAGCCCATGCCGAATATCCATGCCGACCGCATCCTGATCCTCGACTTCGGCTCTCAGTACACGCAGCTGATCGCGCGGCGGGTGCGCGAGGCCGGGGTCTTCTCCGAGGTGCATGCCTGGGATATGCCGTCCGAGGCGGTGCGCGCGTTCGCGCCTTCCGGGGTGATTCTCTCCGGCGGTCCGCAATCGGCGCATACGCAAGCGACCGCGCGCGTGGCGCCGCTGGTCTTCGAGCTCGGCGTGCCGGTGCTCGGCATCTGTTATGGGATGCAGACCATGGCCGCGCAGCTTGGCGGACGCGTTGCTGCGGCGCAACAGCGCGAGTACGGCTATGCCCAGGTGCGCGCGCGCGGCCATTCGCAGCTGTTGCGCGATATCGAGGACCACACCAGCCCCGAAGGCGATGGCCTGCTGGATGTCTGGATGAGTCATGGCGATCGCGTCGAGGCCCTGCCCGAGGGCTTTTCGGTGATCGCCGAGACCGAGAACGCGCCGCTGGCCGGGATCGCCGATGAGTCGCGCCAGTTCTATGGCGTGCAGTTCCATCCTGAGGTGACCCATACCCGCCAGGGCCAGCGCATCATCGAGCGCTTCTGCCATGCCATTTGCGGCTGCGGCCGACTCTGGACCCCATCCAACATCATCGACGACGCCATCGCCGCCATCCAGGCTCAAACCGGCGATGACGAGGTGCTGCTCGGGCTCTCGGGCGGGGTCGATTCCTCGGTGGTCGCCGCCCTCCTGCATCGCGCCATCGGCGACCGATTGACCTGCGTCTTCGTCGATAATGGGCTGCTGCGCCATGGCGAGAGCGATCAGGTGATGGCGACCTTCGCCCGCCACATGGGCGTGCGGGTGCTGCGCGTCGATGCCGAGGCGCGGTTCCTCGATCGGCTCGCCGGCGTCAGCGATCCAGAGGAAAAACGCAAGCACATCGGCAATACCTTCATCGAGGTCTTCGAGGCCGAAGCGGCCAAGCTGCCCGGCGTCCAATGGCTGGCGCAGGGCACCATCTATCCGGATGTGATCGAATCCGCCGGTGCCAAGACCGGCAAGGCGAAGGTGATCAAATCCCACCACAACGTCGGCGGTCTGCCGGAGCGGATGCGCCTAGGCCTGGTCGAGCCGCTGCGCGAGCTGTTCAAGGACGAGGTCCGGCGCGTCGGCATCGAGTTGGGGCTGCCGGCCGAGATGGTCTATCGTCATCCCTTCCCCGGCCCTGGGCTGGGCGTGCGCATTCTGGGCGAGGTCAGGAAGGAGTATGCCGATACGCTGCGGCTGGCCGATCGCATCTTCATCGAGGAGCTGCGCGACGCGGCGCTTTACGATCAGGTCTCGCAGGCCTTCGCGGTCTTCCTGCCGGTACGCTCGGTCGGCGTGGTCGGCGACAACCGTTGCTACGAGCATGTGATCGCCTTGCGCGCGGTCGAAACCATCGATTTCATGACCGCGCGCTGGGCGCATCTCCCTTACCCGTTCCTGGATCGCGTGAGCACCCGCATCGTCAACGAGGTGCCGGGGGTGTCGCGCGTGGTCTACGACATCACCGGCAAGCCGCCAGGCACGATCGAGTGGGAGTAGACATCGGGTGGGAGCAGGCCAGGCATCCACCTTCATCGCGACAAGCAGCCCTTGCCCCAGGCCTGGATGCGGAGGAGCGGCGGCGGCATCGACACTGGATGCGGCACGCCCTCGGGCTTGCCGCGCGGGCCGCTGAAGACGGCGAGGTTCCAGTCGGGGCGCTGGTCCTGCGCGACGGCGAGATCATCGGCGAGGGCTGGAACCAACCCATCGCGAACCAGGATCCGACCGCCCATGCCGAGATCCAGGCCCTGCGGGCGGCGGCCAAGCGAGTCGAAAACTATCGGCTGCCGGGGGCGGATCTCTATGTCACCCTGGAGCCCTGCCCGATGTGCGCGGCGGCGATCGTCCATGCGCGGATTCGGCGCGTCATCTATGGCGCGAGCGATCCCAAGGGCGGCGCCTGCGGCTCGGTGTTCGACCTGCTGCCGTCGGATGCGCGCTTCAATCATCGCACCGCTTGCGAGGGCGCGGTACTCGCCGATGACTGTGCCGCGCTGCTGCGCGCGTTCTTTCGCGCCCGTCGCTCCGGCGATGGACGGAAAGGCGAGTGAAAAGACCCGCAAGGCGGTATGCGCTTGATAGGACTCGCCCAAGGCCTGCTCGACGGTCATTGACGCCGCGCTGCCCGGTCAAGCTCGGCGGCGCGGATTTGCGGTATCATTCAGGGTTGATTCCGGCGAGCTGGAACGACTGACCCCATTTCGGGAAGGGACCGCATGATCAAGCTTCGTACCTACGTCTATATCGATTCGCTCCAGCCTCAGCTCGCGGAATATCTCGGCACGGTCTCGCAGGGCTTCCTGCCGGTGCCTGGCGATGCCTGCATGTGGATCGAAGTCTCGCCGGGAATGGCGGTCCACCGCCTGACCGACGTCGCTTTGAAGGCGACCCGCGTCCACCTCGGCCAGCAGGTCGTCGAGCGCGCCTTCGGCTCCATGGTCATCCATCAGCGCGATCAAAGCGATGTGCTCGAGGCCGGCCATGCGGTCCTGCGCACCTTGCGCGCGCGCGAGGACGACCGCCAGAAATGCCGCATCGCCTGGAACGAGGTGATTCGCGCGATGACCCCGGATCACACGGTCTTGATCAACCGCCAGAATCGGCGTGGCTCGATGATCCTGCCCGGGCAGAGCATGTTCATCCTCGAGACCGAACCGGCCGGTTACATCGTCTATGCCGCCAATGAGGCCGAGAAGGCGGCGAATATCACCCTGATCGACGTGCGCGCGGTGGGCGCCTTCGGTCGCTTGACGCTCTCCGGCAAGGAATCGGATATCGACACCGCGGGGCATGCGGCGGTGCATGCCGTGCGCGCGCTCTCGGGCGCTGAGCGCGCGGCAACCTCGGCGCATACTGAGGCATGAGCGCGGACGGGATCGATCGGGCCCGCCGCTGCCCACGGCTCCACAGCGGCCGCTTGCTTCTGACCCCAGAGGACCCGATGGCCAGGGCGAGTCTGTCAGGCCTCTCGGCGGTCCTGCGAGAGGGTGGACTCATCGAGGCCGCGCCGTCCACGGCGCCGATGCGCCATGGGCCCGGTGAGCGCCTGTTCGAATACATCGGCTTCACAGGATGCGCCGTGCAGCTCGATCAGGCACCGGGAGGCTCGCAACGGCTTGCCATCGCTCTCGAAGGACCCTTCGAGACTCTGCGGTTTCGCAGCGGTCGCAATAGCCGCCCACCGCGCTGTCCAGCCTGCCAGGCGGCATTATCGAACTGGCGCCAGCAGCTTGACACTGGCGCGAGCGCCGATCAGGCCTGCCGCACGCTGAGCTGCACGCGTTGCGGAGCCCACTCGCCTGGCTGGCAGTGGGACTGGGGACGCCACGCCGGTTGCGGACGCCTGTTCGTCGACATCGAGCCCGTCTTTCCGGGCGAGGGGCGACCCTTACCCGCGCTGTTCACCCTGTTGAAGCGCATGGAGATCGGCGCCTGGCGTTATTTCTATGTCCAAGACTGAAGCCCACGCCATGCCGTGCGGCTCGATCTAGGCGGACACGACACCGCGCGCATCGGCCTCGATCAGAGACAGGCCCTGGGGAAGCTCCACCTCCATGCTGATCGGCAGATGATCGGAGAGCGCGTAGTCGAGCACCTGGGCGCCCCGGATGCGCAGCTCCGGAGAGACCAGGATGTGATCGAGATTGCGCTCGGGACGCCAACTCGGAAAGGTCTTCAACTCGCAGTCGAGGCCGCGCAGCCCTGCCGCGGCAATCGCCGCGCGGAGCATCCGCGAGCCGCAGCCGCAGTTGAAGTCTCCCATCAGGACGATCATTCGATAGTGACGCGCAACCTCGACCAGATAATCGAGCTGACGACGCTGTGCCCGTCGCCCCAAGGCGAGATGCAGCACGCAGACGGCGAAGGGCTCGCCGGCGCTGGTCGGGAACTCGACCACCATGGCGCCGCGACCGGGCAGGCCAGGGAGCCTGTGCTCGGTGACCGCTCCTGGCCGGATCCGGCTCAGGAGCCCATTGCTGTGGCGGGCAAAATGACCCAGCGCGCGGTTGACCTGGGAAAGCCAATAGGGGTATCCCGCCTGATGGGCAAGGTATTGACTTTGATCGATAAAGGCGCTGCGCAGGCTGCCGGCGTCGACTTCTTGCAAGGCCACCATGTCGAACCCCCTTAACAGCGCTCCGATGCTGGCAAGGTTGCGCTGGCGTCCACGATGGGGGATCAGGTGCTTCCAACTGTTTGCGACATAGTCGCGGTAACAACGTGACTCAATACCGGCTTGGATATTGAAGCTCAGCAGCCGTAACCGATTCACGGCTCGTCCTCAAGGCTGCCGGGCCTGTCTCGCGATGCCGATCTGCCATGCCGGCATGGAGGGGCGGGCGGGCCAGCTTCGAAACAGCGGGCTGGCCCGGCCACAGGTCGCCGATGCCGCGCTCTCGTCCGTTCAGGCTCAGGGACCTAAAGGCCGAGACCCTCGATATAGGCGGCAAGGGCCTCGATCTCATCGTCCTTGAGGTTGGCGGCGACGTCGCGCATCATTCCATTGGGGTCGTTGGCCCGCTCGGCATCGCGAAAATAGCCGAGGGCTTGAGCGGTGTACTCGGAGAACTGCCCGGCGATCCGTGGAAATTTGGCCAGGTCGCTACCCAGCCCGGCCGGGCCGTGGCAACCGGAGCACGCCGGCACGCCGGTTTCCGCGTTACCGGCCCGATAGAGCCGTTCACCCTTGGCGATGAGGTCTTCCTCGGCCGTGCCGCCGGATTGTTCGAGCCCCGAATAGTAGGCCGCGAGATTACGCATCTCCTCATCGCTGAGGGGCATCGCCATCGGCGACATCTGCTCATCCCAACGCTCGTCATTCTTGAAGTTTTGCAGCTGCTTGTAGATGTAGCGCGGATGCTGGCCGGCCAGTTTTGGCCACACCGGCTGGCCGGGGGTGCCATTGCCATCGAGACCATGACAGGCCTGGCAGATCTGTCCGGCCTTTTCTTTACCCTTGGCCGCATCGCCGCCGATGTCGGTCGATAGTTCGGAGGCCAAGGCGGCACCGGCGCTGGTGAGCATGGCGGAGGAAAGGATTCCGGCGATCAGCGATGTCTTCATAGTCACTACCGTTGAGTCGATATTCGTGGATGGCGGGCTACCGGCGTGAGCCTTGGCCATGCAAATCCATGTAAACATATCAGAGATTGACGATTTCGGTCAACGCGTTGCCGTTCGAGCCTGCAAGGATGAAGGCTAAAGAGACGGCGCGCGCCGAGAGGTTCCAGGTCAGGCGACACGCGAGGCCTGATGCTGCCCGCGTCGAACCGCCTTGTTAGGATCTAGATCGGGTCGGTCTCATTCAGGTAACGGCGCAGGGTCGCCACGATTTCTGGCGCGGGGGTTGCGTGATCGAGCACCTGCACGAGTGCGCCGGAGGCATCGATCACATAGCTGTAGGCCGAATGATCCACCACATACCCCATCGCCGAGTCGCTCGTTTCCGTGCGCCGGTAAGCGGCCCCGTACTGTTTGGCCACCCTTCTCAGGTCCGCGTCCGAGCCAGTGACCCCAATGATATCCGGATGAAAGTAACCCGCATACTCGGCCAGCCGCTCGGGGGTATCCCGTGCTGGATCGACGCTCGCGAAGACGACCTGAACCCGGTCTCGCTCCGCCGGCGTCAACTCGCGTAACGCGAGCGCGATGATGGCAAGATTGGTCGGACAGATGTCGGGGCACGCGGCATACCCGAAATACAGCAAGACCACCTTGCCTCGAAGGTCCGAGAGCTTCAGCGCGCCCCGCGCCGAGGTCAGCTCAAAATCGCCACCCGTTGGCGGGTCAGCCAGATCGAGCGGGCGATCGAGCTGTTCATGGCCGCCGGATTCGCTCGGGCTGGGATTCCAGGCAACCAGGAGCCAAACCAGCAAGGCGCTCAACAGCAGGATCGTGATGAGAGGAATGGACTTCGACATCGCGCGATCGGAGAGCGGCTGACGGAGGCTGAGGATGCGGGCTAGTGTCCGCGTCTTCGCCGCGCGGGACCATGAGGATGCGCAAGCTCGGGGAGGATGCGCAAGCTCGGGGAGGCTGCGCAAGCCAA
>NZ_JBKHDN010000062.1:0-13575 GCF_046541315.1 Halochromatium sp. | reverse complement strand
CGATGCGCGACCGCGAGGGACAGGTGACGCACTACATCGGCGTGCAGCAAGACATCAGCGAGGCGATCGAGACCCTGGAACAGTTGCGCCAGACCGAGGCCTCGCTGCGCGAGCAAGAGGCGCGCTACCGGCTGATGGTCGAGAACGTCGAGGATCTCATCGTGCGCGTCGACATGGAGGGGCGCTTCGAGTTCGTCAGCCCCTCCTACTGCAAGACCTTCGGGCGCCGCGAAGACGAACTGCTCGGCAAGAGCTTCACGCCCTCGGTGCATCCGGACGACCGCGCCGCGGTCACCGCGGCGCGGGCGTCCCTGCATGCGCCGCCTCACCGTTGCAGTCTCGAGCAACGCGAACACACCGCGCAGGGCTGGCGCTGGCTGCAATGGTCGAACACCGCGATCCGCGATGACAGTGGCGCGGTGATCGGCATCATCGGCGTTGGCCGCGACATCACCGAGCGCAAGCAGGCCGAGGTCGAGCTTGCCAAACGCGAGGCCATGGTCAGCGAATTGCTCAGGCTGGCCACCGGCTTCGTCGGCGTTGCCGATGACGTCAACGACCCCAGCATCGAGCAGGCCCTAGCCCGGGTCGGCGACTTCATCAATGCCGACCGGAGCTATCTGCTGTGTCTCAGTGCCGATGGCGGCAAGGTCGATCAGGTCATCGAACACACCGCCGAGGACGTGACGCCGATTGGCGCGTATTACCGCGATCTGCCGATCGCCAAGCTGCCGATGATGATGGCGCCGCTCGCCGTCGGCGAGCCGGTGGTGATCGCTGATGTCGCCGAGTTCGGCGCCAGCGCTTGGGTCGAGGAGCGCCGTCTGCTCGAGACCCAGCAGCTCCAGTCCTTGCTGTTGGCGCCGCTGCGGCTCGACGGGCGGTTGTTCGGGGTGGTCGGCGTCGAGACGGTGCGCGCGCACCGCCCATGGAGCACCGTCGAGGTCCAGTTCCTGCAACTGTTCGCCAATATCCTCGTGGCCAGCGAACAACGCACCCGTTCGCTCGCCGCGCTCAAGCAGAGCAATGCCCATTACGACGCGCTCGCGCGCCAGAGCCGGACCATCACCTGGGAACTCGACGCCGAGGGGCGCTTCAGCTTCATCAGCGAGGTCTGCGAAGCCGTGCTCGGCTATGCCCCGAGCGAGATGCTCGGACGCCATTTCAGCGACTATATCGCCGAACCCGAGGCCGGCGAGCAGGCCGCCAAGGCCACCGACCTCATGGCCCGGCGCCAGCCCCTCGAAGAGTTCATCATGCCCTTTCGCAGCCGCGCCGGTGTCGCCCTCTGGCTCGCAAGCGACGGCCGCCCGATCCTCGCCGATAACGGCGAGTCCCTCGGCTATCGCGGCATCACCAAGGATGTCACCGAGCGCCAACTGGCGTTGCAGCGCCTCGCCCACAGCGAGTCGCGCTTGAGCGCGATCTTCGAGAACACCCCCATTGGCATCGCCTTGATCGGTCAAGATCGGCGCCCGCTGATGGTCAATCAGGCGCTGACGCGGTTTTTGGGCCGCAAGGCCGAGATCCTCACCCAAGTGCGTCTCGACGATGTCACCCATCCCAACGATCTGCACACCGTGCTCGGCGGACTCGACGATCTGTTCTGCGGCCGGCGCGACGCCTATCGCATCAGCAGCCGTTACCTGCATGCCGACAGACAGGTGCTCTGGGGCGATCTGCGGCTGTCGTTGCTCCCCACCCGCGCCGACGAGGCGCCCATCGCGCTGGCGATGATCGAGAACATCACCGATCTCCACCAGGCCCGCGAGCGCCAACGCGCCGCCGAGCAGGAGCTGACCGATTACGCCGAGCAGCTCGAATCCCTGCTCGACCTGGTCAATCTTTCGGCCTCCCATCGCGAACAGGTGCAGGCCCTGCTGCGACTCGCGCGGCGCAGCCTGCGGCTCGACAGCGCCGCCGTCTGGCGGCTCGACGCCGACACCAACGCGCATCTGCTGAGCGCCGTCCCCGACGATCGCCGCCCGTCCCCGGCACCGCCGGCGCTGATCGCCGAGGCCCTGGCCGAGCTTGGCAACCCGATCATCCTCGCCGGTTCCGAAAGCGCGGGTCGCGCGTCCGCCGCGGGCATCCATGCAAGCGCATCTCCGTCTCCGCAGGCGCACGCGAGCATGGTCGGCGTGGTGATGGACTGCACAACCCCCGATGGCGATCAGGAGCACCTGCTGCTCACGCTTGGCAATGCCCGCGCGATCCCGCCGCTGGAACTCGGGCAGCGCCAGTTGTTGCGCCTGATCGCTCAGCGCATCGCCGCCGTGCGCCATAAGCATCAGCTGCAAGAGAACCTGGTCCAGTCGCGCGAGCGCGAGACCATCGGTCATCTCGCCAGCGGGGTCGCGCACGACTTCAACAATCTGCTCGGCGTCATCGACGCCAATCTGTTCTTCATCGCCGATGGGCTCGATGAGCAGATCGACGCCGATCCCGAACTCGGCCAAATCCTCGCCGAGACCCGCAGCGCCCTCGGCCAGGCCAAGGTCATCACCTCGGGCATGCTCACCATCAGCGGCGCCGGCAAGATCCCCCTCGAACCGATCGATCTCGCCTGCACCGTCGGCGAACTCGGACAGATCCTCGAACAGGTGCTGCCGCCGCGCATCGAACTCCAGCTCGACATCGCCGCCGGCGTGCAGGTCTTCAGCAATCGCGCCTTCCTGCAATCGGCCCTGCTCAATCTGGCGCTCAATGCCCGCGACGCCATGCGCGAACAAGGCACGCTGACGATCGCCGCGCGGCCGGTGCCCATGGGCACGGACAGCCTCGGTCCGCCCCGGGTCGGCATCATTCCGGCTGCGGACGCTGTCGAGATCCGCGTCATCGACACCGGCCAAGGCATCGCCCCGGAGTTGCTCGGACGCATCTTCGAGCCCCTGTTCTCGACCAAGGCCAAACAACGCGGTCATGGGCTCGGGCTGTTCATGGTGCGCGAGTTCGTCGCCCGCACCCAAGCGGGGCTCTGGATCGATTCCACCCCTGGCCAAGGCACCTGTATTCGTCTCCTCCTGCCGGCGCAGGAGGCGCCCGAGACCGCGTCCAAGACCTCGACACTGGTGCCAACGCCATCCCCTTCAGCGCGCCCGCTGCAAACGCAGCCCTCCGCAGCCGCCAGCGAGACCCAGCCAGCGCCCACGGCCCAACCAGCGCCCGCGGCCCGGCCAGCGTCAGTCGAGCCTGCCGCGCGCCGCGTGCTGCTCGTCGAGGATGATCGGCGGGTGCGCGACGCCCTCGCGCGCCTGCTGAACCTCGAAGGCTTCGCGGTGGAGACGGCCGATCACGGCGAGGACGCCTTGCGCCGGCTCGCCACCCTGGATCAGCCGATCGATCTGGTGCTCTCCGATATCGCCATGCCGGTGATGGACGGTCTCGATCTCTTCGCGCGCCTCACCGAACGATACCCCCACCTGCCGATCCTCTTGATGACCGGCCAACAGGCGCATTGGGAGCCGCCGCTCGACAGCCAGGGCGAGCCGGCGCCGATTCTGCGCAAGCCGATCGATCGCGGCAACCTCAGGGACGCCATCCAGCGGATGCTCGCGCCCAGGCCGCCCGCCGAATGAGGCTTTACAACTCTTTACCAAACGCCCGCAGCGGCCGTTCTACTCTAGGAACACCACCGTCGGAATAACGCATGCCACACCATCGCCGGGTGGCGGACAGCGTCCCGCTCACCGGCTCGGGTATCTCCCGCAAGAGGACAGACCAATGATCCTGAGTTGCTTGGATGATGACCCACGGATGGAACGCACCCTGTGCCGCTTTGCCGGCCTGCTCGGCCACGAAGTCCGTTTCCAGACCACCAGTGGCGCGCTGCGCGACGATCTCGGGCGCCATGTGCCCGACGCCATCGTCCTCGACCTCAGTCTCGGCAACGAAACCGGCATCGATGTCCTCGCCTGGCTGGCCGACGCGCATCCGAACATCCCGCTGGTGTTGCTGTCCGGCCAGGGCGACGAACTCCTGGATACCGCGCGCCGCATCGCCCAGGGCAAGGGCTTGATCGTGTTCGGTGCCGTCAACAAAGCCAACCTGGTGCGCGAGCTGCCAGCGGTGCTGTCCCAGCGCAATTCCCCGCCGCGCCAGCAGCGACCCCAGGCCCAAGTCCAGGCCAAACACCCGCTCCGCGTCGAGGATCTGCGCGAGTCCTTGCGCGCGGGCCAGATCACGCCCTACTTTCAGCCGATCCTCTCGGCGCGCACCCTGCAGCCGGTCGGCGCCGAGGTGCTCGCCCGCTTGCCCTTGCCCGAGGGCGGCGTGCTCGGCGCCGGCGCCTTCATCCCGCTCGCCGAGCAATCCGGCCTGATCATGGAACTGACGCGCGTGCTCAGCGAGCGCCTGATCGAACTCGAACCGCAACTGCGGCCATTCGGGCTCGATTTTCTCTCGATCAATCTGTCGGCCGCCAACATCGAGCGCAAGGGCGCGGCAGCGATGGTCAAACGCCTCGTCGACGCCTTTGCCGGCAGCAGCCGCATCATGATCGAACTCACCGAGACGGCGGTCCTGCCCGATCTGCAACAGATGCGCGCGCTCACCACCGAGCTGCGCCTCGGTGGCGCCTCCTTGGCGATCGATGATTTCGGCATCGGTTATTCGAGCATCCGGGCGCTGGCCGAGTTGCCCTATGACGCGCTGAAGATCGATCTCTCGTTCGTCGACGAGATGTTCGACTCGGAGAAATCGGCCAATTTGATCGCCGCCATGGTGCACATGGCCCACAGCCTCAACCTGCAAGTGGTCGCCGAGGGCGTCGAGACCGAGGCGCAACGCCATCAGCTCATCGCGATCGGCGTCGACCGTCTGCAGGGCTATCTGTTCGGCCACCCGGTGCCGATCGAGCACTTCGTTTGCTGACCCCTGCTTAACAAGTCTTTACCGACCGCCGCATCGGGTTGGTTTAGCCTCTCAAGCATCGGACTCGCTCACAGTGATGACAGACATCAGGCTCGAGGAGAACCCCATGCCGACCGCCCCCAAGATCAAAGTGCTCTGCGTCGATGACTCGGCGACTGTCCGCGATCTCCTGTGCGAGATCATCAATGCTCAACCGGATATGGAGGTCGTCGCCGTTGCCTCCGACCCGATCATGGCGCGCGAACTGATCAAGCAACACGATCCGGACGTATTGACGCTCGATATCAAGATGCCGCGCATGGACGGCCTGGATTTCCTCCAACGCCTGATGCGGCTGCGTCCGATGCCGGTGCTGATGATCTCTTCGCGCACCCAGCCCGGCTCGGAGGAGACCCGGCGCGCCCTGGAACTCGGCGCGCGCGATGTGATCGCCAAGCCCCGCGTCGGCATCCGCAGTGGCTTGCTCGCCGAGCGCACCGGGATTGCCAACAAGATCCGCGCCGCTGCGCGCTGCCAGGCGCTGTTGCCACGCCCGCGCCCCAAATCCGCCTCGATCCGCTTGCCCAAGCCGCTGGCCGCCAGCGCCTCGACTCTGCCCGCCCGCGACGAGGTTCTGCTGATCGGTGCCTCCACCGGCGGCACCGAGGCCATCCGCGAGGTGCTCGAGCAACTGCCGGCCAAGACCCCGCCGGTGCTCATCGTTCAGCACATGCCGGCAGGCTTTACGCGCTCGTTCGCCGAACGCCTCAACCGCAGCAGTCCGCTCCAGGTCAGCGAGGCCGTCGATGGCGAACCCCTGCGGCCCGGACAGGCCTATATCGCCCCGGGCGACCGCCACCTGAAGCTGGCCCGCAAGGGTCGCGACTATGTCGCCGAGCTGGATGCTGGCCCGGAGGTCAACCGTCACCGTCCGTCGGTGGATGTCTTGTTCTATTCCGCTGCCCGCCTTGCCGGCCTCAAGGCCACCGGCGTGCTGCTGACCGGGATGGGCAAGGATGGCGCCGCCGGCCTGCTGGCGCTGCGCGAGACCGGCGCGCTGACCATCGCCCAGGACGAGGCCAGCTCGGCGATCTTCGGCATGCCGCGCGAGGCCATCGCCCTCGGCGCCGCGCGCGAGGTGGTCTCGCTGGCGGCGATCGCGCCGCGACTGATGGCGCTGACTGCGGCCCTCGGGCGCGAACAGCCGCAACCACGGCCGCCGCAGGCATCCCACGCTGGGCTCGGCCACCGCATGCCGCCGCCGGGATGGCGCACGATGGGCGCACACGCCCAGGGCGCATCGCGATCCTGATCGCCACCTTCGGCAGGCACCGATGCACCGATTGACCCCTTCGAGCGCGGCTCGCTTTCCCCGCGCCGCGACTTTCGGCGATACTAGACCGCACAGCGCCATGATCGCGACCACCATCCCGAGTCGCCGGAGCATCCAACTCTGGCCCTATCAGGTGCCTTGCTGATCCACGGCAGTACCAGCCAGGGGACATGCCTTGCTAAGTCGATGGTTTCGGAGAGAGGTCCCGAACCAGCGCAGGGAACCGCGACGTTTCCTCTCAACCGCCGATACTCTACCGTTACTGTCACTCTTGGTCGCCGCCGCAGCGGCGGGCAGCTCTGTCGGCCTACCGCTGTTATACGGCCTGCACTTTCCGTTCGCCCTGGTGGCCGTGCTGCTGGCGCTGGTCTGGCTCGGATTGCCGGCTGGATTGGCGGTCGCCGCCGCGCAAGCCGGTGTCATGGCGCCGCTTCACCAACAGTCGCCGGCGCTGCTGCTCCTGGGCGCCGAGGTCGTCTTCGTCTCTGTGCTGTTGGCGCGCGCCCGGCGGCGCGAACAGGAGAGGCCCTTCCTGCCGCTCTTGGTCGGCCTCTATTGGCTGGTGCTGGGCGCGCCGCTGACACTGCTCGACGACCTGCTGCGGATCGACGTCGCGGTGGTGCCGACGCTGCTGCTCGTGCTCAAGCAGGCGGTGAACGACATCGTCACGGCGCTGCTGGCCGAGTGCGTGCTGCTTGCCGTCGCGCTGGTGCAGCGCCGGCATCCCAGCCTCTCCATCCGTCGGCTCCTGCTGGTCCTGTTCAGCGTCGCCGCCCTGTTTCCAGCCTGTGTGCTGACCTTTCTCGGCACGCACGATGTCCATCAGCGGTTGGAGCGTGAGCTGTTCGCCCAGCTGCGCCTCTTCGCCACCCTCGCCGCCGAGATGCTACCGGCGGACGCCGCCAACCCGCGGTCACGAACGGCGTCCGAACAGCGTTTGCAGACCCTGCTTGCCGAGCATTTGCCGAGCACCGCCGAGCCGACCCTGCGACTGCTGCCAAGCGCCAATGGCAACGCCAGCGGCGAGGAGTCGCCGGCACCCGTTTCCCGGCAACAGCGCCGCCTGTCCATCGCCCAGGATCATGGCCAACCGCGCGACCCATTCGATTGGAGCCAGGTCCGCTACCGGCTCAGGCTGCCGTTGCCGGAGGCGACCAACGTCGCCGCGCTCGAGATCGAACTCAGCGCCCAAGTCTTGATCGAGCAGATCCATCTCTGGTTGCAGCGCTGGCTGTTGCTGTTATTGGCCTGGGCGGCGCTGGTCATCCTCGTCGCGCACTGGCTCAGCCGCCGGCTCGCGGCGCCGTTGCAAGCGGTGCTCGCCAGGGCCGATGCGCTGCCGGCGTCGATCGATTCGGGACAGCCCATGCCGGCACCGCCCTTGAGCCCGCTCAAGGAGGAAGTCGCCGCCGCGCGTGCGATGAACGGCCTTGGCGAGCGCCTGCAAGCGAGTTTCAAGGCGCTCGCCGAGGAGCGCGACCAACAGCGCGAGCAGCGCGCGCTGCGCGCCTTGCAGGCCGAGACCCTCGCTGAACTCATCGGCGCCGAGGCCGACGAACGCCAGGTCGCCGAGCACCTGTGCCAGGCCATCGCCAGACAGCTGCCGGGGCATCACTGCAATCTGGTGGTGGCGACCCCGACCGACAGCCTCGAGGTGCTCGCCGCTCCCGGCATGAGGACCGAGGAGATTGCGCTGCTGAACGCCCGCCTCGCCAACCAGGAAGGGGCGCTTGCTTACCAGCTCGCGTTCGAAACCGCCGAGTTCAGCGCCAGGACCAATCTCGCCAATACCGCCGACGATCAACCACGGTTGAACTACGTCGGCGACAACCCTCCCGGCGCGTGCTGGTGTCAACCGATCTGCGGCCAATATGGCCAGGTGCTCGGGGTGCTCGCGATCGCCGCGCCGGAGCCGGGACGACCAAACCGTTTCGCCCGCGCCCTGCTCGAACATGGGGCCTCGCTCGCCGCCGTCGCCCTCGGCAACCTGAAGCTGCGCCGCGACCATCGGGTGCTGCTCGACGCCCTGTCGCAAGCCGAAACCGGTATCGTCATCGCCGAACGGCTCGGCAACGGCGATCATGCGATCCGCTTCGTCAACAAAGGCTTCGAGAACCTGACCGGCTATCGCGGCGACGAGGTGTTCGGCCGCGACTGCCGCTTTCTGCAGGGGACGGATCGCGATCAGCCGGCGCGCCGGGCCCTGCGCACCGCTCTCGCCGCCGGCGAGGCCTGCCAGGCGACCCTGCGCAATTACCGCAAGGACGGCAGCCTGTTCTGGAACTCGGTCAGCATCACGCCGGTGGTCGATGCCCAAGGCCGGATCAGCCACTACATCGGTATCCAGCGCAACGATACCGACCGCATCCATGCGCTCGAACGGCTGCGCGCCAGCGAGGCGCAACTGCGCGAGATCACCGAGACCATCGAGGAGGTGTTCTGGGTGCTGGACATCGACAGCAACCAGCTCACCTATGTCAGCCGCGCCTTCGAGGCCATCTGGGAACAGCCCGTCGCGGCGCTGCGCGCCGATCCGGCGCTCTGGTACGCGCACATCCATGCCGACGACCGCGAACGCGTGATGCGCGAACATGCCGAGGTCGGCGCCGACGATCATCTCAAGACCTGCGAATATCGTCTGCAAATCCCGGCGGGTCGGCGCAAGTGGATCGCCGAGCGCCGCTTCCTGGTGCGCGACCCCGAGGGCCGTGCCTGCCGGGTGATCGGCGTCGCCACCGAGATCACCGATCGCAAGCAGGCCGAGTTGGATCTGATCGCCCGCGAACAGCTTGAACGCGAACTGGTGGCGCTGACCACGACCTTCATCGTTCCCTCGGAAATACCCTTCGACAGGCTGCTCCAGGATGCGCTCGCGAAGGTCGGCGACCTCGCCGGCGCCGATCGTGCCTATATCTTCCAATTCGATCGCGACGGAGAGACCTGCAGCAATACCCACGAATGGGTGGCGGCGGACGTGGAACCGATGATCGCGACGTTGCAAGACTGTCCGGTCGCCGATTTCTCGGTCCTGCTCGAGGCTCTCGAAGAGGCCGACCTGATCGTCATCCCCAGGGTCGCCGATCTGCCCAAGGAATGGGCCACGCTGCGCCAAGAGTTTCAACGTCAAGGCATCCAGTCGCTGATCCTGGTGCCGTTGCGGCGCGAGCGACAGTTGAGCGGCTTCATCGGCCTCGATGCGGTGCATCGGGAGCGCGGTTGGCTCAAGGGCGAGGTGCATTTCCTGCGCGTGCTCGCCAACGTGTTCCTCGGCGCGCTGGAGCGCAAGCGCGTGCTCGCCGAACTCTGGGCCAGCACCGAGCGCTATGATGCCCTGGCATTGCAGAGCCGCATGATGACCTGGGAGATCGATCCCGCAGGCGTCTATACCTATGTCAATCCAGTCGCCGAGGCCTTGCTCGGCTATTCGCCCGCGGACTTGATCGGTCGCAAGACCTTTTATGAACTGATCCCCGCGGCGCAACGCGCCGAGGTCAAGGCGCGCGCCTTCACGCTG
The DNA here is from genome assembly GCF_046541315.1 of Halochromatium sp. Lineage (GTDB taxonomy): Bacteria > Pseudomonadota > Gammaproteobacteria > Chromatiales > Chromatiaceae > Lamprobacter. The sequence continues at coordinate 3,877 of NZ_JBKHDN010000062.1, read as the reverse complement.
ATCGCGCGCCACCAGCCCTGGCGCGATTTCCAGGCGCCAGTGCTCACCGCCGCTGGCCGCCGCCTGTGGTTGAGTGTCGACGGCATCCCCTTGTTCGCCGCCGATGGCAGCCTGCGCGGCTATCGTGGCAGCGCCTTGGACATCACCGATGTGCAACAGGCGGAAACCCAACGCCGTGACGCCGAGCAGGCACTGCAACGCTATGCCGAGGATCTCGAGCGCCTGGTCGATCTCAGCAACCGTGGGCTCGACGCCAACGCGGAGATCGCCGCGCTCCTTGGCATCGCCAAGGACGCGCTCGGGATGTCCGTCGCCGAGACCGGCTGGCGCGCGCCCGAGACGCCCTATCAATGCTTGGCGCGGCTGCCGGCCGTCGGCGACCAGACCAGCGATGGGACCGCCGACGAATCCGCCGCGCAGCGCGCGCAAGCGGCCACGGAAGCGCTCTTCGCCACGCCCGCCAGCGCGCTGGATCAGCCGCGCCTGATCTACGGCGCGGCGCTGCCCACGGCGCTCACCGCGCAGGGCTACCAGTGCGCGGTGGTCACCGCCTCGCGCTTTCCGGGGGATGCCGCGCAACAGCGTTGGCTGCTGACGCAATTCTGGGATGCCCGAGCCCGCGCCACGCTTGCCAGCGGCGAACGCGAGCTGCTGCGTTTCATCGCCCAACGCATCGCCGCCATCGAGCACGGCGCGCAGCTCGCGCGTGACCTGGTCAACGCCAAGCAGCGCGAAACCATCGGCCATCTGGCCAGCGGCGTGGCGCATGATTTCAACAATGTGCTCGCCGTGCTCGACGCCAATCTCTACTATCTGAGCGTCTTGGTCGAGGAAGCGAACCTCGACGATGACAGCCAGCAGGTCATCGACGACATGAACAGCGTGCTCGGCCAGGCCAAGGTCATCACCTCCGGGATGCTGGCGCTGAGCCGAGCGGGCGGCGTGCCGCTGCGCACGACCCTGCTCGACAAGCCGCTCACCGAACTGGCCGACATCCTGCGATTGATGCTGCCGGAAACCCTGGACTGGGATCTCCGGGTCGAGCCCGATCTCGGCGCCAAGACCAATGCCGGCTTCCTGCAGGCCGCGCTGCTCAACCTGGCGCTCAATGCCCGCGATGCGATGACGGAAGGAGGCACGCTCAGCCTCATCGGCTGCCGCGAGCACTGGAGCGGCGAGCCGCCGCTGATGGTCGGCGAACTCACCGCCGGCGACTACGCCGCGATTCGCATCAGCGATACGGGCTGCGGCATGACCGACGCGGTGCTCGCGCGCATCTTCGAGCCGCTGTTCTCAACCAAGACGCAACGCGTCGGTCACGGCCTGGGGATGTTCATGGTGCGCGAGTTCGTGCTGCGCTCCGGTGCCGGCTTGTCGGTCAGCTCGACCATCGGCGTCGGCACCACCTTCACGCTCTTGCTGCCGCTGGCCGAGAGGGACGCCGAGGATCTGGCCTGAGGCGCGGCTTTCGCCGGTTGCCCGCCGATTGCTTGCCGGTTGCTCTCGTCCTGCCTGCGGCCATCGCCGATGGTCTGCCTGTCGCCTCTGCGACAAGCCCCCGACGAGACGCGTCGCGGTTCCCTCAATCCGACACGGATGCTTGCCTCGATCCGACCCCGACTCGGGCCCGGCGCGAACTCCGATCAGTGCTTCAGGCGCCTCAAAAGCAGCCATTGGAGCCAATAGAATCAGTCTGTTATCTCAAGATCCAAGGATCCAGACAAGACCCCTTTGGATTCTGGCCCGAGTTTTGCTTATCTTGAGTGATCGCACCGCGTACCGGAGCCGAATCCGATGTCCCTCATCGACGACCTGGCAGCCCCCGGGGTCTGCATCAACGACACCACCCTGCGCGATGGCGAGCAGTCGGCCGGCGTCGCCTTCTCGCTCGACGAAAAGCTCGCCATCGCGCGCGGACTCGATGCCCTTGGCGTGCCGGAACTCGAGGTCGGCATCCCGGCCATGGGCGAGGACGAGCGCGATTCGATCCGCGCCGTCGCCGAGCTTGGGCTGAACGCGCGGCTGATGGTCTGGGCGCGCATGTGCAGCGCCGATATCGATGCCTGCGTCGGTCTCGGCGTCGATCTGGTCGATCTCTCGATCCCGGTCTCGGATCAGCAGATCGCCGGCAAGCTCGGCCGCGACCGCGCCTGGGTGCTCGCCTGTATCGCCCAGGAGGTCGCGATCGCCCGCGCGCAGGGTCTCGAGGTCGGCGTCGGCTGCGAGGACGCCTCGCGGGCCGATCCGGACTGGCTCAAGCAGGTCGCCGAGGCGGCGCAACGGGCCGGCGCGCGCCGCCTGCGCTTCGCCGATACCGTCGGCCTGCTCGACCCCTTCGGCACCTATGAGCGCATCCGCGAGCTGGCGAGCGTCTGCGATTGCGAGATCGAGATGCACGCGCATGACGACCTTGGCCTGGCCACCGCCAACACCCTCGCGGCGGTGCGCGCCGGCGCCACCCATGTCAACACCACCGTCCACGGTCTCGGCGAGCGTGCCGGCAATGCCGCGCTGGAAGAGGTGGTGATCGGTCTCAAGCATGTGCACGGACTCAACACCGGCGTCGATCTGACCCGCTTCGAGGCGCTCTCCAAGCTCGTCGCCCAGGCCTCCGGCCATCCGGTCGGTTGGCACAAGAGCCTGGTCGGCGACGGCGCCTTTACCCATGAGGCCGGCATCCATGTCGATGGCCTGCTCAAGGATCCGAACAACTATCAGGGCATCGACCCGGCCGAGGTCGGGCGCCAGCATCGCCTGGTGCTCGGCAAGCACTCCGGGCGGCAGGCGATCCGGCTCGCCTACGAGCAACTGCTCCAACTCGATATCGATGCCGCCCAGGCCGAGCGCGTGCTGCCGCAGCTGCGGCGCTTCGTCACCGAGACCAAGCGCCCGCCGGCGAGCGCCGACTTGCGCCGGTTTCTGGAACAGACAGCGCTGGGCGCGGCGGCGATGCCAGCGCCGTCGGGCCAGACGCGGCTGGCCTGAGCTGGCCCAAGCTGGCCTGACCCGCCTGAGCCATCCCGGCGTTTCCTAGAGCCATCCGCAAGCGCAGACACCATCATGGACCTGCTCGATCTCGACAACGAGGCGATGTACTTCGAGACGCCACTGCCGGCCGAGGTGCGACAGCTGATCGACGAGAGCGCTCAGCGGTACCGCTCGCAGGCGCTCGATGGTTCAAGCGACGAGGATCTCGAACGGACCTCGGTCGACAGCGCCGAGTGGGCGCTGTTGCGCGCCTACCTGAAGGCCCCGGAACATCTCTCGGTGATCGTCGCGCTCTATCGCTATTACTACTATCGCCACCGCTATGCCGAGGCGGTGACGATGGCCGATCGCGCGATCCTGCTCAGCAGCCGTCGGCTCGGGCTGAGCGAGGACTGGCGCAAGCTTGGCCAGGCCGAGCTTGAGCAAGCCGCGGAGCGTTCGATGGCCAGCACCCGCTTTCTGCTGCTGGCGCTCAAGGGCGCGGCCTGGCTGCTGCTGCGCCAAGACCAGCCACAGGCCGCCATCGAGCGCCTGGCGCCGGTGCGCGCCTTCGATCGCAAAGACCAGCTCGGCACCCGCGAGCTGCTGAGCTGGGCCGAGAAGGCCATCCGGCGCGAGGAGATCGCCAACGCCGGCGACAATGTCCATCTGCTCGGCGATTGAGCGCTTGGCCGATGGGATCGGAAAGGCCGACCAAGCCCGAGACCACGCGCTTCTCGATTCACCCTGACTTGATCACGGAGACTGCCATGACCGACCTCGACACGCCGCTGCCGCTTGAGGCGATGACCCAGACGCGGCTCGAAACGGGAGCCGATACGGGAATCGACACGAGAGCCGACACGGGAGCCGATACGGGGGCTCGCGCGCTCCCGGACTCGCTCGACGC
>NZ_JBKHDN010000061.1:0-13595 GCF_046541315.1 Halochromatium sp. | reverse complement strand
GTGTTCCACGCGGAACCCCCGCCTGGACAACGTGACCCCGACTCGCCCGCGCGCAGCGATCGCCGTGTTCCACGTGGAACCCCCGCCTGGACAACGTGACCCCGACTCGCCCGCGCGCAGCGATCGTCGCGTTCCACGTGGAACCCCCGGCTGGACAGGCAACTCAAGCGCCGGAGAGGACCGTTCGCCAAGCCGCCGATGGCCCGCCGGAATCGGCGCCATCCGTGTATAATCAATCAGTTCTGGCGATTTTGCCTCTTCCGGGAAGCGCCAGCGCGAACGTCGCCGATCGCTCAGTCCAGCCGAATCCACGACGGGGGCGCGAGTGCCCTTGCTCCGCATCGCTTCCCTGAGACTTTCGACCCGTCGGCGTCGATCCCCAGCCTTTTCAGAGGCATGGCCCTGTTCGATAGCACCATAGAATGACTCGCGTATGAGCTACGATTCCTCAAACATCAAGGTTCTTCGAGGCCTTGATGCCGTTCGCAAGCGTCCCGGCATGTATATCGGCGATACCGATGACGGAACCGGGCTTCACCACATGGTCTTCGAGGTGGTCGACAACGCCATCGACGAGGCCTTGGCGGGCTACTGCACCGAGATTCTGGTCACCATCCATGCCGACGGCGCCGTCTCCGTCATCGACAATGGGCGCGGTATTCCCGTCGATATCCACCCCGAGGAGAACCGCTCGGCCGCCGAGGTCATCATGACCGTGCTCCACGCCGGCGGTAAGTTCGACGATAACTCCTACAAGGTCTCCGGCGGCCTCCATGGCGTCGGCGTCTCGGTGGTCAACGCCCTCTCCGAGTCTCTGCGCCTGCGGATTCGCCGCGATGGCCTGGTCTACGAACAGGAGTATGAACTCGGTGTACCCTCCTATCCGCTGAGAGAATGCGGACCCGCCGAGACCACCGGCACCGAGATCTCGTTCAAGCCCTCGCCGACCATCTTCACCGACCTCGAATTCCACTATGAGATCCTCGCCAAGCGCCTGCGCGAACTCTCCTTCCTCAACTCCGGTGTGCGCATCCGGCTGAAGGATGAGCGCACCGACCGCGAGGCGGTGTTCGAATACCAAGGCGGGATCCGCGCCTTCGTCGAACACCTGAACCAGAATAAGTCGCCGATCCATCCCAACGTCTTCTACTTCAGCGCCGAGCGCAGCGAGATCATCGCCGAGATCGCCTTGCAGTGGAACGATGCCTATCAGGAGACCATCTTCTGCTATACCAACAACATCCCGCAGAAGGATGGCGGCACCCATCTGGCCGGGTTCCGGGCCGGATTGACACGCACCCTGAATCAGTACATCGAGCGCCAGCAACTGGTGAAGAACCAGAAGACGCGCCCGGTCGGTGACGATGCGCGCGAGGGCCTGACAGCGGTGGTCTCGGTCAAGGTGCCTGATCCCAAGTTCTCCTCGCAGACCAAGGACAAGCTGGTCTCGTCCGATGTCAAACCGGTGGTCGAGACGCTCCTGAACCAGCATCTGGATATGTTCCTCGAGGAGAATCCGGCCGAGGCCAAGGTCATCGCCAACAAGATGCTCGAGGCCGCGCGCGCGCGCGAAGCCGCCCGCAAGGCACGCGACATGACCCGCCGCAAGGGCGTGCTCGACATCGCCGGCTTGCCCGGCAAGCTGGCCGACTGCCAGGAAAAGGACCCCTCGCGCTCGGAGCTGTTCATCGTCGAGGGCGACTCGGCCGGCGGCTCGGCCAAACAGGGGCGCGATCGCGCCTTCCAGGCCATCCTGCCGTTGAAGGGCAAGATCCTCAATGTCGAGAAGGCCCGCTTCGACAAGATGCTGTCCTCGGCCGAGGTCGGCACCCTGATCACCGCGCTCGGCTGTGGCATCGGTCGCGAGGACTACAACCCGGACAAGCTGCGTTACCACCGCGTCATCATCATGACCGATGCCGATGTCGATGGCGCCCACATCCGCACCCTGCTCTTGACCTTCTTCTATCGGCAGATGCCCGAGCTGGTCGACCGTGGCCATGTCTATATCGCCCAGCCGCCGCTCTACAAGATCAAGCGCGGCAAGCAGGAAGACTACCTGCTCGACGATGCCGAGATGAGCGCCTCGCTGTTGCGCGCCGCGCTCGATAACGCCGCCCTCTATTGCGAGCCGGAGGTGCCGCCGATCAGCGCCATGGGCCTGGAGTCGCTGATGAGCGATTATCAGGTGTTTCGCGCCATGCTCGCGCGCATGGCGACCCGCTACGATGTCACCTTTCTCGGCGAACTCCTGAATATGCCGCGCTTGACCCCGGAGATGCGGCAAGATAAGGAGCAACTGTCGGGCTGGACGACCGATCTCGAACGGCGTCTGCGCACCCAGGCGGGTCCCGCGATCGACTATCGGGTCAAGATCCGCGCGGCTGAGTCCGATCGGCCGGCGGGCCTGTCGGTGATCCGGCTCGTGCACGGGATTCCCGAGACCCGCGAGCTTGGCATGGACTTCTTCGACTCCGCCGACTATCGGCGGATCGCGACCCTGGCAGAAAAACTCGCCGGTCTGATCAAGCCTGGGGCGCGGGTGGTGCGCGGGGAGCGCGGTCGGGAACTGCTCAGGTTCGACGAGGCCTACGACTGGCTGCTCGCCGAAGGCCGCCGTGGCTACCATATCCAGCGTTATAAGGGCCTCGGTGAAATGAACCCCGAGCAATTATGGGAAACCACCATGGACCCGGACAGTCGGCGCCTGCTGCGCGTCACCATCGAGGACGCGGTGGCGGCCGATCAGATCTTCACCACCCTGATGGGCGAGCACGTCGAGCCGCGCCGCGATTTCATCGAGCGCCATGCCCTGGATGCCGCCAATATCGATATCTAGCTCGAAGACGGCCCAGCCAACCGGAAGGCCAACCGGGAGGCCAACCGGGAACCTCCGCCCCCTCTCGCCGCTCATCACGTGCCCTGCCTCCGCGTGGCGGGGCCGCTGCATGGCTTCGGGCTGCTAGCCGGTCACCGTATCCCGCCCTTGCGCGGCCGGGTTCGCGCCAACGGCATGCTCGACCAAGGCCTGGGTCGTGGTTCTGATCCAATCCTCGGCCCGCCGGTTGATCTCTTGGGCACTCAGGCCCTCGGTCTCGATGGGCGGGCCGATCACCACATCGATGGTGCCAGCGTATTTGCGCAGGGGCTGCCGCCCCCAGAAACAACCGGCATTGTGGGCAATCGGCACCACCGGCGCGCCCGTGCGCTCGGCGAGGAGCGCCCCGCCCAGCCCGAAGCGCTTGCTCACGCCCGGCGCCACGCGCGTGCCCTCGGGAAAGATCACCAGACAATGCCCGCGCGCGAGTCGCTCGGCCCCCACCGTCAGCAGCTGCCGCATGGCCTGCCGGCCGGCGGAGCGATCGATCGCGATCGGCTCGAACAGCGATAGGGCCCAACCGAAGAACGGGATGCGCAGCAGTTCCTGTTTCATCACCCAGGTCTGGGGCATGGGCAGGAGACGTCCCAGCGCGATGGTTTCCCAGGCCGATTGATGATTGCTCAGGATGATCTGTCCGCGGCCTTCGAGCAGATGCGCCTCACCCTGTACGCGGTAATCGATTCCACACAGGCGGCGCAAGCCCCAGAGCACCGCCCGCTGCCAATGCAAGGCAATCGCCATCAGCCGTTGTCGCGAGAGGCCGAGCGCGAGCAGTCGCATCAGCAAGCCATAGCCGAGCACGCTGAGCCAGAGAAAGGCCTCGAAGAGACTGGCTCGGAAGCGATTCATGAGGGGATCATGGGCAGCGTCAGGGAAGGACGTAACGGGCATGCGGGACGGATCAGGACTGTGCGAGCAAGCCGTCCACGGCGGCGGCGAGATCGTCGAAGACCGGGATCTCGGCAAGCGCGACCGGCAAATGGCGCTCCGTGTCCTCGCCCTTGCCGGTGCGCACCAGGACCGGCCGAGCGCCGACGCTGATGGCGGCATCCAGATCGCGTTGGGAATCGCCGATCATGGGGGCGTCATCCAGGGGAATCCCCGTGCGGCGGCGGATTTCGCGCAGCAAGCCGGTCTTGGGTTTGCGACACTCGCAACCCTCCCCGGGAGCGTGCTGACAGAACGCGATCACCTCGACGTGGCCGCCGACCGCATTCAGCCGGGAGCGCAGCATCTGATGAATGGCGTTGATGTCATCGAGATCGCACAGGCCGCGCGCGATGGCCGACTGATTGGTCGCCACCGCCACCGTGACTCCGGCATTGTTCAGCCGCGCGATCGCCTCCAGACTGCCTGGGATCGGCTCCCATTCGCGCGTGGACTTGATGTACTCCGCAGAGTCGTAGTTGATCACGCCATCGCGATCCAAGATCACCAACTTCAACGCGTCTCCCCCTGATGCCCCAGCCATCTTTTCGGGTCATCGTTCCGGGCCGTCTTTCCGCCGCGTCCCGGAAGCGGCCTGCCAAGCTTGCATTGGGCGGCCCCAAGCACCCTTCAAGCGATGCGACCGAATCGCCGCGATTCGGATATCGGATATCGGGCGCTTCCTCAGGATACCTGCAACAAGGAGATATCGGCCACGCCGAGGAACAGGGTCTCTAGGCGCTTCAAGATCGCCAGACGGTTCGCCCTGAGCGCGGGTTCCTCGGCCATCACCATCACCTGCTCGAAGAAATCGTCGAGCACCTGTCGCAGGCCCGCCAGTTCGCTCAGGGCCGAGTCATAGTCTTGTTGCCCGAGCAGTGCGTCGACCCGCGCCATCATCGCGTCGACCGCCGTCACCAGCGCGCGCTCGGCCGCGTCTTGCAACAGATCGGGGTCGATCCGCGCGCCGATCTCTGCGGGCGAGGCCTTGCGCAGGATATTGCGCGTGCGCTTGTTGGCGGCCGCGAGCGCTGCGGCCTCCGGACGGCCCCTGAAGCCCTGAACCGCCCGGATGCGCCGATCGATATCCAGCGGCCGCGTCAGCCCCAGCGCCAGCACGGCGGCGACCACGTCTTGATCGGCCGCGCGGTCGCTGTCCGCATCCGCGTAATAGCGCTTCAGCCGGTCGATGCTGTATGGCAAGACCTCGTCGATGGCGCCTGCCGCGTCGATCGCGGCGGGATAGCCTGCCGCAGCCCGTTCGAGCAAGGTCCGCAGATCCAGCGCGAGCGGGGTCTCGATCAGCAGCCGCAGCACCGCGATGGCCGCTCGCCGCAGTCCATAGGGGTCTTTGACGCCGGTTGGGCGCTGGCCGATGGCGAAGATCCCGATCAGGGTATCGACCCGATCGGCGAGCGCGACCGCGCGCGCCAGATCCGTCTCCGGGAGCCGGTCGCCGGCGTGCTTCGGCCAGTAATGCTGCTCGATCGCCGTGGCGATGGCGTCGGGCTCACCCGTGCGTTGCGCGTAATAGCGGCCCATCACCCCTTGCAAGCTGCCGAACTCGCCCACCATCTGGGTCGCCAGATCGGCCTTGGCCAGACGCGCGGCCCGCTCGGTCGCGTCCACATCGGCGCCGATCTCGCCACCGATCCAGGCGCTGAGCACGGCGATCCGCTCGGTCTTCTCCAACAGCGTGCCGAGCTGGTGTTGGAAGACGATGCCCGCGAGCGCGGCGACCCGCTCGGCCAACGGTGTCTTCAGATCCTGCTCCCAGAAGAACTTGGCATCGGCGAAGCGCGGGCGAATCACGCGCTCGTTACCGGCCCGCACCTGTTCCGGCTCGCGGCTCTCGATATTGCTGACGGTGATGAAACAGGGCAACAAGCGCCCCTCGCCATCGAGCACCGGGAAATATTTCTGGTTGGCCTGCATGGTCTCGATCAAGACCTCGGGCGGAACCTTGAGGAAATCCGGATCGAATCGACCCAGCAGCGCGACCGGCCATTCGCAGAGCGCCGTGACCTCGTCGAGCACCGAGGCCTCGATCATCGCCCGGCCGCCGGCGGCGGCCGCGAGCGCCTCGACCTGATCGCGGATCGAGCGGCGTCGGCTCGCGAGATCGGGCTCGACCCGAGCCGCGCGCAGGGCCGCGAGATAGTCGCCCGGCGCGTCCAGGCGGATCGCCTCGGGATGATGGAAGCGATGACCCTGGGTCAGTCGATCGATCCCAAGACCAAGCACGCGCCCCGGCACCGTTGCCTCGCCGAGCAAGACGCAGACCCAGTGCACCGGGCGCACGAACTCGACGCTGCGATCGCCCCAGCGCATCCGCTTCGGGATCGGCAGTGCCGCCAGCGCCTGCTCGATCAGGTCCGGCAGCAGCGTCGCCGCCTGTTCGCCGGTGACCCGATGCCGGTAGCACAGCCAAGCGCCTTTGGGCGTTTCCTCGCGCTCGAGCGCCGCGACCGCGACCCCGCAGGACTGGGCGAAGCCGAGCGCGGCCTTGGTCGCGTTGCCCTGCTCATCGAAGGCCGCCTTCACCGCCGGCCCGCGCCGCGTCACCTGCTCATCGGGCTGCGCCGTCGCCACCGCCGCGATCAGCACCGCGAGCCGGCGCGGGCTGGCGAAGGCCTGTGCCGCGCCGTGGCCGAGCCGGGCCTCGTCGAGCTGTGTCAGCAGGGCCTCGCGAAACGCCTCGGACAGGCCCGCGAGCGCAGCCGGCGGCAATTCCTCGGTGCCGATCTCGACGAGCAGATCGGCGACGAGCAGATCGGCGTCTGGGATCGAACTCATGCGGCCTCCTGGCGGTTGCTGGCGGCGGCCATCGGGAAGCCGAGCGCCTCGCGACTCCGATAGTAGGCCTCGGCCACGGCGCGCGCGAGCGTGCGCACGCGCAGGATGAAGCGCTGGCGCTCGGTCACCGAGATGGCCCCGCGCGCATCCAACAGATTGAAGGTATGCGAGGCCTTCAGGACCTGCTCATAGGCCGGCAACGGCAGACCCGCCTCGACCAGGGCCTGGCTCTGGCGCTCGCAGCCATCGAAGGCCGCGAACAACGCTGCGACATCGGCCTGCTCGAAGTTGTAGGCCGACTGCTCGCGCTCGTTTTGCAGGAAGACATCGCCATAGGAGACGGGCCCGGTGGCCGAGTCGGTCCAGCGCAGATCGTAGACGCTCTCGACGCCCTGCAGATACATCGCGATGCGCTCCAGCCCATAGGTGATCTCGCCCGTGACCGGCCGGCATTCGAGCCCGCCGACCTGCTGGAAATAGGTGAACTGGGTCACCTCCATGCCATTCAGCCAGACCTCCCAGCCCAGGCCCCAGGCGCCGAGCGTCGGCGACTCCCAGTTGTCCTCGACGAAGCGGATATCGTGGACCAAGGGGTCGATACCGAGTTCGCGCAGCGAGTCCAGATACAGGGTCTGGATGGCATCCGGCGAGGGCTTCATCACCACCTGATACTGATAGTAATGCTGCAACCGGTTCGGGTTTTCGCCATAACGGCCATCGGTCGGCCGCCGCGAGGGTTGCACATAGGCCGCGTTCCAGGGTTCGGGGCCGATCGAGCGCAGGAAGGTGCCGGGATGAAAGGTTCCGGCGCCCACCTCCATGTCATAGGGCTGCAGGATCACGCAGCCTTGCCGGCTCCAGTAGCGCTCGAGCCTGAAGATGAGTTCCTGGAAACCGATGAAATCGTCCGTCTGAGTGCCCAACGCGGACTCCAGCAGCTGCTAAAACCCCACAGTATAGCGATGATCGGCGCCCGCGGACCAGTGCAAGCGTCTTCCTCGTCGACGCGCCCCCACCGTTATAATCGGTCCCATCGAGGCTGCATCCGCAGCGACCGCATCGGCATCCCGTATGGACATCAATTCCCGCCAGGCGCGCGCCCAGGCCATCAAGCGAACCACCCTGGTCGGCGCGATCGTCAACCTGCTGCTGTCCGCCGTCAAGATCGTCGCGGGCGTGTTCGGCCAATCGCACGCGCTCATCGCCGACGGCATCCATTCGCTCTCCGATCTGCTCTCCGACCTGCTGGTCTGGTTCGCCGGCCACAAGGCCGGTCAGGCCCCGGATGCCGAGCATCCCTATGGCCACGGCCGTTTCGAGACGGTCGCCACCCTGGTGCTGGGCTTCCTGCTGGTGGCGGTCGCGCTCGGCATCGGCTGGGATGCGGTGCAGCGTCTGTTCCATCCGCAGGCCCTGCTGCAGCCGGGCCCGATCGCCCTCTACGCCGCCGGGCTCTCGATCCTGATCAAGGAGGCCCTGTATTGGTACACCCGCGCCTATGGCGTGCGGGTGCGCTCCGATCTGCTGATCGCCAACGCCTGGCACCATCGCTCCGATGCCATCTCCTCGGTGATCGTGATGATCGGGGTGGCCGGTACCCTCGCCGGTCTTCCCGACCTGGATGCGATCGCCTCGGTGCTCGTGGCGGTGATGATCGCCAAGATCGCCTGGGATCTGGGCTCCAACGCCACCCGCGAACTCGTCGACACCGCCCTCGATCCCGAGCGTCTGCGGGAGATGAGTCGGATCATCCGCCACAGCACCGGCGTGCGCGACATCCACATGCTGCGCACCCGCACCCTCGGCGGCAACACCGCCGCCGACGTCCATGTCCTGGTCGACCCCGACATCAGCGTCTCCGAAGGCCATGCGATCAGCGTGCTGGTGCAAGAGCGGCTGATGGAGACCATCGAACGCATGTCCGATGTCATCGTTCACATCGATCCGGAAGACGACGAGTGCGCGACCCCGACCAAGGGCCTACCGATGCGCACCGAAGTCCTCGGGCGCCTCGACCAGCGCTGGCAGGAGATCCCCGAGGCGCTGACCCGCAAGCGCGTCCTGCTGCATTATCTGGAGGGGGCGATCACCGTCGATGTCTTCTTCCCGCTGCGCACCTTCGTCGACGCAGCCGCCGCGCGGCAGCTGCAACAGCGGCTGCGGGCCGCCATCCAGGATGACCCCGAGATCGCCGATGTGCGCCTCTATTTCGGCTGAGGGCCACCCATGCCCTCTTTCGGTGCGACGCCAGTCCGGGTATGGTCTATTTGTGTGCGCAATCATGGTTGCTCAGGCTACCGCGCCAGCAGAGGTTCCATGGGTCCGCCATCGCCAAGACCGTGGCAGATGACCTGGTACATAACCTGCTAGTGACTTGAGCGAGCACACTGGCCAGACTCCATTCACAAGCCCAAGACCAATTAGCGGGAGATTTCGCAGATGTCCGCCACTGACGACGTGTTGAAGACGATCAAAGACGAGGACGTAAAATTCGTGGACCTTCGCTTCACGGATACGCGCGGCAAGGAGCAGCACGTCTCGCTGCCGGCCCGGATCGTCGATGAAGCCCTGTTCCAAGACGGCAAGATGTTCGACGGCTCCTCGATCGCCGGCTGGAAGGGCATCGAGGCCTCGGACATGGTTCTGATGCCAGAGGCCGCGACGGCGGTGCTCGACCCGTTCTCCGACGAGAAGACCCTGATCGTGCGCTGCGACATCCTCGAGCCCGCCACCATGCAGGGCTACGAGCGTGATCCGCGTTCGGTGGCCAAGCGCGCCGAGGCCTATCTGGCCTCCACCGGCATCGCCGACACCGCCTTCTTCGGTCCCGAGCCGGAATTCTTCGTCCTCGACGACGTGCGCTGGGGCGTGAGCATGGCCGGCGCCTTCTACAAGGTCGATTCCGAGGAGGCCGAGTGGAACTCCGAGCGCGTCTTCGAGGACGGCAACATGGGGCACCGCCCCGGCGTCAAGGGCGGCTACTTCCCGGTGCCGCCGGTGGACTCGCTCAACGACCTGCGTGCCGCGATGTGCCTGGCGATGGAGGAGATGGGCGTGCCGGTCGAGGTGCATCACCACGAGGTCGCCACCGCCGGCCAGTGCGAGATCGGCACCCGCTTTGCCACCTTGGTCAGGCGCGCCGACATGAACCAGATCCTCAAATACTGCGTGCAGAATGTCGCCCATGCCTATGGCAAGACGGCCACCTTCATGCCCAAGCCCCTGGTCGGCGACAATGGCAACGGCATGCACGTCCATCAGTCGCTCGGCAAGGATGGCCAGAACATCTTCGCCGGCGACAAGTACGGCGGCCTGTCCGATACCGCGCTCTACTACATCGGCGGCATCATCAAGCACGCGCGCGCGCTGAATGCCTTCACCAACGCCTCCACCAACTCCTACAAGCGCCTGGTGCCCGGCTTCGAGGCGCCGGTGATGCTGGCCTATTCGTCCAGGAATCGCTCGGCCTCGATCCGCATCCCGCATGATGCCAATCCCAAGGCCACGCGCATCGAGGTGCGCTTCCCGGACAGCACCGGTAACCCGTACCTGTCGTTCTCGGCGATGATGATGGCCGGCCTCGATGGCATCCAGAACAAGATCCATCCCGGCGACGCCATGGACAAGGATCTCTACGACCTTCCGCCGGAAGAAGAGAAGTCCATTCCGCAGGTCTGCTACTCGTTCGATCAGGCCTTGGCTGCGCTCGATGCCGATCGCGAATTCCTCACCGCCGGCGGCGTCTTCACCGACGATGTCATCGACGGCTATATCAAACTCAAGATGGACGAAGTCACCCAGTTGCGCATGAGCACGCATCCGGTCGAGTTCGATCTCTACTACAGCCTCTGACCGACAAGCCAGGCGCCGGCGATGCCCGCAGAATTGCCGCGCCCCGCTGCGGGCAAGGACGCCCGCGTGCGCCTCTGCGGTCGCTTTGCCGGCCGATTTCTCGTTGCCTTCCGCTCGATAGCCCGCCATCGGCAGTGCCCCATCGGATCCCTCGCCCCGAGCCCCCAATCGGGTCTCGCCATCTCCCATGCCTCTGCACATGAACCTCTCGCGCTGGTGGGCGATTGTCTGGCCCTGCTGTCTGCGAGCGCCCAAGACCGCCCTGTCACGACCGCGACGGTCGCGAGCCACGGTGCTCGACCCTTGGTTGCTGGGCGCGTTGTTAGGAGCTGGTGCATTCCAACGCTCTCGCTAAGGGCGTTAAGCACTAAACTAGTGCGAATGATGGAGCGGATCGGCCCCAGCCGTGCGCGCGGGACCTGATCCCAACCGGCGTCCGTCATCTGGCTCGGTGCTTGCTTAATCGATGGAAATGGCTGATCCACCGGGTTTTCGATCAGGCGCCAGTGACACTGATGAACGACATCGAGAGCGGACGCAGCCGGCTTGGCACCATGATCCTCGACAACCTAAGCACCGCCGTGCTGCTGTTCGATCGCGACCTGCGGCTGCGCTATATCAATGCCGCCGGCGAGAACCTGCTCGCGGTCAGCGCCAAGACCGTGCTCGGCGAGGTGGCGGGGCGCTTGGTGCCCTGCCCCACCGATTCGGTCGAGGACCGGCTGCGCGAGGCCTTCGAGACGCGCCAACCCTTTACCGAGCGCGAGGTCGAGGTCAAGCGCCCGGATCGGCAGAGCATCCGCGTCAACTGCACCGTGCTACCGCTGCATGCGCGCGACGAGCCCTATGACCTGCTGATGGAGATGCAACAGGTCGACCGCCAGCTCCGTATCGCGCGCGAGGAATACCTGATCTCGCAGCATCACGCGACCCAGGCGCTGCTGCGCGGACTCGCGCACGAGATCAAGAACCCGCTCGGCGGACTGCGCGGCGCGGCGCAGCTCCTCGAACGCGAGCTGCCCAACCCGGGCCTGCGCGAATACACCCGCATCATCATCGACGAGGCCGATCGGCTGCAGGCGCTGCTGAACCGGATGCTGGGGCCGAACCATCTGCCGCAGCGGCGCTCGCTCAACATCCATCATGCGATCGAGCATGTGCGCGGCCTGCTCAGCGCCGAGTTCCCTGCCGGTCCCGAGATCATCCGTGACTATGATCCGAGCATTCCGAATCTCGAGGCCGATACCGATCGGCTGATCCAGGCCCTGCTCAACATTGCCCGCAACGCCGCCGATGCCGCCGGTCAGCAGGGTCATGTGACGCTGCGAACGCGGGTGCTGCGGCAATTCACCATCGGCAGCATCCGCCACCGGCTGGTGCTGGTGATCGAGATCGAGGACGACGGCCCGGGCATCCCCGAGGAACTCATGGATCGGATCTTCTTCCCCATGGTTTCCGGGCGCGCCGGCGGCACCGGGCTGGGGCTGGCGATTGCCCAAGAACTCGTCAATCAGCATCAGGGCCTGATCGAATGCGAGAGTCGGCCCGGTTGCACCCTCTTCCTTGTCTATCTGCCACTGGAGCCGACCCATGAATAGAGTGCCCAGGATCTGGGTCATCGACGACGACCGCTCGATCCGCTGGGTGCTCGAGCGCGCGCTGCGCCAGGCCGAGATGGATGTCACCAGCTTCTCCAACGGCGTCGGTGTGATGGACGCGCTCGAGCGCGAGTTGCCCGATGTGATCCTGACCGACATTCGCATGCCCGGCATCGATGGCCTGGAGCTGCTTGAGCAGGTGACAACCCGCTATCCGGCGCTGCCGGTCATCATCATGACCGCGCATTCCGATCTCAACAGCGCCGTCTCCGCCTTCCATGGCGGTGCCTTCGAATACCTGCCCAAGCCCTTCGATATCGACGACGCGGTCGATCAGGTGCAACGGGCCTGCCGCCGCCACAGCGAGGCCGCCGCCGAACCGGTGCCGCTGCCGCATAGCCCGGACATCCTCGGCGAGGCGCCCTCGATGCAGGAGGTCTTTCGCGCCATCGGCCGCCTCGCCCGCTCCAACATCACCGTGCTCATCAACGGCGAATCCGGCACCGGCAAGGAACTCGTCGCCCACGCCCTGCATCGCCACAGCCCGCGCTCGCAGGCGCCCTTCATCGCCCTCAACATGGCCGCGATCCCGCGCGACCTGATGGAATCGGAACTGTTCGGCCACGAGCGCGGCGCCTTCACCGGTGCCCAGACCCGGCGCGAGGGCCGCTTCGAGCAGGCCGACGGCGGCACCCTGTTCCTCGACGAGATCGGCGACATGCCGGCCGAATTGCAGACGCGCCTGTTGCGCGTGCTCGCCGACGGCGAGTTCTATCGCGTCGGCGGCCTGACGCCGATCAAGGTCGATGTCCGCATCATCGCTGCGACCCATCAAAACCTGCGCGAGTTGGTCGCCAACGGCAGCTTTCGCGACGACCTCTTCCATCGCCTCAATGTCATCCGCATCCAACTGCCGGCGTTGCGCGATCGGCGCGAGGACATCGGCCTGCTGATGCGCCACTTCCTGGCCCAGGCCGCGAAGGAACTCGGCTGCGAGGCCAAGATTCTGGCCGACGACGCGCTCGAGCGCCTCGAGCGCCTGGAATGGCCTGGCAACGTGCGCCAGCTCGAGAACACCGCGCGCTGGCTCACGGTGATGGCCTCCACCAAGCAGATCCATGTCGGCGATCTACCGCCCGACCTCGAGGGCATCGCCGCCGCCGAGCAAGCCGACGAACAATGGGAAGGCGCCCTGCGCGCCTGGACGCGGCGCCGGCTGCAGCAAGGCGAGCGCGGCATCCTCGATTCGGCCATGCCGAGCTTCGAGCGCATCCTGATCGAATCCGCGCTCGAGCATACCGGCGGGCGCCGTCAGGAGGCGGCCAAGCTCCTCGGCTGGGGGCGCAACACCCTCACCCGCAAGATCAAGGACTTGGGCATGGCGGGCGACGATTCGGAGTCGCCGGACGACGAGGAGCCCGAGGTCGAGCACGTATCCTCCTGACTGACTCCTGGCCCCGGCACGGCCTGAGGTGATTTTCGTCAATCGCCTTATGATTGCATGACCTGAGCGCTGGACAACCCTGCCCGACAAGCCCGAT
>NZ_JBKHDN010000060.1:0-13901 GCF_046541315.1 Halochromatium sp. | reverse complement strand
CCGCCGGCCGGCGGTTGCCGGCGGATCACGCTCGTCGCGTGTTCGGCGTGGGCGCCGCTTCTGGCGGCGTTGGCGCCAGCCGATCGAGAGGCTCGAAATCTCGTTGCATCGGCGCGACAGCATGCCTGAGTAAGCTCGACAGGCTGTGAAGAAACCGCTTCAAGCAGTCGTGCAGGCTTGGAAAAAATCTGTGTGGCGACTATCCTTGAAGGGTTGGCAATGCCACCTGAACGGGGTGGCCGCGACCATGGATTAAACTCTCACGCATGCTTTGGATGCTGGCTCGCTACAGTCTTTTGATCCTCCTGACGGGCCTGAGTTGCTCGACCTTGGGCGGGCAGGTCGGTGTCGCTGGCGCACGCATGTGGAGCGGACCGGAATACACGCGCTTCGTCGTCGATCTGGCGGGGCCGATCGAGCACAGGGTCTTCGCGCTGGACGATCCCGATCGGCTGGTCGTCGATCTGGTCGGTGCCCGCCTCGAGGGCGCGCTCCCGGAACCGACCGGTGAGGATCGGATGGTCGCCGGTCTGCGCAGTGGCATTCGTGCCGGCGATGATCTGCGCATCGTGTTGGACCTCAAGCAGCCGGTGCGCGCGAAGAGCTTCGAGTTGGCGCCGAACCAGGATTACGGCCACCGCTTGGTGATCGACCTGTCGCCGCAGACCGAGGCGGCGGACACGCGGCCATCGCTGCCCGCGCCGCCTCCGGCGAGGCGCGATCTGATCATCGCCGTCGATGCCGGTCACGGCGGCAAGGACCCGGGCGCGGTGGGGCCGAACGGGACGCGCGAGAAGGACATCGTCCTGGTGATCGCGCGCAAGCTGGCCACCCGCATCGATGCCCATCCTGGCATGCGCGCGGTGATGGTGCGCGACGATGATCGCTTCATCAGCTTGCGGCAGCGTATCGAGATCGCGCGCAAGCACCGCGCCGACCTCTTCGTCTCGATTCATGCCGATGCCTTCCATGATCGGCGCGTGCGCGGTTCCTCGGTCTTCACCCTCTCGGCCGGCGGGGCCACGAGCGAGGCCGCGCGGTGGATCGCCGAGCGCGAGAACCGCGCCGATCTCATCGGCGGTGTCGATCTCAAGCAGCGCGATGATCTGCTCGCCTCGGTGCTGATCGAGATGAGTCAGAACGCCACCATCGAACTCAGCAGCGTTGCTGCCGCCAAGGTCTTGGCCAAGCTGCAAGGACTCGGAGAGGTCCATCAGCAACGCATCCAGCAGGCCGGCTTCGCGGTGCTCAAGTCGCCGGATATCCCGTCCATGCTGGTCGAGACCGCCTTCATCTCGAATCCAGAAGAGGAAAAACGCCTGCGGGAGACGAGCTACCAGAACCAGCTGGCGACGGCGATCCTCGAGGGCATCGTCGAGTATTTTGGCGAATATCCGCCCCCCGGGACGCATTTCGCCGAGTCCACGCCGAGCGCCCTGGCAAAGGCGGCAACAGCGAGCGCGCAGCAGTATCGCATCCGCTCCGGCGACACCCTCTCCGAAATCGCGCGCAACCACGACGTCAATCTGAGCGTCCTGCGCGATCTCAACCAACTCCAGGGCGACCAGATTCGTTCGGGTCAGGTGCTGATCATTCCGGGCAGCTGAGCGTTCAACGCCGGACCCGGCCGGGTCCACGCGCGGGCGGACGCTGCACAGGGCGCTGGCGAGTCTGTGAGCTGGCGAGCAAGACGGCTTGCCGCGCCGCCGGGTTTCTGCTTCCATCGTCCCATGTCACGCATTCGCCCCTTACCCCCGCTGCTCATCAATCAGATCGCCGCTGGCGAGGTCATCGAGCGCCCGGCCTCGGTGGTCAAGGAATTGCTCGAGAACAGTCTCGACGCCGGCGCTCGGGAGATCGCGATCGAGCTTGAGCAGGCCGGGATCAAGCGCATCCAGGTGCGCGACGATGGCAGCGGCATCGGGCGCGAGGATCTGCGCCTTGCGGTCTCGCCCCATGCCACCAGCAAGATCGGCAGCCTGGCGGATCTCGAGGCCGTCGCCAGCTTCGGCTTTCGCGGCGAGGCACTGCCGAGCATCGCATCGGTGGCGCGGCTCGAACTGACCTCGCGCGAGCGCGGGGCCGAGCATGGCTGGCGGCTGCGTGCCGATGGCTCGGAGTCCCGCGCGGCTCCCGCACCGGCGGCGCATCCGGTTGGCACCTCGGTCGAGGTCCGCGATCTGTTCTATCGGGTACCGGCGCGGCGTAAGTTCCTGCGCACCGAGCGCACCGAACTCGGGCATATCGAGCAGCTGATCCGGCGGATGGCGCTGGCGCGAGCCGATGTCGCCTTTCGCGTGCGGCATAACGGCCGCGAGTTGTTCGATCTGCGCGCTGCGGCTCCGGCTCTGGCTCCGGCCGAGACCGCGTCGCTGTCGGCGGGTGTCTGCGACGAGCGCCTGGAGATCCTGCTCGGCGCGGCCTTCGTGCAGCAGGCGCTGAGGATCGATGAGCAGGCGGTGGGCCTGGCGCTGAGCGGTTGGGTGGCGCGACCGGCGTTCTCGCGCAGCCAGGCCGATCTGCAATTCTTCTTCGTCAATGGTCGCATGGTGCGCGACAAGCTGGTCGCGCACGCGGTCCGGCAGGCGTTTCAAGACGTGCTGCATCATGGGCGGCATCCGGCCTATGTCCTCGATCTGCGGCTGGATCCGCGCCAAGTCGACGTGAACGTCCACCCGGCCAAGCAGGAGGTGCGGTTTCGCGAGGGCCGGCAGGTGCACGATTTCCTGTTTCGCAGCCTGCACCGGCGGCTTGCCGAGGGCGCAGCTCCGAGGCATTCCGCGGCTCGCGACCCCAGCGATCCCCCGGGCCGCGCCCCAGGTCACGCACTGGCTCGCGCCCAGGATCGACCCCAAGACTATCGCCAAACCGAGCATGCAGTGCCGGCGTTTCCCGAAGGCAGGCGTATCTCCGAACCCGGCGATGGCGCGCTGGCCCCGGGTCAGTCTCGCTTACCGGCTAGGCGCCAGCCTCGACCGCCCTTGCGGGTGAGGGATGGTCGCAGCGTCTATGCGGCGGCCTTGGCTTTGCAGATGCCAGATGCCGACGCCCCTGCGGATGCTTGCATCGCAAGCGCCTTGCATCGTCAACAGACCCATTCCCTGTCGGGCGATTCGTCGAGCCGACCCTTCAGCCCGCTGTCGAACGGGCTTTCCAAGCCGGCCGCCAATGAGGCCGAGGGTTCCAGGCAAGGCCAAAGCCAAGAGCAAGCATTCACTCAGGACCAGCGCGCCGACTGCCTCGATCCAGACCTTTCCCCCGGCGGGGACTCGGATCGGGACTCGGATCGGGACTCGGGTCGGGACTCAGGCCAGGCCTCCACTTCGCCGCCGCTCGGCTATGCGATCGGGCAATTGAACGGGGTCTTCATCCTGGCCCAGGTCGAGGACGGGCTGATCCTGGTCGATATGCATGCGGCCCATGAGCGTATCGGTTACGAGCGGCTGAAGGCGAGTTGGAACCAGGGCCATGTGCAACGACAGCCGCTGTTGGTGCCGATCTCGCTCGCGGTCTCGGCCCGCGAGGCCGATCTCGCCGAAGAACGCCAGGCCCTGCTGGCCGATCTGGGGATCGAGGTCGATCGCACCGGCCCGCAACGCCTGCGGCTGCGCGCGATCCCGGCGATCCTCGGGGAGACCGATGCCGAGCAATTGCTGCGCGATCTGCTGGCCGATCTGCTCGCCGGGGGCACCGGCGAGCGCCTGCAGACCGAGATCAACCAAGTGCTCTCGACCATGGCCTGTCATGGCTCGGTGCGGGCCAACCGGCGGCTGACCCTGCCGGAGATGAATGCGCTGCTGCGGACGATGGAGCGCACCGAGCGCGCCGATCAGTGCAATCATGGCCGTCCGACCTGGATCAAGCTCTCGCATCAGGATCTGGACCGCCTGTTCTGGCGCGGGCGCTGATGAGTATCGCCCGCCCGCCGGCGCTCTTCGTCACCGGCCCGACCGCGTCCGGCAAGACCGAGCTGGCGCTGGCGCTGGCCGAGCACTTGCCCTGCGAGTTGATCAGCGTCGATTCGGCGCTGGTCTATCGCGGCCTGGATATCGGCACCGCGAAGCCGAGTCCGAGCGTGCTCGCGCGCGTGCCGCATCGGCTGGTGGATATTTGCGACCCGAGCGAGGCCTATTCGGCGGCGCGCTTCCGCGAGGATGCGCTGGCGGCCATGGCCGAGATCACCGCCGCCGGACGCGTGCCATTGTTGGTCGGTGGCACCATGCTCTACTGGCGCGCGCTCGTCGGCGGCCTCTCGCCGCTGCCGGCCGCTCACCCCGAGATCCGGGCGGCGCTCGCCGAGCGCCATGCGCGCGAAGGGGCGGCGGCGATGCACGCCTGGCTTACCGAGGTGGACCCGGCCAGCGCGGCCAAGGTGCATCCCAACGATCCGCAGCGCGTGCAGCGGGCGCTCGAGGTGTTCCTGATCAGCGGGCGGCCGATGAGCGAGCTGTGGCATCGCGATGGCGGTTCCGCGTTGCCTTATCGGGTATTGATCCTGGTGCGCTCGCCCGGCGAGCGGGCGATCCTGCATCGGCGCATCGCGGCGCGGCTGCAAGGCATGTGGGCGGCCGGTTTCGAGGAGGAGGGACGCCGTTTGTATGCGCGCGGCGACCTGCATGCCGAGCTTCCCGCGCTGCGGTCGGTGGGCTATCGTCAGCTCTGGGCCTATCTCAGCGGCGAGCTGAGCCGGGAGGAGATGCGGGAGAGGGCGTTGATCGCGACTCGCCAGTTGGCCAAGCGTCAATACACCTGGCTGCGCGCGGAGCCAGAGGCCGCTTGGCTCTGGGATGGCGCGCGCGTCGAACAGGAGGCGCTGGCGCGGGTCGAGGCCTTTCTCGGTTGAATCGTCCTCGGTGCGTGCTGGCGGCGACACCGCGAAACCGCCATCGGAGGCCGCCCACAAGGGCCGTCCAGAAGGGTCGCCCAGAAGGGCCGTCCAGCAAGGCCGTCGAGACAACGTCGGAACAATCGGCTGCACAGCACAGTCCTTCGGCTCTGTGCTATCTTCCATGGCTTTACTGGCCTCATCTCACGCGCCGCCGGGATGACGCCGGTCAGTGACAACAACAAGGAGAAGCGCCCATGTCCAAGGGGCAGAGTCTACAAGATCCGTTTCTGAACGCCCTGCGCAAGGAACGCGTGCCCGTCTCGATCTTTCTGGTGAATGGGATCAAGTTGCAAGGACAGATCGAATCGTTCGACCAATTCGTCGTGCTGCTGAAGAACAACGTCAGCCAGATGATCTACAAGCACGCGATCTCGACCGTGGTACCGACCCGCAACGTCAAGCTGCCGCAGGCTCAAGAGGACGCGGGCGAGGAGGACGCAGGCTGATTCCGCGCTTTTCACAGCACTGGCCGATTCCTGCCCGCAACCGGCCCGCGCGCGGGCGGTGGGGCCCTGGCAGGCGCCAAGCGGGGCCTCTGCACGACGAGAGGCCCCGAGCCGGGAGGCGCCATGTTTGAGCGTCCAAAGGCCGGCGAGCGCTCGCTGCTGGTTCGGATCGCGATGGGCCAGGGCGGGGCCGCCGACGCCGGCGACGCGGCCGAGGAGTTTCGGCTCCTGGCCGAGGCGGCCGGGGCCGAGATCGTCGGCACCTTGGGTGGCTCGCGCGAGGCGCCGGACCCGCGGCTATTCATCGGTTCGGGCAAGGCCGATGAGCTGCGCGCGCTGGTCGCGGCCACGGCGGCCGAACTGGTGATCTTCGATCATGCGCTGAGTCCGGCTCAGGAGCGCAATCTGGAACGCCTGCTCGCCTGCCGCGTCGTCGATCGCAGTGGCCTGATCCTGGATATCTTCGCCCAGCGCGCGCGCTCGGCCGACGGTAAGCTGCAAGTCGAACTGGCGCAGCTCAGACATCTGTCGACCCGACTGGTGCGCGGCTGGACCCATCTGGAGCGGCAGAAGGGAGGCATCGGGCTGCGCGGACCGGGCGAGACCCAGCTCGAGACCGACCGCCGGCTGTTGGCCCGGCGCATCGAATTGCTCAACGACCGCCTCGGCCATGTCGAGACCCAACGCGAGCAGGGCCGTCGCGCCCGGGATCGCGCCGAGGTGCCGACGATCTCGCTGGTCGGCTATACCAACGCCGGCAAGTCGACCCTGTTCAATCGCTTGACCGCGGCCGGCGTGTTCCAGGCCGATCAGCTCTTTGCGACCCTCGACCCGACGCTGCGCCGATTGTCGCTGCCGAATGGTCCGCCTGCGGTCCTGGCCGATACGGTGGGCTTCATCAACGGCCTGCCGCATGAGCTGGTCGCCGCCTTTCGCTCGACATTGCAGGAGACGCGCGAAGCGGCACTGCTGTTGCACGTCATCGATGCCGCCTCGCCGGAGCGCGAGCGGCGCATGCGCGACGTGGAGACGGTGTTGACCGAGATCGGCGTGCAAGACTGTCCGCAATTGCTGGTCTACAACAAGATCGATCAGCTCGCGGAGCAACCCCCGCGGCTGGATCGCGATGCCAAGGGGCAGGTCTGGCGCGTGTGGATGTCGGCGCAGACCGGTGCCGGCGTGGAGCTTTTGACGCAGGCCCTGAGCGAGCGCTTGCGCGGCGAGCTGGTGCGCGCATCGCTGCTGCTCGGCCCCGCCGATGGCGCGCTCCGCGCCTGGTTGTTCGAGCATGCCCAGGTCTTGCAAGATGCGGGGACCGACCAGGGCGGTTGGCGCATGGATGTCGAGTTGTCGCGTCAGCAGCTCGAGCGCTCGCTGCAAGGCAATGCGCGCTGGCGGCGCTGCCGACTCGAGCCCGAGGCCGGCGCGCCGGTGTCGGCAGCGGAACGCGCGCCCGCGGATGCGGTCTTGGATCGTACCGATGGCTGAGATGCGCCGGTGCAACGGCGGCCGACCGGCGGGCGTTGTCGGTGATGGCCGCGGCCACGTACAATGCTCGGTTTTGGTTGAGCGCCTTTCCTTGATAAGCGAGGAGGGGATGGCACTTTCACGACAGCGGCGTCCATCGTCGGCTGACAGCGGACTCGCCGCTCGCTGGGTGGGCTCGCGTCGGCGTCACGACATCACAGAGCGTAATCGGAGCAAGTATGGCCTGGAATGAACCGGGAGGTGGCAACCGGGACCCCTGGGGTAACAACCAGGGCGGCCCTGGCAATCAGGGCGGGCCGCCTGATCTCGACGAGATCGTGCGTAAGCTTCAGGAGCGGGTCGGCGGCCTGTTCGGGGGTCAGGGTCCGAGTGGCGGCGGTGGCGGGTTCGGCGGCGGCGACCTCAGCCTGACCCTGCTCGGCGTGCTCGGCGCCGGTCTCCTCGTCGCCTGGCTCCTGACCGGCATCTATATCGTCGAGCCGGCCGAGCGCGGGGTCGTCTTGCGCTTCGGCGCCTATGTCAAGACCACGGCTTCGGGACCGCATTGGCGCATGCCCTGGCCGATCGGACGCGTCGAGATCGTCAATGTGGACGAGATCTCCTCGTTCAGCCACAAGGCCGCGATGTTGACCCGCGATGAGAACATCGTCGATGTCGAACTCACGGTGCAGTCGCGCATCCAGGACGCGGCGAACTACCTGTTCCAGGATCAGGCGCCGATGAAGACCCTGCGCGACGCGACCGAAACCGTGGTGCGCAAGACCATCGGCGGCGCCCAGTTGGACTTCATCCTCACCGAGGGCCGTGGCGCGGTGGCCGACATGATCCAGCAGGGCGTGCAGAGCCTGATGGACGAGTACAAGACCGGGCTGATCGTCACCTCGGTCAACATGCAGCCGGCGAAACCGCCGGAGCAGGTCAAGGACGCCTTTGACGACGCCATCAAGGCGCGCGAGGACAAGGAGCGGCTGGAGAACAAGGCCGAGGCCTACGCCAACGAGATCCTGCCGCAGGCACGTGGCGAGGCGGCACGCGCCGTTGCCGATGCCAAGGCCTATCGGGATCGGGTCATCGCCTCGGCCGAGGGTGAAACCTCGCGCTTCAGTGCGATTCGCGCCCAATACGAGAACGCGCCGGAGGTCACGCGCGAGCGGCTCTATCTGGAGACGATCGAGTCCGTGCTGACCGGCAGCAACATGGTGCTGATCGATGTGCCGCAGGGCAACAGCCTGATGTATCTGCCATTGGATCAGCTCATGCGCAAGCAACCGGCAACGATCCCGCTGCGCACCCCGATGCTCGATGCGAGCGGTTCGAAACAAGACAGCTCGCGGTCGACGCCGTTGCCGATGCGTGACGTGTCCCGCGAGCGGAGTTCGCGCTGATGGAAGACACCAAGAAGATTCTGCTCCCGATCGCCGCCGCCCTGCTGGTGCTGCTCGTCTACGCGTCCCTCTTTACCGTGCAGCAGTGGGAGACGGCGATCAAGCTGCGCCTCGGCGAGATCGTGCGCAGCGACTACGATCCCGGCCTGCATGCGAAGGTGCCGCTGCTGAACAACATCATGCGCTTCGATGCGCGTATTCAGACGCTCGACGCGCGGCCCCAGCGGTTTTTGACGATCGAGAAGAAGGACGTGATCGTCGATTCCTACACCAAGTGGCGGATCAACAACGCGGCCCAGTTCTTCCGCTCCACCGGCGGTGACAGCGCGCGTGCCGAGCGCCTGCTCTCGGAGCGCGTCAACACCGCGCTGCGCAATGAGTTCGGTAAGCGCACCATTCAGGAGGTGGTCACCGAGGACCGTATCGCGCTGATGAAGGCGCTGACCAAGGTCAGCGATACCCAGGCCGCCGAGCTTGGTATCGAGGTGCTCGACGTGCGCGTGAAGAAGATCGACCTGCCGCCCGAGGTCAGCGAATCGGTCTATAACCGCATGCGCGCCGAGCGCGAGCGCGTCGCCCGCGATCTGCGCGCCAGGGGCGCCGAGGCCGCCGAGCGTATTCGCGCCGACGCCGATCGCCAGCGCACGGTGATCATTGCCGATGCCTATCGTGAGGCCGAGGAGATCCGCGGCATGGGCGATGGTCGGGCAGCGGAGATCTACGCGGCGGCCTATGAGCGCAACCCGACCTTCTACGCCTTCTATCGGAGTCTAGATGCCTATCGTCGGACCTTCGCCCAGAAGGACAGTACCTTGGTGCTATCGCCGGATTCGGAGTTCTTCCGCTTCTTCAACTCCCAAGACCCGGGGGCGGCGGCGGCCTTGGGCGAGTCGGTCGACTTCCCGGGCACGATGAGCCCTTAATCCAGCTCGGAATCCCTCTTGCACGCCGATCGACAGGTCCGGCAGCCGAGCTGCTGGGCCTTGTTTTTGGCCCGCCCATCGGCATTGCGATCGCCCTCCGATCTGATCCGCCGCATGGACAGCTCGACATGGTTCTGCAATCATCGCGCAATGCTTTTTTTCACGACGTCCGCGATCGCACCGGTTGATCCATGTGGCATGCCTTGCTGCTGGCCCTATCCTTGATGCTCGTCATCGAGGGGCTATTGCCCTTTCTCGCCCCCAATGGTTTCCGCCGGCTGTTGTTGCAGGTTGCCGCCCAGGATGCCCGCCAGCTTCGCCTGACCGGGCTTGCGAGCATGCTCAGCGGCGTCGCGCTCCTCTACTTGGTCAATTGAGCCTCCTCCCATGAACGACGAGCGTTGGCTGTTGCCGACTGGCATCGAAGAGGTGCTGCCCGCGCGGGCGGCCGAGCTGGAGCGTCTGCGGCGCTGTCTGCTCGACCTCTATCGGGGCTGGGGCTACGAGCTGGTGATCCCGCCCTTCATCGACTATCTGGAGAGCCTGCTGACCGGCACCGGCCGGGATTTGGACTTGCAGACCTTCAAGCTGACCGATCAGCTGAGCGGGCGAATGCTCGGGGTGCGCGCTGATATGACCCCGCAGGTCGCGCGCATCGATGCGCACCATCTGCGCCGCGAGATCCCGACCCGGCTCTGCTATCTGGGCACGGTCCTGCACACGCGCACCGACGGTTTCGCCGGCACCCGCAGCCCGCTGCAGATCGGCGCCGAGATCTACGGCCACGATGGCCCGGCGAGCGATGTCGAGGTGCTGCGCCTGCTGGTTCGGACCCTGGAGACCGCCGGCATCGAGTCTCCGCACCTGGATCTCGGTCATGTCGGCATCTATCGCGGGCTGATCCAGCAGGCGGGCCTGACCCGCGCCGACGAGCTGCGCCTGTTCGACGCGTTGCAGCGTAAGGCCAGCGCCGAGATCGAGGCGATTATTGCCGAGACCGGGGTCGCCGGCGCCGTCGGTGGCATGCTGCTGTCGCTCGTCGAACTCAATGGCGAGGACGCGTTGACGCAGGCCAGTACGGCTTTGCGCGCGGCCGACGCGGGGGTGCTCAAGGCGCTCGATCGGCTCAAGGCGGTGGCCGATGAGCTGGCGCACTGGCTGCCGCAACTGCCGGTCCATTTCGATCTGGCCGAGCTGCGCGGTTACACCTACAAGACCGGCGTGGTCTTCGCCGCCTTCGCGCCGGGCTGGGGTTTGGAAATCGCGCGCGGTGGCCGCTATGACGATATCGGTCAGGTCTTCGGCCGTGCCCGGCCTGCGGTGGGCTTCAGCTCCGATCTCAAGGGCTTGATTGCGCTCTCGGCCCGCGCCGCCGACGAGGCGGCCGGCGCGGGCGCGGTGCTCGTGCCTTGGGATCCTGATCCTGCCCTCCAGCAGGCGGTTGACGATTTACGCGCAGCGGGTCGCCAGGTGCTCCACGAGCTGCCTGGTCAGCCCGGTGTGCCGGCTGACTACAATTGTTGCGAGCGACTGGCTCGGGTCGATGGCGTCTGGCAACTGGTGCCGGACACGGCCCCTTGATGCGGTCCCGCTGAGGAGAACAGAGCATTCATGGGTAAGAACGTCGTCGTGATCGGCACCCAGTGGGGTGACGAAGGCAAGGGCAAGGTCGTCGATCTGTTGACCGAACGCGCCGATGCGGTGGTGCGTTTCCAGGGCGGCCATAATGCCGGCCACACGTTGGTCATCGATGGCGAGCAGACCATCCTGCACCTGATTCCCTCGGGGATTCTGCATCCGGGGGTGCGCTGCCTGATCGGCAATGGCGTGGTGCTCTCGCCCGAAGCGTTGCTCAGCGAACTCGGGATGCTCGAGCAACGCGGTATCCCGGCGCGCGAGCGCATCGGCATCAGTCCCGCCTGTGCGCTGATCCTGCCGCATCACATCGCGCTCGACGCCGCGCGCGAGAAGGCGCGCGGCAACAAGGCCATCGGCACCACCGGGCGCGGCATCGGTCCGGCCTACGAGGACAAGATCGCGCGCCGCGGGATCCGCCTCGGCGAGCTGGTCGATAGCGCGCACTTCGAGGAGCGCCTGCGCGAGGTGCTGGAGCAGCATAATTTCGTGCTACAGCAGCAATTCGCGACGCAGCCGGTCGATTTCCAGCGCAGCCTGGACGAGGTCCTGAGCCAACGCGAGCCGCTCTTGGCGTTGATGACCGATGTCAGCGGCGAGCTGGTGCGCCTGCGCGCCGCCGGGGCCAACCTGTTGTTCGAGGGCGCGCAAGGGTCGCTGCTGGATATCGATCACGGCACCTATCCCTATGTGACCTCGTCGACCACCACCGCCGGTGGCGCCGCCAGCGGCAGCGGCGTCGGTCCGCTCGACCTGGACTATGTGCTCGGCATCGTCAAGGCCTACACCACCCGCGTCGGCGGCGGTCCCTTCCCGACCGAGCTGAACGATGCCGACGGTGAGCGGCTCGGCGCGCGCGGGCACGAGTTCGGCGCCACCACCGGGCGCAAGCGCCGCTGCGGTTGGCTCGACATGGTGGCGCTGCGGCGGGCCTTCATCGTCAATAGTGTCTCCGGGCTCTGCATCACCAAGCTCGACGTGCTCGACGGCATGGAACGGCTGCGGATCTGCGTCGCCTACGAGCTTGACGGCCGGGAGCTGGAGGCGCCGCCCATCACCGCCGATGAACTCGAACGCTGCACCCCGCGCTATATCGATCTGCCCGGCTGGCAGACCTCGACGGTCGGCGCCGAGTCGCTCGACGCCTTGCCGAAGGAGGCCCAGGCCTATCTGAAGACCTTGTCCGAACTCGGTGGCGTGCCGATCGATCTCGTCTCGACCGGGCCCGATCGCGCCCAAACCCTGATGATTCGCGATCCCTTCGACGATTGAACGCGACCGCCGCGGCGCCCGGCAGCGGCCCTCTAGCCCGGCTGCCGACGGCCTGGTCGTTTCCCTAGCGGAGCGCATCGATGCTCGAGACCGAACTGCTTACAGAAAGCCTCATTTTGATGGTGATCGGCATGGGGACTGTCTTCAGTTTCCTGCTGTTGCTCGTTCTGTTGCTCCGGGTCATGTCCTGGCTGGCGCATCGCATGTCCCCGCTGGATGCGCAAACGCCGCTGTCGACGCCGATGGCGCCGGTCACCGGGCCGGTGACGGGGCAGATGGCGGACGCGGAGTTGATCGCGGTGATCACGGCGGCCGTGACCCGCTATCGAGCGCGCTGGCGGCCGTGACGCCGGCGTCCAACCTGTCCTGTCATGACCTTCGCGTGATCTAGGATCAGCAGGGTCTTGACGTCGAATCCAACCTGGAACAGAGGCCCATGAGCGAACCGACACCTCTTGGCATTACCGATCTCGTGCTGCGCGATGCCCACCAATCGTTGTTGGCGACGCGGATGCGACTCGAGGATATGCTGCCGATCGCGCCCAAGCTCGATCAGGTCGGCTACTGGTCGCTGGAGACCTGGGGTGGGGCAACCTTCGATGCCTGCATCCGCTATCTCGGCGAGGATCCTTGGGAGCGCCTGCGCCAATTGAAGGCAGCGATGCCGAACACGCGCCAGCAGATGCTGCTGCGCGGTCAGAATCTGCTCGGCTATCGGCACTATGCCGACGATGTGGTGACGACCTTCGTCGAGCGTGCGGCCAAGAACGGCATCGATGTGTTTCGCATCTTCGACGCGATGAACGATCTGCGCAATCTCGAGCAGGCGATTCGCGCCGCGCTCGCGACCGATGCCCATGCGCAGGGCACCATGTCGTACACCGTCAGTCCGGTCCACGACCTCGATTACTGGGTCGATATGGGCCGGCGGCTCGAAGACCTTGGCTGCCACTCGATCTGTATCAAGGACATGGCCGGTCTTCTGCGGCCCTATGTCTGCGAGGCCTTGATCAGCCGCCTGAAACAGCACTGCACGGTGCCGATCGCGCTGCATTGCCATGCCACCACCGGCATGAGTACCGCGACCTACATCAAGGCCGCCGAGGCCGGTGTCGACGTGGTCGACACCGCGATCTCGTCGATGAGCATGACCTACGGCCATTCGCCGTCCGAGTCGCTGGTCGCGATCCTCGATGGCACGCCGCGCGATACCGGGCTGGATCTGCTGTTGCTCGAGGAGATCGCCGCCTACTTCCGCGCGGTGCGCAAGAAGTACGCGCGCTTCGAGGGCTCGCTCAAGGGCGTCGATTCGCGCATCCTGGTCGCCCAGGTGCCGGGCGGCATGCTCACCAACATGGAGAATCAGTTGCGCGAGCAGGGCGCCGCCGAGCGCATGGACGAGGTGCTCGCCGAGATCCCACGGGTGCGCGAGGATCTTGGCTTCCTCCCGCTGGTGACGCCGACCTCGCAGATCGTCGGCAGTCAGGCCGTGCTCAACGTGCTCATGGGCGAGCGCTACAAGAGCATCACCAACGAGACCGCCGGCGTGCTGCGCGGCGCCTATGGCGCGACGCCCGCGCCCGTCAACGCCGATCTGCGCGCACGCGTGCTCAAGGACGGCGAGACACCGATCAGCGGGCGTCCGGCCGATGATCTGGCCCCGGAGATGAAGCGTCTGGGCACGGAGCTTGCGGAGATCGCCAAGGAACGCGACATCCCGCTCGCCAAGGCCGAGGTCGACGATGTGCTGATCTACGCCATGTTCCCGCAGGTGGGGCTGAAGTTTCTCGAACATCGCGGCGATGCCTCGGCCTTCGAGCCGCCGCCTTGGGCGATCGAGGAGGCGGCACCGACCGCTGCACCG
>NZ_JBKHDN010000059.1:0-13980 GCF_046541315.1 Halochromatium sp. | reverse complement strand
TGGTAGCGGGGGCAGGATTTGAACCTGCGACCTTCGGGTTATGAGCCCGACGAGCTGCCTGACTGCTCCACCCCGCAACTGAGCCGCCTACTATAGACTCGCCTGCAGGCGAATGCAAGCGGTTTTTTGACTCTATCGCGCTCAGAGCGTCTTGAGGTACTCGAGCA
This sequence comes from Halochromatium sp., assembly GCF_046541315.1. GTDB lineage: Bacteria > Pseudomonadota > Gammaproteobacteria > Chromatiales > Chromatiaceae > Lamprobacter. The sequence continues at coordinate 13,813 of NZ_JBKHDN010000059.1, read as the reverse complement.
GCGCGCGCCGTTCGTCGTCATCGAGCAGGTCGCCGAAGTCATGACCCTGGTTGCCGTAACCGGGCCGGGTCGTATCATAGACCCATTTCCGCTCCTCCAGGCTGGCGAACTGCTCGCGCCCTTGTTCGAGGCGCCGATAGCGCCAGCCGAGGGCGTCTTGGTCATAGTCCGGGCTTGCGCTCTCGAACCTCCAGTACCTTGGCCGCTCGTCGCTTTCAAGCAGCGTGGCCAAGCTCGGCACCGAGCCGTTATGCAGATAGGGCGCCGTTGCCCAGACACCATCCAGCGGTGGCGCGACATAACCAAGCCCCGGTTGGGCATCGGCATTGCGGCCATAGAAGGACGCGTTGAACCAACGCGCGAAGCGGTCCGCATGCCGATAGGCCGCCTCGGCCATCGCCGGATCGGTCCCCACCTCATCGAGCGCGACCAGTTCGTTGGGATAGCGCTCGCGCTCACCGTAACGACCGTGACATTCGGTACACTCGGCCTTGAACAGGCGCTCGCCCCGGGCGGCCAATTCGGCATCGATCGGATAGGGATAGGCCGGCGCCTCGAGGCTGGCCAAATAGGCGCGCACATCCTTGAACCAGGCATCGATCGCGCGCGCCTCGGCGACCGAATCGGTACAGGTGGTCGAGGCCAGCATCATGTAACCGACATGATCCCCGCGCCCCTCGCCGTTGTAGAACATCGCGTGCTTCTTGCCGACGTTCCACCAGGGCGGCACGCTCGCCGGCAAGACCTCGGTGGAGGGCAAGGGTAGGAGCGGCTCGTCGGACCAGGCCAGGGTCTCTGGATCGCGGTGCGCCATCAATGCCAAGGTGATCGCCTGCGCTGGATTGGCGCCGATGGTGTCGGTCATCGACCAGGGCGCGATCGCGCCGAGCCGATCGGCCCACCGCTGCCATTCCGTCACCTCGGCCGCGCCCTCGACAGAGGCCCCGGCACCCTCGACCGCCAGCACCGGATCGGCGGTGAAGTCGAGGAATTCGTTGCCGAGCCCAATCACCAGTTCGCCATTCAGCGGGGCCGCGTGGCAGCCCAGGCAATTGCTCGTCACCAGCTCGACACCGCTCTCGGCGGTGAACGCGGTGAGCGCATAGGGCAACTCGGCATTGCGACCGCGCCGGCCTTGCAGCGCGTACTCGGGTTCCGGCGCGCCGCGACTCGCGGCATAGGCGTCATAGGGCAAACCGCAGGTCACCACCGCGCGATTGACCAAGGCCTCGTAACCCGCCTCGGCATCGCCCGAACGCTGCGCGGACGCCGGGATCGGGCCCGGCTCGGCCTTGGTCACGGCGACGGGCCGAGCGCCATCGCACGCGATCAAGCCCATGATCAGGATAAGCAACGCATTGCCTACCAACAGTCGTCGCCGACGTCCCACCAACAGGTTCCTCGACACAAGGCTCACCCTTAAAACGCAGTGGATGCAGGAGATGGACCATCCCTGCCTGATCGGGTTCCGGACGGCGCTTGCTCGCCATAGCCGTTGAGGTCCATTCGACCATTGCCGCTGATCGCCTCCGATTCGCGCCGACCGCTCACGCGCACCGCCCCGCGCCACGCCCCGCTCGCCGCCGCGAGCGAGGCCGAAGAGCGCGCCCGAGCGCCAGCGTCGAACAGGGGTTCGATCTCCAGCTCCAGCCCCCGCGCGGGGATCAGCAAGCGCCAGCCCAGCGGATACTCGACCCCATCCTCGGCCACCCAACCCGCCGCCCGCGGCGCCAACGTCAGATCCCGACGCCGCAAGTTCAGCGTCTCGCCATCGACACCGATCCAGACGCAGCTTGGAATCGGTATGCCGCCACCGCCGCGCCGGCGAAGATGGAGACAAACCAGCTCCGAGCCATCGTCGAGCTGTAACCGAAACCGGTTCGCGACCAATTGCCCGCGGCCGCCCGCAAGCACTTCCGCCAAGGCGCCCCAGCCATGATCGAACCACGCCCATCCCCGCAGCGTCTGCTCGACCCCCTTCACGCGCAGCGTTCCGGAGGCCGCCAACCGCGACTGGCTGTAGAACCGGAACGCCGACGCGCCTCGCTCCGGCGCGCCCACCAGCGTCCGCCGATCCAACACCACCGGCGGCTTGAGCGATGACAATGCCAGCTCCAGCACGCCCTCATCGGTCTCGGCGCGTAACCCGAATCCACCGTCGGCGGTGCGAGACAGCGCCCAGCGTTCGACCCAGACGCGCTCGCCGCCGCTCTCATCCGCGCCCGCGCCAGCAAGCCCCAGCGCCGCGCGACTGACCCGCTGCTGCCGCGCCGGCCGCGCCATGGCGTCGGTGTCGGCCATCACCGTCCATTCTCCGGCCAGCAGCGCATCGGCGGCCAGCGCCGATGCGCGTCCATCCGCCCATCCCCGCCCGAGCCGCGCCAGCGATAAGCGCACCGCCACCGACCGCCCGCGCGCATCGCGCAGCAACGCCGTCAGCTCCCAGAACTCGGCCGGTGCCTGCGGATGCGCGCCATGATCGCGCGGAAACACCAGTGTCCCGTCAAGCTCAACAGCCTTGGCAGCCGCGTCCCTGTCCGTCGCGGCCAACGCGGCCGCCAGGGTCGGGACATCGAGGCCCACGTCGCCAGAGACCGAACCGCGCGGCCAAAGCCCGTAAGCCAGCCCAGCCAGAACGATCAAGACCAGCGGTAACGCGAGCCAACGCATCTACAGAGTCCTCAAGAAACGATTCGCACATCGACTCGCGGCGGTCAGGCGCGCTCGAATGGTTGCCGGACGCCGCTCAAGGCCGCCTGTTCCAGGCACCTCAGGCGATCTCCGTCCCTCGCCTAACGCGCCCGAGCCCGCTCGTGCTCCGCCACCGCGCGCGGCATCGAGCGCTCCAGCTCGGCGATCCGCCGGTGATCGAGCGGATGGGTGCTCAGGAACTCCAGCATCGGCCCGCCCCGGCGCGCGTTGTAAGCCGCGAACCGGCGCCAGAACGCCGCCGCCGCGCGTGGGTCATAGCCGGCTCGCGCCATGAACAGCAGCCCGAGCCGGTCCGCCTCCAGCTCCTGGGTGCGCGAATAGGGCAACAGCACCCCGAGTTGAGCGCCGACCCCATAGGCCTGCATGATCAGCTCGCGGTTCGCTTCGGCCTCCGTGCCCAAGGCCGCCGAGATCCCGGCGCCACCCAACTCGACCAGCATCTGCTGCGACATCCGCTCCGCCCCGTGACGCGCCACCACATGCGCGATCTCATGGGCGATCACCGTCGCCAAGCCCGCTTCGTCCTGGGTGATCGGCAAGATGCCGGTATTCACGCCAACCTTACCGCCGGGCAGCGCAAAGGCATTCGGCGTCTCGTCCTCGAACAGCACGAACTCCCAACGCGCATGCGGCAAGGACGCGACCCGGCTGATGCGCTCGCCGACGCGTTGCAGCATCGCCACCTCCTCACCCCGGGTCACCACCGGTTGCCGCTGCTTGAGCTGCTCGAACGTCTGCGCGCCCAGCCTGGCTTCCTCGCTCGGACTCACCAACAGCAATTGCTGGCGGCCGGTCTCCGGCGCCGTCGCACATGAGAACACCAGCACCGACAGGATCAGCGCCAGCAGCAGCGATGGCAGTCGTCGCAGCCGTCTTCTCCAGTCGTTCGGACCTGTCTGCGTCCTCGTCTTCACGCGGGTTGGTCTCATGGACGAAACTCCTCAGTAAGGCCGGGCACGCATTGCAAGCCAGGCTTCAAAACAGGCATGCGCCCGCCTTCCCCGACGATGCGCCGAGCGGTCGATGCCTCGCTCATGACCCGCTCCGCATCGGCCTCGTCGGCAATGGTAATATCTCAGTCATTCGATCAACAGGAGCATCATGGCCATGGCCTTCGAACACATCCAGATTCCAGCAAGCGGCGAGCCGATCCGCGTCAACCCCGACCGCAGCCTGGTCGTCCCGGACCAGCCCATCATCCCCTACATCGAGGGCGACGGCATCGGCGTCGACATCAGCCCGGTGATGAAGAAGGTCCTGGACGCCGCCGTCAGCAAGGCCTATGGCGGCCGGCGCCAGATCGCCTGGATGGAGATCTACGCCGGCGAGAAGGCCACCCGCGTCTACGGCGACGATGTCTGGCTGCCGGACGAGACCCTCGAAGCAGTGCGCGATTATGTGGTCTCGATCAAGGGGCCGCTGACCACCCCGGTCAGCGGCGGGATCCGCTCGCTCAACGTCGCCCTGCGCCAGCGCCTCGATCTCTATGTCTGCCTGCGCCCGGTGCGCTATTTCCAGGGTACGCCGAGCCCACTGAAAAAGCCCGAGGAGACCGACATGGTGATCTTCCGCGAGAACTCGGAAGACATCTATGCCGGCATCGAATGGTCGGCCGGCTCGCCGGAGGCCGAGAAGCTGGTGGCCTTCCTGCGCGAGGAGATGGGCGTGACCAAGATCCGCTTCCCGGACAGCTCGGGCATCGGCATCAAGCCGGTCTCGCGCGCGGGCACCCAGCGCCTGGTGCGCAAGGCCATCCAGTACGCGATCGACAATGAGCGCGACTCGGTGACCCTGGTGCACAAGGGCAATATCATGAAGTTCACCGAAGGCGCTTTCAAGGACTGGGGCTATGCGCTGGCGCGCGAGGAGTTCGGCGCCGAGCTGCTCGACGGCGGCCCCTGGTGTGCGTTCAAGAGTCCGAAGACCGGCCGGGAGATCGTCGTCAAGGACGTCATCGCCGATGCCTTCCTGCAGCAGATCCTGCTGCGGCCGAAGGACTACGACGTCATCGCCACCCTCAACCTCAACGGCGACTACATCTCCGACGCGCTCGCCGCGCAGGTCGGCGGCATCGGCATGGCGCCGGGCGCCAACCTCTCCGACAGCGTCGCCATGTTCGAGGCCACGCATGGCACGGCGCCCAAGTACGCCGGCAAGGATCAGGTCAACCCCAGCTCGCTGCTGCTCTCGGGCGAGATGCTGCTGCGCCACCTCGGCTGGACCGAGGCCGCGGATCTGGTGGTCAGGGGCATCGAGGGCTCGATCGCGGCCAAGACCGTGACCTACGATCTCGAGCGACTGATGGAGGGCGCGACCAAGCTGAGTTGCTCGGCATTCGGCGATGCGGTGATCGCCAACATGGACTGAGCCGGACCTGGACTCTCCAGGTCCGGCGGAATCTCCGGGCCTGCGATTCCCCCACTGGCCCATCTGGCCCCCCCTGACCTGGACCACCTGGCCTGGCTCCAGTTCGCCAACCCCGGCGGCCAGCCAGAGGCGCCCGCCGGGGTCGTGCCCCAGGCGACTATTGCAGCGCGCGCTGGACCGTCGCCGCATGCAGGCCCTTCGGCCCCTGCGAGATCTCGAATTGCACCTTCTGCCCTTCTTTCAGGGTCTTATAGCCATCCATATCGATCGACGAGAAATGCACGAAGACATCCTCGTCGCGACCGTCGGGCTTGACGAAGCCATAGCCCTTGGCGTTGTTAAACCATTTGACGATACCTGTGATCATTCGAGACTCCTCCACAACTTCAGTTGCACTTCGGTTGGTTGTTTCAGCTTGTTGTAATGGGCGCGGCCGCCGCTGAAGGGACGATGCGGTCGTGACAAGCAAGTATAGTTGCCTATACTGCTTGGTCAATCGCGCAGCACCGATGGGAGCGCCCACGGGAGCGTAGACGCCAACCCTCCGGGGGCTGTATTTTTTGCTGCATGATCCCTACTCAAGGTGAGATGCGCGAAGCGTTTAACACCGAACCTTGCGCCGCACGGCCCCTACCCGATGGTACTGAAGCATGCTGACCAGGCCGATGCCCTACCGATCTATGCCAGACCCGCTCATCCACGCCAGCAGCCACGCCCGGATTCGCCTGTCGAGCCAAGAAGAGGGCAACGACGGCTCCGGGCTGTCGGTGGAAGAGGCCAAGCCCGCCCTCAAGCGCCCGCCGCTGTACAAGGTGCTGCTGGTCAACGACGACTACACGCCGATGGAGTTCGTCGTCCATGTCCTCGAGACCTTCTTCGCCATGACGCCCGAGAAGGCGACCCAGATCATGCTGCATGTGCATACGCGCGGGGTGGGCGTCTGCGGCGTCTTCACGCGCGACATCGCCGAGACCAAGGTCTCGCAGGTCAACGATTTCTCGCGCCAGAACCATCATCCGCTGCTCTGTACGATGGAGGAGGCCTGAGATGCGCCTTGAACCACACACCTTTCCTTTCGTCATATCCCGGGGGCACTGTCCATGCTAAGCAAAGAGCTTGAATTCACGCTGAACCAGGCCTTCAAGGAGGCACGGGCGAAGCGGCACGAATACATGACGGTCGAGCATCTGCTGCTCTGCCTGCTCGACAACCCAGCCGCCGCCAAGGTGCTGCGTGCCTGCGCCGCCGACAACGACAAGCTGCGCGGCGATGTCAGCACCTTCATCGAGGAGACCACGCCGCTGATCGCCGAGAACGACGAGCGCGAGACCCAGCCCACGCTAGGCTTTCAGCGTGTGCTCCAACGCGCCGTGTTCCACGTGCAGTCAGCCGGCAAGAAGGAGGTCACCGGCGCCAATGTGCTGGTCGCCCTGTTCAGCGAGCAAGACAGCCAGGCGGTCTATCTCCTCAACCAGCAGGATGTCTCGCGGCTCGATGTCGTCAACTACATCTCGCACGGCATCTCCAAGGTGCCGGGCGAGGACCAGGACGACGAGATCCAGGCCGAGCCGGACGAGGCGCGTGGCGACAACAAGGAAGCGCCCAGCGCCCTCGAGAACTTCGCCACCAATCTCAACGAGATGGCGCGCCAGGGCCGCATCGATCCATTGATCGGCCGCGCCACCGAGGTCGAGCGCACGGCGCAGATCCTCTGTCGGCGGCGTAAGAACAATCCCCTGCTGGTCGGCGAGGCCGGGGTTGGCAAGACCGCGATCGCCGAAGGGCTGGCGAAGAAGATCGTCGACGGCCAGGTGCCCGAGATCCTCGATGACGCGGTGATCTACGCGCTCGATCTCGGCTCCCTGGTGGCCGGCACCAAGTACCGCGGCGATTTCGAGAAACGGCTGAAGGCGGTGCTCGCCGAACTCAAGCGCAAGCCGCACGCGATCCTCTTCATCGACGAGATCCATACCATCATCGGCGCCGGTGCCGCCTCCGGCGGTGTCATGGACGCCTCCAACCTGATCAAGCCGGTGCTCGCCTCTGGCGAGCTGCGTTGCATCGGCTCGACCACCTATCAGGAGTTCCGCGGCGTCTTCGAGAAGGATCGCGCGCTCGCGCGGCGTTTCCAGAAGATCGATGTCAACGAGCCTTCGGTGGAAGAGACCATCGAGATCCTCAAGGGGCTGAAGACCCGCTTCGAGGCGCATCACCAGGTCAGCTACACCAACCCGGCCCTGCGCGCGGCGGCCGAACTCTCGGCCAAGTACATCAACGACCGCCACCTGCCGGACAAGGCCATCGATGTCATCGACGAGGCCGGCGCCAATGTGCAGTTGCGCCCGGCCGGGAAGCGCAAGAAACGCATCGACGTCAACGATGTCGAGACCATCGTCGCCAAGATCGCGCGCATCCCCACGCGCAAGGTGTCGAGTTCGGACACCGAGTCGCTGCGCCATCTCGATCGCGATCTGAAGATGGTGGTCTACGGTCAGGACGAGGCCATCGACGCCCTGACCTCGGCGATCCGCATGAACCGCTCCGGACTCGGCACCGAGGACAAGCCGATCGGCTCCTTCCTGTTCACCGGCCCGACCGGTGTCGGCAAGACCGAGGTCACCCGCCAGCTCGCGCGCATCATGGGCCTGGAGCTGATTCGCTTCGACATGTCCGAGTACATGGAGCGGCATACCGTGTCGCGCCTGATCGGCGCCCCGCCCGGCTATGTCGGCTTCGACCAAGGCGGCCTGCTGACCGAGGAGGTCACCAAGCATCCGCACGCGGTCTTGCTGCTCGACGAGATCGAGAAGGCGCACCCGGATGTGTTCAACCTGCTGTTGCAGGTGATGGATCACGGCAGCCTGACCGACAACAACGGCCGCAAGGCGGACTTCCGCAACATCGTCCTGGTGATGACCACCAACGCCGGCGCCGAGGAGACCAGCCGCCGCTCGATCGGTTTCACCGAGCAAGATCATTCCAGCGACGGCATGGAGGCGCTGAAGAAATACTTCTCGCCCGAGTTTCGCAATCGGCTCGATGCGACCGTGCAGTTCGCGTCCCTGGACGCCCAGACCATCACCAGCGTGGTGGACAAGTTCCTCTTCGAACTCGAGGCCCAGCTCGCCGAGAAGAAGGTCGCGCTGCTGGTCGAGCCCGAGGCCCGGGCCTGGCTCGCGGAGAAGGGCTACGACCCGAAGATGGGCGCGCGACCGATGGCACGCGTGATCAAGGACCACATCAAGAAGCCGCTCGCCAGCGAGTTGCTGTTCGGCGAACTCAGCGCCGGCGGTACCGTGATTGTCCGACTCGGCGAGAACGACGATCTGACATTCGGCTTCGAGGTCGAGAAGACCACCGCAGCCTAACAGCGCGCCGCATGCCGCCTCCGCTGGCGTGGGAGCGAATCAGCGCGGGCGCAACGCGAGGCCTGGGACAGGCTTGGGGACAGGCTGGGGTCGAGCCGGGGGCGAATCGGTGGACGGAGCAGGGATGTTCCGTCCGCGCCCGCCTGTCAGCGCACGCGATAGGTGATGCGTCCCTTGGTCAGGTCATAGGGGGTCAGTTCCACGGTCACCCTGTCGCCGGTGAGAATGCGGATGTAATGCTTGCGCATCTTGCCGGAGATATGGGCCGTGACCGTGTGACCGTTCTCGAGTTCGACGCGGAATACGGTGTTCGGCAAGGTCTCGACGACCACGCCTTCCATTTGAATAACGTCTTCTTTTGCCATGTATTGAAATCTGTCTTGTGATGTCGCGATCGCATGCGGCATCGGTCAAGACCGCCTGCCCTGGCCAATCGCCGCTGTAGAACCGGAAAAGTATATCATAGGAAGCGGATCGGCTCGCCGCGCTCGAATCGCCGCCAGTGCTTCCCATCCCAGGCCTCGAGCGGCCGAAAGTGCTGCTTATAGGCCATCTTCGGGCTGTCCTCGATCCAATACCCCAGGTATAGATGCCGCAATCCGAGCCGCGCCGCTTCGCGCGCCTGGGTCAGCACCGCGTAGGTGCCGGGCGCGCGCGCCGAGAGATCCGGGTCGAAGAAGGTGTACAGCGCCGACAGGCCGTCCGGGAAGACATCGGTCACCGCCACCGACATCAGTCGCTCGCCCAGGTAGGCCTCGATCAGCCAGGTCTGCCCGCCCCAAGGGCTGAGCAGGAAGCGCATATAGGTCTCGATGGAGACATCCTCGGCCATGTCGCCATCGCCATGGCGGGCCAGGATGTAGCGTTCGTAGAGCTGATAATGACGGGGGTGCAGTTGCGCCGGCTTGAAGGCGATGCGCACCTCGGCATCGTTGCGCGCGGCATTGCGTCGCTGCGAGCGATTCGGTTGCAACGCCGCCACCGGCAATCGCACCGGCACGCAACGCTGACAGCTGCGGCAGGCCGGTCGATAGAAGTGCATGCCGCTGCGGCGGAAACCGATTTGCTGCAACCATTGCGCACGTTCCCGATCGATGCGCGCCATCGGGTCGACGAACAGGGTGCGCGCGCGCAGCCCATCGAGATAGGAGCAGTCGTGCTCGCCGGTCAGGTAGAGCTGCAGATGGCCTGGACTGTTGCGATTCGCGTTCATCAGGATTCCCCTCCCGGATAATGGACCCGACCATCGTCCCAGGTACCGGGCGCGAGCGGGTGATCGCGCAACGCCTGCAAGCGCTCCATGAAATGCGCGCGCGGCATCGGCTGCGCCCCCATGCGCTGCATGTGCGCGGTCAACACCTGGCAATCGATCAGCTCAACGCCCAGGCCGAGCACATACTCGCACAGATGCACCAGCGCCACCTTCGACGCGTTGTCAACCCGACTGAACATCGATTCGCCAAAGAAGGCGCCTCCCAGGGCGACACCATAGAGGCCGCCGACCAACTGCCCCGCCTGCCAGACCTCGACCGAGTGCGCGATCCCATGCACATGCAGGGCACAATAGGCGTTGATCATCTCCGGCAGCAACCAGGTGCCCTGACGGTCGGCGCGTGGCCCGGCGCAGGCGCGGATCACCGCCGGAAAATCGCGATCCATGGTGACCCCGAACGGACGCTGCCGCAGCAGTTTACGGAGACTGCGCGAGCGATGCAGCCGATTCGGCAGCAGCACCGTGCGCGGATCGGGCGACCACCAGAGGATCGGATCGCCCTCGCCATACCAGGGGAAGATTCCATGCCGATAGGCATTGATCAAGCGCCTGGTGCTCAGGTCGCCGCCAACCGCGAGCAGCCCATCGGGGTCGCGCATGGCCTCGGCCGGATCCGGGAAGGCCCCGCTCGGGTCATTCGGCGCCAGTAGATAGGGCATCGGCATGGGTGCGATAGGCTGCACGTCGACCTCAACCGGGCGCACGCCGATAGGGGCTGCGCGCGTTCATCTCGTCGATGTAATCCTCGACCGCTTCGATTTCATGCGCCAGGAAGCGACCGATCGGCTCGCGCAATCCCGGCTCGGCCAACCAATGCGCCGACCAGGTGCGCGTCGGCAAGAAGCCGCGCGCGACCTTGTGCTCGCCCTGCGCGCCGGGCTCGAAGCCGGTCAGCCCATGGCTGAGGCAATGCTCGAGCCCTTGGTAATAACAGGCCTCGAAATGCAGGCTGTGGAATGCCTGCGAGCAGCCCCAGTGGCGCCCATAGAGGGTGCGCGCGCCCACCAAGCAAAAGGCCGCAGCAACGATCTCGCCGTCATGCTCGGCGAGGACCAAGAGCGTATTCTCGCCCATGGTCGCGCCGATCTCGCGAAAGAACGGCAAGGACAGGGTCGGGATACCGCCGCGTTTGTCGAAGGTGTCCTCATAGAGGCGATGGAAGATCGCCCACTCCTCGGCACTCGCCTCGCTCCCCCGCAAGCGACGAATCCGCACGCCGGCCTCGACCACCCGGCGACGCTCGCGCTTGATCTTCTTGCGCTTCTCAGCACTGAAACGGGCCAGCAGCGCCTCGACATCGACCTCGCCCTGGCTGCGCCAGTGGAACTGACAGCCGAGACGCGGCAGCAGGCCCTCGGCGCGCATCCAGTCGATCTCCTGCTCGCTGCTGAACAGCCAGTGGACGCCCGAGGCGCCCGCTTCCTTGGCCACCTCGACCGAGCCCCGCACCAAGGCCGCCGCCAGCTCGGCGCGGTTAGAGGCGGTGCCGGTGAGGACACGCTGACCGGTCGCCGGCGTGTAGGGCGAGGCGATCACCAGTTTCGGATAATAGGCCAGGCCGGCGCGCCGATAGGCATCGGCCCAGGCCCAGTCGAAGACGAATTCCCCGTAGGAATTGAATTTCAGATAACAGGGCGCGGCAGCCACCAGTTGCTCGGACCGATCGTAGAGCCCGAGATGCCGGGGCAGCCAACCGAAGCGCTCGCCGACGCAGCCGTGGCGCTCCATCGCGGCCAGGAACTCATGACGCAGGTGCGGCAGATCGTCGCCGACCAGCCGGTTCCAGTCGGCGGCAGCGAGCTGGTCGATGGAGGAATGCACGCGCAGTCGATACATCGGCGCCGCCCCAGCAGCAGGCCGCCTAGGCGTCGAGCCCGTCGAGATACTTCTCGGCGTCCAAGGCCGCCATACAACCGCTACCGGCCGAGGTGATGGCCTGCCGATAGACATGATCCATCACATCGCCGGCGGCGAATACGCCCGGCACCGAGGTCGCGGTCGCATTGCCATCGGTGCCGGATTTGACCTTGATGTAGCCATTGTTCATCTCGAGTTGGCCCTCGAAGATGCCGGTATTCGGTTTGTGGCCGATGGCGATGAACACCCCTTGCAGCTCGATGTCTTCGGTGGTTCCCTGCTGCACATGCTTGATGCGCATGCCGGTGACGCCGCTCTGGTCGCCGAGCACCTCATCGAGCACATGGTTCCAAGCAATCTTGACGTTACCGGACTGGGCCTTCTCCAGCAGCCGATCCTGCAGCACCTTCTCCGCCCGCAGCGCATCGCGGCGATGCACGAGAGTCACCTCAGCGGCGATATTGGCCAGATAGAGCGCCTCCTCGACGGCGGTATTGCCACCGCCGATCACCGCCACCTTCTGATTCTTATAGAAGAAGCCATCGCAGGTCGCGCAGGCCGAGACGCCGCGACCGCGAAACCGCTCCTCGGACTCCAGCCCAAGGTACATGGCGCTGGCACCGGTGGCGACGATCAGCGCATCGCAGCTGTAGGTGGCCGAGTCCCCGCTGAGCAGGAACGGACGCTGATCCAAGGCGACCTTGTTGACGTGGTCGAACAGGATCTCGGTGCCGACCTGCTCGGCGTGGCGACGCATGCGCTCCATCAGGTCCGGGCCCTGCAGATCGTCCGGGTCGCCCGGCCAATTCTCGACCTCGGTGGTGGTCATCAACTGCCCGCCCTGCTCCATGCCGGTCACCAGAACCGGCGCCAGATTGGCGCGCGCCGCGTAGACGGCTGCCGTATAACCCGCCGGTCCCGAGCCGAGGATCAGCAGCTGGCAATGCTTGGTGTCGCTCATGATCAAAACTCCAACACACCTTGAGTCAAAGCGTTGATGGTACGCAGGGACCCGAGTCCGGTAAAGCAGCGCGGTGTTGCCGACCGTCCGGGACAGCGCCGCTGCGCAAACATCGAAACACGACGAAGTTTTCCGTCTAAGGCTATAATCCGCCAAACCTTAAGGAGGATCCTGTGGAACAAGCGACTCGACTCAGACAGCCCCGTCTCGGCGATTATCTTGAGCGCGCCTGGCGCGAAGGCGCGCTCTGGGCCGTCGTCATCCTCTCGCTTTATCTGGTCCTGGCACTGGCCACCTATTCACCGGACGATCCCGGCTGGTCCTTCGTGGGGGCCGAGGGCGCCGTCAACAATGCCGCCGGGCGACTTGGCGCCTGGTTCGCCGATCTGACGCTGTTCCTGGTCGGCGTGTTCGCCTACCTGATCCCGGTGGCGCTCGCCGCCAGCGCCTTCCTCGTCTTTCGCGAGCACGAGCCGGAACCCGAGACCAAGCTCTACTGGCTGGTGCTGCGCTGGAGCGGCCTGCTGCTCACCCTCGGCGCCGGCGCCGGCTTGGCCAGCCTGCAGGTCGCGGGTCCGTTCGGCGATCTGCCCAACGGCATCGGCGGCGCCTTCGGACTGCTGATCGCGGACACGGCCAGCGCGGGTTTTGGCCTCGGTGGCGGCTCGCTCGTGCTCCTCGGGCTGCTGCTGACCGGCCTCTCGCTCTTCACTGGCATGTCGCCACTGCTCATCGTCGATGGCATCGGCGATCTCGCCTTGCTGCTGTTGCGTTTGCCGCCGCGTCTGTATCGGCAGATACAGGCCGCGCGCGCCGAGCGCCGCCAGCACCCGCCACAGGAGGACTGGGAGCATGATGACTGGGAGGCGGGCTGGACCACGGATTGGAACGACGAGGATGAGGAGATCGAGAACGGACCCGACGCCGAGCTTGCCCCAATGGTCGACAAGGGGCCGCCCCGCGACGCGGAGGAGGCCGCCCTGGAGACCGACGCGCCGCCCTCCCCGCGCGCGCCACGCAATGCCATCCACATCTTGGCGGCCTCACAGCCGAGCCCGGCTCCCCTGGTAAGCGCGCAGCCAAGGCTTCGGATCGGGATCGGCGCCGGCTTCGAGGCCGCCTCGACGCCTGTTCGAGCACAGACCGATGTCGCCGTTCGGACAAACGTCTCGGAAGAGCCCGCGCCAGAATCAGCGCCAGAATTCGTGCCAGAATCGGCGCCCAAACCCCAGACTCCGCAGCCGGCGCCCACGGCATTCGCGCCAACGCCCGCGC
>NZ_JBKHDN010000058.1:0-13989 GCF_046541315.1 Halochromatium sp. | reverse complement strand
TCTCCTCCATCAGCGTCTCCGGCTGCCAGTCGGCCGGGACCAGGTCGTCCCAGGACAGCTCGATCCCGTCCGTCGTGTCCCCCGGTGGTTCGAGCGCGCGTTCGGCCTCGCTGAGGCCGGAGCCCGGCGTTGTCGACTCCTCCTCCGAAGAGTCGCCGCAGCCCGCGAGCAGCAGTGCCACAAGCCCGAGCATGAGCATGGATCGGAGCCTGAATCCAAGCCTCAGGAAATGTCCATCGTTTGCTTCCCGAAGCTGACGCGACCGGTCGCCCCGACATCGGGTCGTCATTTCTGGACAGTCACTAAGCCAAGCTGGACAGGCTCGATACGGCGGCGTCGCTTGCGCATCGGCGCGGCGCCAACGCGGGCGCAAAGGCCGGGGCTTGGCGAATTCCGTGGCGAATGACGAGCGAAGGGATGCGGTGTTGCGAGCCTGGGTCATGTGCGGATGCGTGGTGCGTGATGCGTGGTGCGTAGTTGCATGGTGTCGCTGGCTTGGATGCGGAGGCGGATGCCGGTGGGGGCCAGCCTGGAGACGACATTGGTGTGCTTGGTGTCTTCGCGCCTCTGCGCCTCTTGGCGGCGACCGCCGTGTCGCGCCTAGAGTCGCAACGAGAGCCCGCTGCTCAGCGACATCCGATAGGCGCGCCAGCCGGGGATCAGGCCCACCGCCAGCCCGGTGACGAGCACCGCGCCGAGCAGCAGCCATTCGCGCGGCTTGGGTAGGCCAAAGCCGAGCTGCAAGCCGAGCCGCGCCTCGATCAGCGGCTGCCCAAACGTGAGGAGCGCGACCAAGAGTCCCATTCCAACCAGCATTCCGAGCACCGTCAACAGCAGTGCCTCGCCGATGATGAGCCCGAGCACCTGGGCCGGTCGCGCGCCGAGCGAACGCAGGATCGCCAACTCGCGGCGGCGGCCCTCGAGTCCGATCAGCAGCGCGGTGAGCATGCCGATCAGGCCGACCAGGACGACGAAGGCGGACACCGCCAGCAGCGCGTTCTCGGCCAGGCCGATCACCGACCAGAGTTCGGTGAGGGCGACACCGGGCAAGACCGCCAGCAAGGGCTCGCGCGGATACTCGTTGATGCGGCGCTGCAGCGCGAAGGTGGCGACGCGCGAGTCCAGCCCGACCAGCATCGCGGTGATGGTCTTCGGCGTCAGATCCATGGCGCGCGCCTGCTCGGCATCGATTCTGCGCCCCGGCATTGGCGCGCCGCCCTCCCAGCCGAGGTGGATGGCCTCGATCGCCTCCAGACTGATATGCACGGTGCGATCGACCGGCGTGCCGGTCCGCTCCAGGATGCCGACGACCCGGAACGGCTTGTCCTCATGGCGAGCGAAGCTGACATCGCTGGCGCCGTGGGCGACGATGATCGCGTCGCCGAGCCGATAGCCGAGCGCGGCCGCGACCTCGGCGCCGAGCACGGCGTCATAGAGATCGGCGAAGCGCTCGCCCTTGGCCAGCGCCAGCGGTTTGTCGCGTCCATAGCGGTAGTGATCGAAATAGGCCGTGCTGGTGCCGAGCACCGGAAAGCCGCGGTGCGAGTCGCCAAGCGCGAGCGGCACCGTCCAGGCCACGCGCGGCATCGCCGCGATGTCTTGATAGCTCTGCCAGGAGATGTTGTTGGTGGCGTTGCCGATGCGAAACACCGCATACAGCATCAGTTGCACCGGTCCGCTGCGCGCGCCGACGATGAGATCGGTGCCGGAGAGGGTGTTGGCGAAGCTGGCGCGCGCCTCGTTGCGCACGCGCTCGACGCCAAGCAGCAAGGCGACGCTGAGCGCGATCGAGAGCACCGTCAGCAGCGCCGTGAAGCGCCGGTTGAGGAGGCTTTGCAGGGCGAGTCGGAGGATGGCCATGGCGAGAAGAGGGTCGTGCCGCGTGCTTAGGACGGATCCATCGAGGGCTTCCCGCTGTGAGCGCCAGCGTCCGGCAATCGCAGGGTGCGATCAAAGAGCGCCGCGAGGCTGGCGTCGTGGCTGACGAAGATCAGCATCGAGCCCATCTCGGCGCATTCGGCGAACAGCAGCTCGAGAAAGGCGCGGCGGCGATCGGCATCGAGCGACGAGGTCGGCTCGTCGGCGATCAGCAGCTCGGGCGCGCCGAACAGCGCCCGCGCTGCGGCCACGCGCTGCTGCTGACCGATGCTGAGCGCGCTCACCGGTTGCCGCGACAAGCCCGGTTGGTCGAGATCGAGATGGCCGAGCAGGCGCCGGGCCTCGGCGGTCAGGCTCGGCGAGCGCGCCAGGGCGCGTTCGCGGCGGCGGCGCGAGAACCGCGCGGGCAGGGTCACGTTGTCGAGGATGCCGAGATAGGGGAGCAGATTGAACAGCTGGAAGATGTACCCGATATGATCGGCGCGGAAGCGATCGCGCGCCGCCGAGCCGAGCTGATCGAGGCGCTGGTCGAGCACCTGGAGACGCCCCTGTTGCGGTCGATTGACGCCGGCGAGCAGGCCGAGCAAGGTGCTCTTGCCGCTGCCGCTCGGCCCTTCGACGAACAGACGCTCACCGGCGGCGACCTCGAGCGCATCGATCACGAGGATGTCCGGACCCTGCTGGCACCAGCGAAAGCGCAGCTCATGCAATGAAACGAGCGGATCCATGCGTCAGAATTCGAGACGCCGATCGCTTGGGGTCAATTCAAACGCATCCTGGCGGGTCTCGGTGAGCAACTGGACCCGCAATCGCCGCGCGCCGGGAAAGGCCTCGAAGAATCCGAGTTCGAGTTCGGTGAGTTTCTGCGGCTGCCGGCAGTCGAAGGCATAGCTCGCGTAAACGTCGGCATGGGCTTCGTGATCGCCGTGCTCGTGCTCGTGCTCGTGCTCATGATTGTGTCCATGCGCCTGTTCATGGGTGGGGGCGTTGGAGGCGGGCGGTTCGCCGATCGGCTCGTCGAGATCTAGGTCGAGTTCGATCACCGAGGCCACGCAGCCGGCCGCCGGCGTGGGCGTGAACAACTGCTCCGGCGCTTGCAGTTGCGCCCGCGTTGCCTCGATCGTTTGGCGCTGCGTCTCGGTTCGCGGCGCGTGCTCGAAGCCGAGCAGATCCATGGCTGGACTGATCAGCTCGATCAGCAGCAGGTCGCCATCCACCGCGATGTTGAGGTGGCCGACACCATGCACATGAGCGCCATGGTCGCGATAACCGGCGTCCTCCTGTTCGTCTTGTTCGTCGGCTTGGGCAAGGCCGCTGTCAACGCCGAACGCGCCGAGAGCGAGTCCGCAGAGGATCAGGATAGGGGCGGTTGCGCGAAAGCTCGGGTGACGGGGTGGGCGAGAGGGTGGTCTGCTCAACAACATTGGTCGATTCTCACATTCGATGAAAGACCAGGCATGCCGGACGCTCGCGTCAGCGGTTGGATCGACTCGCGCAAGGTGGCATTGCGTCAGGGCTTCTGCGTCTTGTGGGTGCAATGGGCGCAGGTGCCGAGAACCTCGATCACGGGGCGCTCGGGGCGAAACCCGGTCTCTTGCTCGAGCGCGCGCAGACTGCCGGCAATGGCCTCGTTCTCGAGTTCGTTGACGCGCCCGCAAGCGTTGCAAATCAAGAACTGGCTGGCGTGCGGGTGCTCGGGATGGGTGCAGCCGATGAACGCATGCAGGGTTTCCAGTTTGTGCACCAATCCTTGCCCGAGCAGGAAATCGAGCGCGCGGTAGACCGTCGGCGGGGCCGCCGTGGCGCCCTCGCATAGCTGATCGAGGATCTCGTAGGCGCCGACCGGACGTTGGGCGCGACAGACGAGTTCCAGGACGCGGCGACGTTGCGCGGTGAAGCGCACGCCGCGTTGCGCGCAGAGCCTTTCGGCCGTGCTCAGGGCCTGTTGCAGGGTCTCTTCGTTCATGAGGCTGTCGTGGTTGCGCGGACCGCTCGGCGGGCGCGCCGCTGGGCGAGGAAATTGGCGCTGATGGCGGAGACCAAATAGAGCGCGCCGGCCAACAGGATGATGGTTGGCCCCGTGGGGAGATCCGGCGCGTAGGAGAGGACCAGCCCGCCGCTGGTGAGGAGGACGCCGAGCGCCGTCGCGCCGACCATCATGCCGGCCAGGGTCCTGGTCCACTGACCGGCCACCGCCGCCGGCAATGTCAGCAGCGCGATCACCAGGATCAGCCCAACGATCTGAATCATCAGCACCACCGTGACGGCGACCAGCACCAGCAGCAGCAGATAGAAGACGTCGACGGGAACGCCGCGCAAGCGCGCGAACTCCTCGTCGAAGGCGATGGCGACGAAGTGCCGATAGAACAGCGCGACGGTCACCAGCAGGCCCAGGTCGAGCAGGGCCATGAACCCGAGTTCGCGCAGCGGCACCAACAGCATGTTGCCGAACAAGAAGCTCATCAGATCGGTGGCATAGCCGGGTGTCTGCGAGACGAAGAGGATACCGACCGCCATGCCGATGGCCCAGAGCGCGCCGATCGCGGTGTCCTCGCCGGTGCGCCAGCGCAACCGGACCCAGCCGATCAACAAGGCCGCGATCACCGCCGCCGCAAGCGCGCCACTGAGCGGATCGTAGCCATAGAACAGGGCCGCGCCCATGCCGGCGAGCACCGAGTGCGCAATGCCGCCGGCGAGAAAGGCGATGCGTTTGACGACCACGAAGGGGCCGATCAGCCCGCAGCCGATGCTAGCGAGCAGGCCCGCCACCAATGCCTGCTGCAAGAAGCCGTGCTGGAGCAATGCGTTGAAGAATTCAGCCATGCTCAGCCCTCTTCATCGGCCTGTCCTTGCGGGTGTCGGCGGGCGGCGTGGGGGCGTCCTCTGGCCGGCGCGCGTGGCTGCCCCCATGCGCGTGGCTGTCGCCGTGCTCATGATTGATCAGGCGCACCCGCTCGCCATAGAGCGCATTGATGACATCGCCATCGATGGCCTCGGTGGGATGACAGACCAGGGTGCGATTCAGACAGGCTACCCGACTGACATAGCTCGAAATGAAGCCGATATCGTGGGAGACCACGACGATCGTGAGCCGATCGTTGAGCCGAGCGAGCAGCTCGAAGATCTCGCCTTCCAGGCGCTGGTCGATATTCGCCGTGGGTTCGTCGAGGATCAGGATCTCGGGTTCGCCGACCAGGGCACGGGCGAGCAGCACGCGCTGCAATTGTCCTCCCGACAGCGAGCCGATCGGCGCCGCCGCGAGATCGCCGGCCTCGACATCGGCCAATGTGCGCCGTGCGATCTCACGATCGGCTCGACGCCAACCGCCGACCCGCTGCCACAGGTTGGTCCCGAGCCCGAGTCGGCCCATCAGCACCACATCCAGCACCTGGATCGGGAAGTCGCGCGGGAAGGCCGGATATTGCGGCACATAACCGAGGCGACGTCGGGCCTGTTTCGGCGTGCGGCCAAGCACCCGGATCTGGCCTTGCTGGGGGCTGAGCAGGCCGAGGATCAGCTTCAACAGCGTGCTCTTGCCGCCGGCATTGGGACCGACGAGGCCCAGGAATTCACCGGCCGCGACCTGCAAGCTGACAGATTCCAGCACCGGCACGTCGCCGTAGGCGAAACCGACCTGCTGGATCTCGATGACGGTCGAGCTCGACTTCATGGCGCCGGCGTCGACCGGTTGGACGGCGAGTGGGACGGCGCCGCTGACGCGGAACTGTTCGCGTCGACCAGGACGTTGGCGAAGCGGCGCAGGTTAGCGGCGTAATCCGCGGCCAGCGGCGTCGCCGACTCGACGCGTCCGCCGATCGCGCGGGCGACCTGTTCGGCGATGCGTTGATCGAACTCGGGCTGCACGAAGATGGCTTGGGCGCCAGTGGCTTGGGCTTGCTCGATCAATGCCGAGAGCCGGCGCGGTCCGGGCTCCTTGCCGGCCCGCTCGATCGGGATCTGCTCGAGGTCGTAGGCATCGGCGAAATAGCCCCAGGCCGGGTGATAGACCAGAAAGGTGCGCCGGTCGAGATCGGCCAAGCGGGCTTCGAGCGTGGCGTGCAAGGCTTGCAGTTCGGCGTCGAAGGCCTGCTGATTGCGCGCGTAGATCGCCGCGCCCTCGGGATCGAGTTGGCTCAGGCGGTCACGGATGGCGATGGCCATCTCGCGCACGAGTGGCGGGCTGGTCCAGACGTGCGGATCCATCGCCTCGGCATCTTGATCGGCGTGGGCGTGTGCCTCGTCGTTCCCGTGCCCGTGGTCGTGCCCATGCCCGTGGGCGTGCCCGTGGTTGGTTTGCGGTTCGTCGTCGTGATCGTGCGCCTCGAGGGTTCGCAAGGGCAGCCCGTCGCGCAGGTCGAGGATGGGCATCCCGGGGTTCGCGGCCTGGATGCGTTTCATCCAGGCGTTCTCGAAGGGCACGCCGACGCGGACATAGAGATCGGCCTCGGCGAGCGCCGCGACCTGTTTCGGGCTTGGATCGTAGGTGGCCGGGCTGTGCCCTGGTCGCACCATGACCTCGGTGTCGACGCGCTCGCCTCCCACGGCATCGACGAAGGTCTGCACCGGCAACACGCTGGCGAAGACCTTGAGTGCGGGCCGCTCCGCATCGGCGAACGCGGGCAGGCCAGCAGACAAGAGCGAAAGCACGAAAAGCAACGTTAGGCTGCGCACGGCTGGAACCTCGCTATCGATCGGCACGACAATCATATCCGAAATATTATAACACCAAGATTGGTAAGCCCAGCCAGCACGAGCAAGATCGAGAGCCAGCCACTGAGGTCGCAGGCGCTGGTCAAGCTGCATTGCTCCCAAGGGAAAACCCCGCCATCAAACGAGGTAATCGGTTACAGTGGGGTGCAACCCGCTGCTGTCCAATTCGTCGCGCCTGTCCTCCCACTTTCCCGATGATCCACCTATGAGCCCAGGCACGCCCAGCCTGGGTTGCTCGCCAGATCAGCGCTCGCTGTCGTCAGCCGCCACTCGATCCAGCATGTCCATCGTTACCGCCAAGGCCTTCCGCCAGCAGATCATGAAACCGGCCGAGGGCCTGTTCCTGTTTCATGCGCGTGCCATCGAGCGCCTGATCGAGGGCCAGCTCGGCGAGCGTCTGGCGGGGGTTTCGATCCCCGACCTGCCGTATTATCTGATGCCGCGAGCGGATTTCCTGCTTGGCCTCGAGACCGAAAACGCCGAAGCGCTGTCGGTGATCGAAGGGTTGCAACTGCCGGATCAGGTCATCCTGCTGCCGCGTCCCCCGGATCAGCGGTTGGAACAACGCAGCTTCACGCGTCTGCGCTACGACTATTGGGCGCGCGCGTTCGAGGCCGAGGTCGCACGCGCCTGGCAGGCCCGGTGCGATGACGAAGGACGGGCGGCGGCGCTCGGCGCGGAGGCGCTGCGTGGATTGATCGGTGACGATGCCTTCGCCGAGGTGCGCGAGGTTTTGCACCACGACGGCCTGATCCTGCCCGTGTGGGACGATGATCTCATCTGTCGCAGTTTCGTCGCCTTCGTCGTCAGGCTGCGCTACTTCGCGCCCGGCGCGCGTGGGTTTTGCTTTCCCGCGATCCAGGTCTGGCCCCGGGTCGATCGCTGGTTAGCGGCTGCGGGTCTCGATCTGCCGCGTCCCTTGGTCGATGAACGCTTGCCCGACCTGCTGCTCAAGAGCCGGCCGGGCAGAGACGCGCGCTTGCGCGACGAGGTGCCCTTGCTGCCGACGGCGCTTCCCTACGGGCGCAGCGATCCAGACCTCAAGCAAGCCATCGCGCGCATGGCGCGCGCGCGCGCGTGGACCGCTCCCGTGCCGGTCGCCCAGGCGCAGCGGGCACGGACGCGGCCCGGCGGGACGCTGCCGGAGACCCGGATGCGGTCCGACGACGCCATCGAGCAGCGGCTGCTGGAGGCCTTCGCCCACGCCACCCGATTGGACTTGCAGCCGGATTGGCTCGAACGCATCGGTGACCAACTGGGCATCTGGTGGACGCGGTTACTGGGGGTGTTGCGCTGGGTGCCGCCAGCGCTGGCTTGGCGGTTGTTCGGGCGGCGCGGGCGGGGGGGCGCCAGGAATCGTTCGCTGCGCGAGGCCGACCTGCGCGCCGATATCATCCTGTTCGAGCAGACCCTGTCGGCGGCCGTGCGCGCTCAGCGCAGCGGCTATCTGGCGTTGGCGTTACGTCGCTTGGCGGCGGCGCGGCGTGTAGCGCAGCGCGTGCTGCCCGACAGGCGCGCCTTGCCGGTGGCGCTCGAACAGGCGGTGGCTGGGCGCGAGGCGTTGGTCGAGACCATTTTCGCGGATGGCTTGACCGAGCGTTGGTCATTGGACGCGCACAGCCATGCCGAGCTGCGGGTGTTGATCCATCGCCTGGCCATGGATGATCGGGGACGCTACGGCGCGCCCGCGGCGCAGGGACTGCTGGGCTGTCTCGAACAGTTGATGCGCGAGGGCCCCACCGATTATTACCGGCTTCGCGTCGGCGCCTGGCTGCTGCAGCTAGGCCACACCCCGCTCCGCGAACCGTTGCCGTTCCAGCCGATGCTCAAGGCCCTGCGAGCGCTCGAGATCAGCCGCACTCGGCTCGAAGAGCTGCCCTGGGCGATCGCTGACCTGGAACGCTTCTCGACCCTGCTACGGACATTGAACCGCTCCATCACCGATCGGCTCGATACCGAGCTGACGCCACGCCTCGAGCAGGCGATGCGAGAGGCCGATTTCGTCCCGCGCGATCATCGGGAGATCGTCGCCGCGCACAAGATGAAGCTCGAGCTGCTCGATGTGATCAAGCATCGGCGCCATCTCAAATTCACCGATGTGCGCGATATCGTCGCCCGGAACATCCTGCGCCTGCCAGACCCCAGCTGGGGCGAATTCTTCCGCGGTGACCGATTGCGGCGCTTCGATCGCACCGCGCAGCGTGCCCTGCCCGGTATCTATCGTCCCGGTGAGTTCTATATCAAGGGCTTGCAGCAGCTGGGCGCGCCGCTGTTTGGGACCCCGTTCGGGCGCGATCTCCTGCGCTATCTGCTGTTGCCCTTCGGCGTCGCCTATCTGGTGCTGAAAAGCCTGGATTTGCTGATCGCAATGATCCCGTTGGTCGAGCCGGGCTTTCATCTCGCCGAGCCGACCGCCGTCATCCTCGGCGGCAGCCTGATCAATCTCATCGCCTATACCGGCATCGGCCGCCATCTGGCCGCGGCCGTCACCTTCGGCGGCTGGCGGGTGCTGCGCTTTTTGGCCTGGGATGGACCGCGCGAGCTGGTCCGCTGGTGGCCGATCGCCGGTTTGCTGAGCACCGGCCTGATGCGCGGGCTCGGGCGTAACCTGATCCAGCCACTGCTAATCGGCATCTTGCCGCTGGTGCCGATCATCGCCCTGGCGGTGCTGGTCGATGAGGTGCCGATCGAGCCGGGCCTGTGGTTATTCGGGCTGGCCTTCGCGCTCGGCACCCTCGCGCGCAATACCCCGGCCGGGCGCCGCTTCCTGGATAACCTGAGCACGCGGATCGCGAGCTACCTGCAGCGCATCAATCAGGCCCTCTTCATTGGCTTGATCCAGCAGTTGCTGTTCTTCTTCAAGGAGGTCACGCGGCGTTTCTCGCAGGTGCTGCACCGGGTCGACGAGGGGCTGACCCATCATCTCAGCGAGGGTTGGGCCAGCCTTGCCCTCAAGACCCTGCTGGCGCCGCTATGGCGCTTCTGCGAGGCCCTGATCCAGTTCTATGTCACGGTCTTGGTGGAGCCGCAGGTGAATCCAGTCAAGCACTTCCCGATCGTGACCATCGGCCACAAGCTGCTGCTGCCTTTCCTGCCCGCGATCACCACGGCCTTCGTCGAGATCACCGAGTCGGTCTTGCCGAAGGTGATCGCCTATCCGCTGGTGACCCTGACCATCATCCTGCTGCCCGGATTATTCGGCTTCCTGGTGTGGGAGCTGAAGGAGAATTGGCGGCTCTACGAGGCCAACCATCGCGAACGCTTGCGCGCCTTCGATGCCGAGCAGGAGCCAAGGATGCCGGTCGAGCCGGCCAGTGTTGGCGCGCATGCCGAGACCATGCGCCGGCTCATGTGTCGTGGCTTCCATAGCGGCACCCTGCCGAAGCGCTTCGACCGGCTGCGCAAGATCATTCATGAGCAGCTGCGCGATGATCGCGCCTACCCGAAGCGCTTGCGTCGTTGTCAGCGCCAGCTCGAGGAGATCGAGCAGGCGATCGGGGTGTTCGTCGATCGCGAGTTCTCGTTCGCGTTGCGCGAACGCTGCCGCAATCCGGATTGCACGCTGACCCGCGTCGAGACCAATATCCCGCGCCTGGCGACCGAGCTGGTCGAGATCAGTGTCGCGATTCATCCGCGCTTGGCGGATGGCGAGGGGGAGCCGAATGCGCGAGCGGGTACGCTTGCTCGGCGGCAGGGTTGGGAGTCCGCGCCACCGCGCCTCGACCGTCATGACCCGGATCGCGCCGATCCGAATCCCGTCATGCTGGGGATTCGCATCGCCTTCGACGGGCGCCGGATGCGCTTCGAGATCGAACTCAGCGGGGCGCCGGAGCGGATCGGGCCGCGTTGCTGGTCGATGGTGAGCGAGGATCTGCGACTCTTTGCCGGGCGCGCGGGCGCTGATCCGCGGTCCCTGGAGATCAGGCTCCCCGTCAGCGCGAGCCAGGGTGTCGATGCCCGATCGGCTCGGCGATCGCGCTTGGGCGATTGACGGAAATCGCCTTGATGCGTGGCGGATGTCATCGTCTTGCAGCAAGCACATGCTACTATTCGCGCCCATGCTGACCTATCCCAATATCGACCCCGTCGCCTTCGCCCTGGGCCCGCTCAAGGTCCACTGGTATGGGCTCATGTATCTGATCGGCTTTGCCGCCGCCTGGCTGCTCGGGCGTTGGCGGGCCTCACGCCCGGGCTCGGGTTGGAACGCCGAGCTGATCGACGATGTCATCTTCTACGGCGTGATCGGCGTCATCGCCGGTGGTCGCCTCGGCTACATGCTGTTCTATGGCTTCGACCAGATCCTGGCCAATCCGCTCAACCTGCTCCGGGTCTGGGAGGGCGGGATGTCCTTCCATGGTGGGCTGATCGGGGTCATCCTGGCGATCTGGTTGTTCGCGCGCAAGCACGGGATGCGGTTCTTCGCGGTCGGCGACTTCATCGCGCCGTTGGTGCCGATCGGGCTGCTGATGGGACGCATCGGCAACTTCATCAACGGCGAACTCTGGGGTCACACGACCGACCTGCCCTGGGGCATGCGCCTGCCCTGCGAGCGTTTCCCGGAATCCTGCGCCGGGCTGCCGCTCGACGCGCAATGGAGCCTGCCGGTGCATGCCTCGCAACTCTACGAGGCCGGTCTCGAAGGGTTCCTGTTGTTCGTCATCCTGTGGTGGTTCTCGAGCCGGCCACGGCCGCTGATGGCGGTGTCCGGTCTGTTTCTGGTGCTCTACGGCCTGTTCCGATTCAGCGTCGAGTTCGTCCGTTTGCCCGACGCCCATCTCGGCTATCTCGCCTTCGACTGGCTCACCATGGGGCAGCTGTTGACTCTGCCCATGCTGCTCGGTGGCGCATTGCTGCTTGCATTGGCCTATCGACAGAGGCGGGAAGGGCGCTTGCCCACATAAGGCGATTTCTGTCAAGGCTCAATCCCGCCTTGCTGGTCTTGTCGCTCGCCTCTTGCGTCGCATCGCCGGTCCCATCGCCCGTCCCATCGCCGGTCCCATAACCCGGCGATGCTGCCGACGAGACGCCTGGAAGGCAACCGGACATCCTGCGCAATGCGGTATGAGCCTTTCCGTCAATCGCCTACTCGGTCACCGGACTGAGCGCCGGCTCCGGGGCGAGCTGTAAGGCATGCAGGACGCGCCAGGCCAGTTCGTCCGGCGAGCGGCTGATGACCTCGGCCGGGATCTCGTGCTTGCCGTGGAGGCGATCGAAGTCCTCGAAGCCGTAGGAGACCATGAACGGGTGCATGCCGGAGTTGATGGCGGCGCGGAAGTCCTTGGCCTCGTCGCCGCAGGCAAAGGCGCGCGCCGGGTTGATGTTGAAGCGCTCGCGGGTCTGGCGGAAATAGCCGAGCTTGTTCTCGCTCAGAGGCAGATGCACCAGGAAGTCGAGTCGTTCCGGCTCGATGCCGTGCCGATCAAAGAGTTTGGTCAGGGTGACCAGCGGGTCATTGGTGATGTTGCGGGTGACGATGCCGACGCGCACATCATCGGCCGCCGTGAGCCGATGCACCAGGGCCTCGATGCCATCGAACATGCAGGCCTCCTCGCGGTAGACCTCGGTGAGGGTGGCGATGAGCTTGGTGCGCCGTCCGGGGCCGATCTGGCGCCGGAGATTTTGCGGCATCTCCTTGAAGCCGCCGATGTATTTGAACAGGTTGCGCCGCTTCTGAAAGCGCGCGAGCGGGCCGATGTCCATGCCCAGGTGGGTAAAGGCCTTCTCGATGGCGCGAAAGGCATCGATGGTGGTGCCATCGGCGTCGAGGATCACAAGGCGGTCGTTGCTAAACATGGCGTGCAGTTCATCGTTAAATCATCCCGCGCGGCGGCCTGATTCTCGCACATTGGCGGCGGCGGCGGCGTCGGTCGGGGCGGCGTGATGGCGGTGCCTGCTTGGCGGCCCGTGCGTCGGCAGCAAACGCCGCGCTCGGGTCGGGCGGCTTGCAGCCTGTATAATCAGGCCGCCGATAGCGTTCAACCCCTGCCGTTTCCTTTAGCCGCATCGAGGTGACCATGCCATTGACGATTCAATCGAGCGCGTTCGCGGAGGGCGGGACGATCCCGGTCCAATACAGCTGCGATGGCGAGGATCGCTCGCCGCCGCTGGAGTGGGAGGGCGTGCCCGCAGGCACCCAGAGCCTGGCCCTGATTGTCGATGACCCGGATGCTCCGGATCCGGCGGCGCCGCAGCGCACCTATGTGCATTGGGTGCTCTACAATCTGCCGCCGGCGCTGGGTGGTTTGCCCGAGGCCTTCGAGCCGGCGACGCTCGCGACCCCGATCGGCGAGGGCATCAACGACTGGCGGCGCACCGCCTATGGCGGACCCTGTCCGCCGATCGGTCGTCACCGCTATTTCCACAAGCTCTATGCCCTCGATGCCATGCTGCAAGGTCTGCTGCGGCCGACCAAGGCCGATCTCGAGCGCGCGATGCGCGGGCATGTCATCGAACAGGCCACCCTGATCGGCACCTATCAGCGATGAACCTGAAACTGCCGAAGACCTATACGCTGCTGCTTGCCATCTGCGCGGTCGCCGGCCCCTTCATCTGGCTGGTATTGACCGAGGATGGCAAGCGCCGCAGCGATATCTTCCTGCTGCACCTGTTAGGCCATCAGCCGTTCAATCTGGCGATGGAGAATCTGCGCCCGGGGCTGGACCAGGACGACCTGCTCGGCCAATTCTCGCGCGTCGCGTTTGACTGTGGCGAGGGCGCCCATGCACTCGGCGCGCGGCGTTGCGCGGCCCGCATCGGTTCCTTCAATGGAATCCCGGCACGGCGGGTCGAACTCTACTGGCAGGCTGGCGGGGATGCTGGCGAGGATGGCGGGAACGGCGCCGCGCTGAACGCGGTCCGGCTCGATTATCGTGGGCGCTGGCACGCGCTGCTGGTCGCGGAACTCAAGACCCGTCATGGTGAGCCGCGCCGCGATCGGGTCGGCGAGCGCACGGTGCTCGCCTGGCGTTTCGCCGCCGGGACGCTGCTGATCCCGCAGACCCTCGGCGACGATGAGACGCCGTCGCTGATGTGGGTGGCGCGGCAGGCCTGAGCCTCCGACTTGGCGAGCTTATAGCCAGTCGCCCTGACTTGCGAAGACGACCATTGCGTTGAACCCGGGCCTGTGGGCGAGTGTCGCCCGGCGCTCAGGTCGAGCGACCATAAGGCGATTGACGGAAATCGCCTAAGGTGCCGTTGCCAACGCTGCGACTCATCGGGGCCCGGCGAGCTGTGGTCTCGCCGCTCAGCCGCGCGGGCGCGCCTTCGGCGTTTCGATGCGCCGCCATTGACGCCCGGCACGCTTGATCATGTCGCCGGCGCTCGCCGGCTTCCTCGTAATAGGCCCCACCGCACATTCCGCAGGCACAATGCCTGCCGATGAGTATTTTTTCGCTGCAGATC
>NZ_JBKHDN010000057.1:0-14448 GCF_046541315.1 Halochromatium sp. | reverse complement strand
GGCGTCTCCGGGTGGGCCGCCGCTCAGGCGCTTGCGACCGGGAGGTTGGCTTGAGCCGTGGGCTGGCGTTGGAGGCGCCGCGCACCGAGCCGACGCAGCTTCGATTTCAGGCTGGCGAATGCCGATTTGATGGATTCCTCGGCCTTCTTCTGGGCCTCGCGGACGATGATCTGCTGCCGCTCCGGGGAGGTGACGATCAGCTCGAAACGGATGCGATGCCCATTGAGTTGATCGAATTCTTCGGCGATGCGGGCCTGAATCTCATAATCGCGGCCGGGGAAACTGGTTTGGATCGCTTGTGCGTGCTGGTTGATCATCCGCTTGATGCGGTTGTCCAAAGCGAGAAAATCTCCAGAAATTCGAACGCTCATTCACTACCTCGTGAGATGGAACCACAGCTGTCTCGTGAGATGGAACCACAGCTGTGCGGCCGACTCGGATGAATCGTCTTCGTGGTGACCAAGACGGCCGTGGGTTCCAATCGGGTCGTCTGGATTGAACGTCGGCGGGTGGGTGTGCGCTGCTCGACGGTTCGCGTTTCTGGGCACGACTTGCCGCGACGTCTGGCTTGATCTTGGGTTTTAAGCATCGGCTCCGGTGCGTGCCTGCAATGCCGATGGCTCGCCGGTTCAGCGGTCGAGTCGGGCGATTGAGCTGTCGCGATGCCTGAGAGATCGCTCATTGCATCGATCCTTGTGGAGCCGGACCGCGCAAGGGGTGGTGCGGTGGCGCTGCATGGGGACTCTCCTTAACCGGCGCGACCATAGCATAAAGTTAGCGCCGCGACACCTGGATTTCCAGTCCACAGCGAGACTCACGCTCAGGCGCATCCGTTCGCGCGCAAGGAAGGCGCTCATTCGAACAGGTCCCGGAAGGCCTTGGCGAAGCGCTTGTAGGCGTCCCAGCCATCCTTGTCCATCACCTGATCGATGACCCAGCGGTTCTCGTCTTGC
Source organism: Halochromatium sp. (assembly GCF_046541315.1). GTDB lineage: Bacteria > Pseudomonadota > Gammaproteobacteria > Chromatiales > Chromatiaceae > Lamprobacter. The sequence continues at coordinate 13,495 of NZ_JBKHDN010000057.1, read as the reverse complement.
TCGCCCATCAGTTGTTGGATCTCGAAGCCGAGATGGCGCAGGAAGGGGTAGCTGGGGCCTTCGTCATCGAGCTGGAACTCGGCGTACTCCTCGGAACGGGCGTTCAGCCGCTGCAGGAACGGCGAACCGTAGTCGCCCGCGCCGAGCAGATCTTGGCTGTTGTCCTGCACATGCTCGACGAGTTTCTTGGCGAAGGCCGTGATCAGATCGCGTCGCTGCGTATCATCGAGCAGAGCATGGCTGAGGCGATCGGCGATCTGGATCAGAAAGACCAGATACTCCTGGATCACCTCCAGACGCTGCGCATCGTCGCGGTAGACGAAGCGCTCGCAATGCAGCGAGATCGCCTTGTCGACGGCGATGCGCCAGGCGATGAAGGCCAGGGCGCCGCCGATCTCGCCAAGCGAGCGTTGGTTCTCGTCGTTCCACCAATGGCTCTTGATGCGTAGCGCCATGCCTGACTCCTGGTTCTGTCGACGTTGTTTGCGAGTGGGTTGCTGAGTAAGGTCGGCGCTTGCCGAGGCCAGGGCAAGCCTGGAACGGTTCAAGCGCCACCCCGAGCCGCCGGAGATGGGGCTCGTCTTGCCCCCACAACAGGCTGTCCGGGAGGATCTCTCCGGAGAAGATCTCCCTGGAGAGGATCTCCCCGGCGCGAGCCGTCGTTTGCTCCCTGGCCTCGTCCCCGAGGTCGAGCGGCGACCGGTTCGACGCGGTTCGCTTTTGATCCGCTCGCGTCGGCGGTACACTCTAGGGTTGTTTCCCCCATCTCATCCCCGAGGTCTCCGTGGTCGCCCCGCAGCCGAGTTTCCGCCGTATCGAGCGGCTTCCGCCCTATGTCTTCAATATTGTCAATGAGTTGAAGGCCGCGGCCCGAGCGCGGGGCGAAGATATCATCGACTTCGGCATGGGCAATCCGGATCAGCCGACGCCGCAGCACATCGTCGACAAGCTCGTCGAGGCCGCGCAGCGACGCGATACCCATCGTTATTCGGTCTCGCGCGGCATCCCGCGCCTGCGCCGGGCGATCTCGCGCTGGTATCTGGATCGTTTCGATGTCGAGCTGGACCCGGATAGCGAGGCGATCGTCACCATCGGCTCCAAGGAAGGCCTGGCGCACCTGGCGCTCGCCACCATGGGCGCGGGCGACACGGTGTTGGTGCCGAATCCGGCCTATCCGATCCATCCCTATGGCTTCATCATCGCCGGTGCCGATGTGCGCCATGTCCAGTTGACGCCCGAGGTCGACTTCTTCGAGGAGTTGCGCCGCGCGATCCTGGATTCCTGGCCGCGGCCGAAGATGCTGGTGCTGAACTTCCCCGGCAACCCGACCACCCAGTGCGTCGAGCTGCCGTTCTTCGAGCAGGTGGTCGAGATCGCGCGCGAACATGGGATTTGGGTGGTGCACGACATCGCCTACGCCGATATCGTCTTCGACGGCTACCAGGCCCCGTCGGTGCTGCAGGTGCCGGGGGCCAAGGACATCGCGGTCGAGTTCTTCTCGATGTCGAAGAGCTACAACATGCCGGGCTGGCGGATTGGCTTCATGTGCGGCAATCCGCAGTTGATCGCGGCGCTGGCGCGGATCAAGTCGTACCTGGACTATGGCACCTTCACGCCGATCCAGGTCGCGGCGATCCATGCCCTGGAGTCGCCGCAGGACTGCGTCGCCGAGATCCGCGACATGTACCAGGGCCGTCGCGACTGCCTCTGCGATGGGCTCAACGATGCCGGCTGGCCGGTCGAACGGCCGAAGGCGACCATGTTCGTCTGGGCGCGCATCCCCGAGTCCTATCGCGCGATGGGTTCGCTCGAGTTCTCGAAGAAGCTGCTGCGCGATGCCAAGGTGGCGGTCTCGCCCGGGGTTGGCTTTGGCGATTATGGCGATGATCACGTGCGCTTCAGCCTGATCGAGAACGAGCATCGCACCCGTCAGGCGGTGCGCGGCATCAAGCAGATGTTCCGCGAGGATGCGCGGGCGGGGTAGTCGCTTGAGCCTGACCGCCGCAGCGCCGACCGGGGGCCCGCTGCTTGGGGACGCCGTGAACCCGATCCCTGGGGGCTTGGCGATCGCCGTCCGGGCGATCGACACCCCAAGCAGCGGGCCCCCGGTCGGCGCTGCTCAACCGATGTCTTTCATGCGCGCGGTGTCGCCGTAAGCAGTGTCGAGAACTGAGGAGAGCCTATGGAACCGGTCAAGATCGGTCTGCTGGGATTGGGAACCGTCGGCGGTGGCAGTGTCACCGTCCTGACGCGTAACGCCAACGAGATCGCGCGTCGTGCCGGGCGTGCCATCCGCATCACGCATGCCGCCGCGCGCCAGTACGATCCAGCGCGCATCGAGGGGCTAGAGCGGATCGATCGCATCAGCGACGATGCCTTCGCCGTGGTCGATGATCCCGAGGTCGATATCGTCATCGAACTCATCGGCGGCTACTCGCCAGCGCGCGAGCTGGTGCTGCGGGCGATCGCCAACGGCAAGCACGTGGTCACCGCCAACAAGGCGCTGATCGCGCTGCATGGCAACGAGATCTTCGCCGCCGCTCAGGCCAAGGGCGTGATGGTTGCGTTCGAGGCCGCGGTCGCCGGCGGTATCCCGATCATCAAGGCGCTGCGGGAAGGCCTGGCCGCGAATCGGATCGAGTGGATCGCCGGCATCATCAACGGCACCGGCAATTTCATCCTCAGCGAGATGCGCGACAAGGGCCGGGCCTTTGCCGAGGTGCTCGCCGAGGCGCAGGCGCTCGGCTACGCCGAGGCCGATCCGACCTTCGATGTCGAGGGCATCGATGCCGCGCACAAGCTGACCATCCTCGGCTCGCTCGCCTTCGGCATTCCGCTGCAATTCGACAAGACCTTCACCGAGGGCATCTCGCAGATCGAGCCGCAGGATGTCGCCTTTGCCGCCGAGCTTGGCTATCGCATCAAGCATCTCGGCATCACCCGGCGCACCGCGGCCGGCATCGAGATGCGCGTGCATCCGACGCTGATCCCGCACCGGCGGCTGATCGCCAATGTCGATGGGGTGATGAACGCGGTCCTGGTCAAGGGCGACGCGGTCGGACCGACGCTCTACTACGGCGCCGGCGCCGGCGCCTTGCCGACCGCCTCGGCGGTGGTCGCCGATGTCGTCGATCTGGTGCGCGCGCTGACCACCGACCCGACCAATCGCGTGCCGCATCTGGCGTTCCAGCCCGATGAACTCGCCGATACCCCGGTGCTGCCGATCGCGGCGGTCGAGACCGCTTACTATCTGCGCATCACCGCGCTCGATCGGCCCGGCGTGATGGCCGCCATCGCTGGCATCCTGAGCGAGGAGGGCATCAGTATCGAGGCGATCAAGCAGAAGGAACCGGCGGCCGGCGAGACCTCGGTACCGCTGATCATGCTCACCCATCGCATCGAGGAGGCGGCGATGGATCGCGCCATCGCGCGCATCGAGTCCTTCGACGGCAGTGTCGGCGCGGTGGTGCGCATCCGCATGGAGGGCCTCGAGGGCTGAAGCGCCGCGTGCCGGACGTCCGCGCGCTTCTGGGCTGCTGGCGTTCTTCCCGCGCTTGGATCAAGGCGCGACCAGCCCAAGATTGCCGACACCAGTGAGAACCGGGCCGACCGGCCCACCGATCAGCGAGCAGTCAAGACGATGGAAACCGAAGCAGTCGCAGAATTGATCCGCAATGGCCTTCCGCAAGCCGAGGTCGAGGTCACCGGCGATGGCAGCCACTTCGAGGCCGTGGTGGTCAGTGCGGCCTTCGCCGGCCTGACCCCGATCAAGAAGCAGCGGTTGGTGATGGACACGGTGCGCGCGCAGATCGCCTCTGGCGAACTCCATGCCCTGTCGATCAAGACCCTGACCCCCGAGCAGCAGTCGGCCTAAGCCCCGAGAGGCGAGTGGCGAGTGGCGAGTGGCGGGGAACCGCGCTCGAGGCGGGGCGCGCGGTGGCGCGGGGAGGACGGCTCGACGCGATCGTCGCATCCGTGCATCGGGTGCATCGGGTGCATCGGGGCGACAGGCTATGCGGATGTCGCCGCCCGAAGGCGGCGGCGCTCGAGCTGGGAGGCGGTCAGCGCGATGCCGGGCGGAAAATGGCAGGTAAAGGTGCTGCCCTGACCGGGCTCGCTCGCCACCGCCAAGCGCGCGTCGTGGCGACTCAAGACATGCTTGACGATCGCCAGACCTAGCCCGGTGCCCCCCGAGGCGCGGGAACGCGCCTTGTCCACCCGATAGAAACGTTCGGTCAGGCGCGGGATATGCTCAGGCTCGATTCCCGGGCCATCGTCCTCGACCAGGAAGATCGGTCCGCTGGCGGTGGACGCCCAGACCAGCTGGATGTGGCTGCCGGGCGGCGTGTGCTTCACCGCATTGAAGAGCAGGTTGGAGAAGGCGCTGCGCAGCTCGCTATCCTTGCCGAGCAGCATCAGATCGCTGTCGATATCGATGCTGAAGCGGTGGCGCCCGCCGCTGAGCGCGGAGGCGTCGGCGACGATCTGTTCCAGCTCGCAAGGGACATCGACCGGGGCGATATCGATCGCGTGCTCGTCCATCTCCAACCGTGACAGGGTCAGCAGATCCTCGATGATACTGCGCATGCGCTCGGCCTGATGTTGCATCAGGTTGAGTGGCCGGCGATGGTTCGAGGGCGTCTGGGCCGAATCGATCAGCGTCTCCAGGAAGCCGGTGATCACCGTCAAGGGCGTGCGCAACTCGTGCGAGGCGTTGGCGACGAAGTCGCGCCGGATCAGGTTCAGGTGGAAGATCTTGGTGATATCGCGCCCGACTATCAGGCGTTGCTTCTTGCGCTCGCCGAACGGGGCGACGCGGATGCTGAGCATGAGCGAGCGGTTATGGGCCGGGGCCACCTCGAGCGGACGGGCATACTCGCCGGCGCAGATATAGTCGGCGAGTTCCGGATGCGTGAAGACCTCGAGCAACGGTTTGCCTTCGTCGCGCGGCCAGGACAGGTTCATCAGCACCTGCGCGGCCGGGTTGGCCCATTCGATGCGGCGGTTCTTGTCCAGTACCACCAGCGCATCGGGCACCGAGTTGGCGGCCTCGCGAAAGCGCCGAAAGAAGCGCAGTTGCCGCTTGCGTCCCTTGCGACCGCGTTGCTGGTATTGGCCGATGGCGCGGTAGATGTCGCCCCAGATCCCCTTCGGGAAGGGTGGGACCAGACGATGTTGGCGGCGGATCAGTCGCGCCAGGCGTATCAGATGCCACGCATGTCGCGCCAGCAGCGGGCACAGCACGAGCAGCGTCGCCTCGGCCCAGCCCAGCCCGATGCCGGTCAACGCCACTGCGGCCAGCGCGGCCAGCGTGATCCATCCCAGCTCGTAAACCGAACCCCAGCGCATCATTTGTCCGAGAAACGGTAGCCGACACCACGCACCGTTTGCAGCAGATGTTCGTGGCCGGTCTTCTCGAGCGCCTTGCGCAGCCGGCGGACATGGACATCGACGGTGCGCTCCTCGACATAGACCTGATCGCCCCAGACTTGATCGAGGAGCTGCGAACGGTTGAAGGCGCGATCGGCATGGGTCATGAAGAAGTGCAGCAGCCGATATTCGGTCGGGGCGATATCGATCGCGATGCCATTGGCGCTGACGCGATGGCTGACGTTGTCGATGGTCAGACCGCCGATCTCGGTCTGATCGCGGACCTCGTTGGTCTTGCTGCGGCGCAACACGGCTTTCACGCGCGCCACCATCTCGCGCGGCGAGAAGGGCTTGGTGATGTAATCATCGGCGCCGGTATCCAGCCCTTTGACGCGGTCTTCTTCCTCGCCACGGGCGCTGATCATGATGATCGGCATGTGGCGCGTCTTCGGGCTGTGCTTGAGCTGGGCGGCGAGTTCGAGTCCGGAGCGGCCCGGCAGCATCCAGTCGAGCAGCATCAGGTCGGGTTGTTCGGCGAGCAGCTTGCGGGCCTCGTCGGCATGGCCAGCCTCGAGGACGCGAAAGCCGCCTTCCTCGAGCGCGAAGCGGATGACCTCGCGAATATCGGGCTCATCATCGACGATCATGATGGTTGGCATGGGGGATCCTGCGGCATTGAGACTCAAGGATGCACGGTATTCTATGTCGGTGCGATGACGATCTCGTGACCGCGACCGGCCACTTGGTCGACCTTTGGCCTTTACCTGGAGCGATCGGCTGGTAATATCCTGAATGCTTGGATGCGTTGCTTCTTAGGACAGGATCAGAGATTGAGCGCCGACGAACCCACCGAGCATGCCGCCGACCCTGCGGCTACCCCTGTTGCTGACAAGAGCCGACGCCGGGTGTTTCAAGGCAAGGTCATCGATGTCAGCGTGGAACAGGTTCGCCTCCCCAATGGTCGCTATGTCGATCTGGAGGTCGTGCGCCATCCGGGCGGGGCGGCGGCGGTGGCAATCGATGACCGCCGCCGCGTCTGCCTGCTGCGGCAGTTCCGGCATGTCGCCGGCGGCTGGCTGTGGGAGCTTCCCGCCGGCAAGCGCGATCCCGGCGAGGGGCCGGCGGTCACCGCCGAGCGTGAACTCGCCGAGGAAGCCGGCTTGATGGCGGCGACCTGGGATTCGCTCGGTTGCCTGCACAGCTCGCCGGGCGTCTTTGCCGAGGTCATCCATCTGTTCCTCGCGCGCGGTCTGAGCGAGGTCAATCTCGGCCACGATGTCGACGAGATCATCGAGGTACACTGGATCGCGCTCGATCAGGTGCTCGACTGGTGCCTGAACGGCATCATCACCGATGCCAAGACCCTAGTCGGCCTCTATCGCGCCGCCGCTTTTCTGCGCCATGGCAGCGATACACTCGCGGAAGGTCCGGTGGCGGTGGTCGCCGAGTGAGCGCGGCGCCGGTCGCCGCCTCAGTGACGCGGCGGGATATGCTGGTGGTAGCGCTCCATCAGATAGCAGAGACAATCTTGTCGGATCACCGTGGCATCGGCGGTCAGCATCGACGGCATCGCCGGCACCTGGAGTTTCAGCTCGTCTTGCTCGATGCGGAAGAACTGATCGGTGACGTTGCGACCGTGCTCGTCGCGCACCTCGATCCGCGCCCCCGGGCGTGCCCGCGCAAAGGCGGTGCCGGGCGGTAGCTCGCGAAAGTTGAAGCGCTCGAGTTCCGGCGACAGCACCAACTCGGCCTCGTGCGGCGGAAAGCCGAAGCTGACCTGTTCCGGGATCGTCACCCGCGCGACGGTATGGAAGAGATCGAGATCCTGCGCCGGCAGGGCGTGGTCGGGCAGCTCGCGCAGATGCAGGCAGGCATCGATGAATGCGCGCGCGTGTTCGATGCCGAGACGATCGCCGACCCGCCCGCATTCGAGCGTCACCGCCGGGCAGAGCTGCGCCATGGCCTGCGACTGCACGCCTGTGGGCCGCACGAAATACACCACCGTGCGCGCGAACAGGCGCGCTAGGTGCAGAAAGCGATTGTCGATGCGGTTGATGCAGGCGTAATGCGGATTGCTGCCGGTGTTGTTGTGCAGATCGATGCTGGCGAACAGCCCGCGCCGCTGCATGATGGCAACCACCTCGGCCATCAGCGCTCGCGCCGGCGAGGCGGGTTCCTCGGTGCCCGGCCAGACGCGGTTGAAATCGGGCTGATCCGGCAGATGCCGCGCATTGGCTGCGGCGGCCTGGACATTACCGATGAACAGGCTCAGCGAACGCGGCAGGCGCAACTGTCCGTGGCGCTCGCGATACTGGCCGAGTAAGAGCCGCACCGCGTCCCAGCCGACCGGCTCGTTGCCGTGCATCAACGCCGACACGAACAGCGCCGGCTCGCGCTCACCGGCGAGATGGATCAGCGTCGGCCCCGGCAGCCGCGTGTTGAGGTCGATGCTGTTGAGCTCAAGCAGCCCGGCGGGGAGCTGATCGAGTTCATGCAGGGTGAGTGAAGTCTCGGTCATGCGGGAACGGATCCTGTCGGTTGCGCGGGCGGAGCGGGTGGCGGCGCGGTGCTCGCCCGTAATGCGTTACTCTAGCACCGAAGCGGGCTTGGCAAGGCGACGTCAGTGCCAGGGTGCCAGCGCATTCGGTGCTCAACGGAACGGCTTACTTCATCAACACGCGAGACCTCTTATCATGCTCTGGCTCATCATCGGATTGATCCTCTTCCTCGGCGTGCACTCAGTGGCGATCATCGATGCCGAGTGGCGCGATCGCATGGCGACCCGGCTCGGGCTGGTGGCCTGGAAATCCATCTACGGGCTGATCGCGCTGCTCGGCCTGGTGTTGATCGTCAACGGTTATGGCGAGGCGCGCGACAGCGGCGCGATCGTGCTCTACCAGGCGCCGGTCTGGATGCGCCACATCACGCTGTTGCTGATGCTGCCGGTATTCGTGCTGCTGCTGGCGACCTACCTGCCGGGCCGCATCCAGCGCGCGACCAAGCATCCGATGCTGCTGGCGGTCAAGATCTGGGCATTCGCCCATCTGCTGGCGAACGGAACCCTGGCCGATCTGCTGCTGTTCGGCGGCTTTCTGGCGTGGGCGGTGGCCGATCGCATCTCGCTGAAGCGGCGCGCGCCGATCGCCGTGCCCGGCGCGCCCGGCGGCCGCCTCAACGACGGCATCGCGCTCGGCGGCGGGCTGGTGCTGTACCTGCTGTTCCTGTTCTGGCTGCATCGGGCGCTGTTCGGCGTCGCCCCGCTCGGTTGAGTGCGACCGCTTGCGCGCGGGCAACGCGATCCGCGCCTAAGGCGATTGCCGGAAATCGCCTCAGCGGCTGTCGAATCGGGACGCAGGGGACGATGGACAGCGCCTTAGCGGGCGCGTAGCTTGTCGAGCAGGCGCGAGAACGCGAGCGCCGGGTAGCGCCAGCGCAGGCGGGGCCCGGCATAATCGATGACCGCGAGGATCGCTGGCCGCTGGCTCTTGCTGTAGCAGTCCACCGCGCACTGAGCGCAGGGGGACTTGAGGTCGCCGAACACGCAGTGATCGAGCCGCCGATGCACAGAGCGCAGCAGCCGGTCGCACTCGCCGCAGAGCGGACCCTTGCGGCCAAGCGTATGATGATCCTGGCAGTAGATGGCGAACATCGCGGCGATGGCGCGCTTTTCCCGCCGGATGCGAGGCCCCTTGTTGACCGGACGCATGGCGGCCTGCGTGGCCGGGCGCGACGGCGCTGAGCGTGCCGGGTCTGACCGCAGCGGCGAGCGTGGGGGTTGGACTGGCATCCGCATCTGGCTATTATCGAAAAACCGCACGAAAACGGTTTGATAAATATCAACCAATCCCGCCGCCCGTCTCTACCGAGGGCCGCGCTTCGGCGTGGCTCGACCTCCCATTCGACAGCAACCCCGATGCAAGCACTATGTTTTGGACCAATGTCTTTCTCGCCGCCTCCTTCGTCGCCATGATCGCGATCTTCGTCTGGCTGTTTCGCGATGGCGAGGGCCCCTCGCCAGGTCCCGCGATCATGCGCAAACCCGGTCATGACGGCGACGACGCTCAGGCCAGCGACGATGACAAGCCCTGATACTGGCCCTGATCAGCGAGAATCTGCGCGCCCCGGTTGACGGCCCTGGTTGACGGCGCTGTTTGGCGGCGCTGGTTGACCGCCACGGCGGCCTCAGCCCGCATCGCCCTTCGTGAAAACCACCAGATGCTCGGCCTGCAACTGGAACCCGATGCGCTCGCCAACCTCATGGCAGTGATGGCTCGGCACCAGGCATAGCACCTCGGTGCCGCTATCGAGTCGCAGCGTGTAGAGGAATTCGGCGCCGCGGAAGGCGCGTGCGATGATCGTCGCCTCGCGCGGGCTGTCTTCGTCGTAGAGGATATCGTGCGGGCGGATCAGGACCTCGACCTCGCTCCCGGCCTCGAGAGTCGCCGACAAGGGCGCATCGACCCGGCCGAGTTCGGTGCGCAACTGCCCGGAGTTCATCACCGTCGCCGGCAAGAGCACGCCATGGCCGATGAAATCGGCGATGAAGCGATCCGCCGGTTGGTGATACAGCTCGAAGCCGGTGCCCCATTGGCGCATCCGGCCTTGATCGAGCACGCCGATCTGGTCGGCGATGGCGAAGGCCTCGAACTGATCATGCGTCACCAGGATGGCGGTGATCGCCTCGCGCTTGAGCAGCGCGCGCACCTCGCGCGCGAGTTGTTCGCGCAGCTCCGCGTCCATGCTCGAGAACGGCTCGTCGAGCAAGAGGATGTCCGGACGCGGCGCCATCGCCCGCGCCAGCGCGACCCGCTGCTGCATGCCGCCCGAGAGTTCGTGCGGATAGATGTCGGCGGCCTCGCTCAGCCCGACCAGTTCCAGCAGTTCGTCGACCCGGGTTTGGCGGCGCGGCGCGCTGAACGTGCGCAGGCCGAAGCCGATGTTGCCAGCCACCGAGAGATGCGGAAACAGGGCGAAGTCCTGGAACACCATGCCGATATGGCGATGCTCGGGCGCGAGCGTCCAGTCCGGCTCGGAGATGCGATGGCCACGGATCAGGATGCTGCCGCGCGTCACTGGCTCGAAGCCGGCGATGGCGCGCAACAGCGTGGTCTTGCCGCAGCCGCTGGGGCCGAGCAGACAGCCGATGGTGCCATCCTCGAGGAGGACATCGACATCGCTGACCACAGTGGTCTCGCCGTAGGCGACATCGACCCCGCGCAATTCCAGGCGGGCGGGCGGTTTGGCGTTGAAGCGATTGGTCATGGTCGGGAGGGGCATGCAGTGCCGACGGCCGGTTACCGGCTCGCGCGCGAGCGGGTGATCGAGCGGCTGAGGATGATCACCGGGATCAGGCCGGCGGCGACGATGGTCAAGGCCGCCGGCGCGGAATCGGCCAGACGCTCGTCGGAGGCCAGCTCGTAGGCGCGCACGGCCAGCGTGTTGAAGTTGAACGGGCGCAGGATCAGGGTCGCCGGCAGCTCCTTGAGGACATCGACGAACACCAGCAGCAGGGCGGTGAGCAGACTGCCTTTCAGCATCGGCATGTGGATCTCGTGCAGCACCTGGCCCGGCTTGAGCCCGAGCGAGCGTCCGGCCTCGTCCAGCGAGGGACGGATCTTGCTCAGGCCCGATTCGACCGTTTGCAAGGAGACCGCCAGGAAGCGCACCAGATAGGCGAAGAGCAGCGCTACCAGCGAGCCGCTCAGCAGCAAGCCGGTGGAAACCCCGAAGCTCGCCCGCATCCAACCGTCGAGACTGTTATCGGTCCACGCGAACGAGATCATCACGCCCACCGCGATGACGGTGCCGGGGACCGCGTAGCCCATGCCGGCGGTGCGCACCGCGATGCGCACCGGGCGCGTCGGCAGCAGCCGGCGGCCATAACCGAGTAACAACGCCAGCGCCAGTGCCAGCACCGCCGCGCTGGCGGCAAGCGCGAGGCTGTTCAGCGCTAAGCCGATGAATTCCAGATCGAGGCGCTGCTGGGAGACGGTGATCGCCCAGATCGATAACTGCCCGGCCGGCAGCAGGAAGCCGAGGATGAGCGGGGCCAGGCAAAAGCCGACCGCCGCTGCCGCCTGCCAGCCGTGCAGCGGCAGGCGTCGGAGCGACTGCCGCCGCTGGCTGGTATCGTGATAGCGTGCCGCGCCGCGCGAGTGATGCTCGAGCAGGATGAGCAGGAACACGAAGCCGAGCAGCATGGCCGAGAGCTGGGCGGCGGCGGCCGGATTGCCGAGCCCGAACCAGGTGCGAAAGATGCCGGTGGTAAAGGTGGAGACGCCGAAATACTCAACGGTGCCGTAGTCGGCGAGCGTCTCCATCAGCGCCAGCGAGAGGCCGGCGACGATCGCCGGGCGCGCCAGCGGCAATGCCACCGTGAAGAAGGTGCGCCAGGGACCGTTGCCGAGGGTCCGGCTCACATCGAGCACGCACAGCGACTGGCTCAGGAAGGCCGCGCGCGCGAGCAGATAGACATAGGGGTAGAGCACCAGCGACAGCATGATCGCCGCGCCGGGCAGGGAACGCACCTGCGGAAACCAATACTCGCCCCAGCCCCAGCCGGTCAGCGCGCGCAGGCCGCTCTGCACCGGGCCGGCGAAATCCAGCAGGCCGGTGTAGGTGTAGGCGATGATGTAGGCTGGCATCGCCATCGGCAGCAGCAGCGCCCATTCGAAGACGCCGCGGCCGGGAAACCGGCACATACTCGTCAGCCAGGCGCTGCCGACTCCGCCGACCAGGGTGCCGATCGCGACCACGAGCATGAGCAGCAGCGAGTTGCTCACATAGTCGGCCAGGACCGTGTCGAACAGATGGCCCCAGACCTCGAACGCGGGGACGAACAGGAAGCCGACCACGATCAGGATCGGCAATGCCAGCACCGTGGCGACCAGGATCAGGAGCCAGGGCCAGGCGCGCAGCCAGGCCCGCGCGACGAAGGTGTCGGACCCGACCAGCGCCGAGGTCGGCGCGGTCAGCAGGGCGAAGGTGGAGCGGAGCGAACGCACGGACAAGGGGGCCCTCGGGGTGGGGGTGAGTGCCTATCATAAGCGTCATGAGCGCTCGCGACATCCGCTCCGATCCCATTTTGCGATCGCCTCCCCAGTTACCTCCAGCCAGCCCGATCCATCAGCATCAGGGCCGCGCCGTTCAGCTCGCCGAGTTCGCTCAACTCCAGATCGTCGGCCTCGAAACGCCCCCATGCGGCCAGCACCGGGCTGATCTCGACGCCTTCGCGCACCGGATACTCGCCGTTGACCTCGGCATACCAGGCTTGCGCCTCCGGGCTGACGAGGAACTCGATCAGTGCGACGGCGGCCTCGGGGTGCTCGGCGGCGGCGGTCATCGCGGCGCCACTGACATTGACATGGGTGCCACGGCCGTCGCCGGCGCCGGGCTGGTTGGGCCAGAACACGGCGATCTTCTCGGCGGGTTCCTTTTCGCCTGGATCATCGGAGGTCAGCATTCCGGCGAGATAATAGGTATTGGCAATGGCGATATCGCATTGACCCGCTGCCGCCGCCTTGATTTGGTCGCGATCGCCGCCCTTGGGTGGCCGGGCCATATTGGCGACAATGGCCTCGGCCCAGTCTTGGGCCGCCTCGCTGCCGTTGGCGGCGATGATCGAGGCGACCAGTGACTGGTTGTAGACATTGCTCGAGGAGCGGATGCAGATGCGTTCCCGCCATTGCTCGTTGGCGAGCGCCTCGTAGGTCGAGAGTTCGGCCGGATCGACCTCGCCCTTGACATACATGATCGGCCGCGCGCGCAATGAAAGGCCGACCCAGTGGCCCTCGGGGTCGCGATAGGTCTTCGGCACGGCCTCGGCGATGGTCTCGGAGACGAAGGCCTGGGTCAGGCCGGCGGCCTTGGCGCGGTGCAGATTGCCGGCATCGACGGTCAGCAGCACATCGGCCGGGCTGTTGCGGCCCTCGCTCTGGAGTCGCTGCAACAAGGCGTCGGCCTTGCCGGTGACCAGGTTGACCTCGATCCCGGTTTCAGCGGTGAAGCGATCGAGCAGCGGTTTGATCAAGGCCTCCTTGCGCGCCGAGTAGAGGTTGACCTCCTCGGCGGCGGTGGCCAGAACCGGGGCCGCCGCGAGCGCCAAACAGAGGACGGCCAAACGCGC